>NZ_JBIAUY010000007.1:9900-390699 GCF_042893475.1 Streptomyces sp. NPDC001604 | reverse complement strand
GCCGGACAGAACAGCCAGAAGACAGTCCAGCAGGACGTCAGTCAGTGGCAGAGTCACGACCACCGGAACCTGAGTATCAGGATCAATGTCAGTGGTGCGCAGTACGGTCCTTGCATGGCAGCCGACTTCGATCTCACGCTTGACTGCGCGGACGCGAAGGTCCTCGCCGAGTTCTGGAAGACGGCGCTCGGCTATGTCGACGAGCCGCCGCCCGCACCCTTCACCACCCGCGAGGAGTGGCTCGCGCAGTTCGACCTGCCGGACGACGACTCGGCGGACGACGGCGCGTGGCTCTGCGATCCCGACGGCGTGGGCCCCCGGCTGTCCATCCTGAAGGTCCCCGAGCCCAAGACGGCGAAGAACCGCCTCCACATCGACGTCCGGGTACCGGGAGGCGGCAGCCCCGGCGAGCGGTGGGCCCGCGTCCGGGCCGAGTCCGAGCGCCTGGTGAAGGAGGGCGGGAGTGTCCTGGAGGAGTTCGGCGGACACCACATCGTCATGGCCGATCCGGAGGGCAACGAGTTCTGCGTGGCCGCTGCCTCCGCATGAGGCACCAGCGCGCCGCCCTTGCCGTGCCCCGGGCCGGGGACCTAGCCTCCGCGCGTGATCAATGGTGCACATGTGGTGATCTACACCCGCGACGCCGAGGCGGACCGCGCCTTCTTCCGGGACGTCCTCGGCTGGGCGCACGTCGACGCCGGGCACGGCTGGCTCATCTTCAAGGCGCCGCCCGCCGAGGTCGCCTTCCACCCGGCCGAGGACGAGCCCTCGCACGAACTGATGCTGATGTGCGACGACATCGACGCGACCACCGCCGAACTCACCGCGAAGGGCGTGGAGTTCACGCGGCCCTTGACGGAGGCACGCTGGGGCCGGCTGACCGGCTTCCGGCTGCCGGGCGGCGGCGAGGTCGGCCTCTACGAACCGCGGCACCCGCGGGCATAGGACCCGGACAGCCTGTCCGACCGAGACCTCCGGCAGGTCCGCCACGCTGTGCCGCCAGCCGATACCTGCCGTGGCCTGCGGGCAGTCGTGCCGCTTGGGGCGGCACGGGTGGGCGCAGGCGGCACCCCGCAAGCGCGGGACCAGAGACCCGGCCCCGACTGGTGGCGGGAGGTCCGGCCCCGAGGGGGTGGCGGCGGGATACCTCGCCCCGAAGCGGTGGTGGGAGGCCCGGCGCCGACCGGTGGCGCGAGGTCGGTGGCTGGCGCGCGTGGTCGAGGCGTGAGGTGTGGACAGTGCTGGGGGGCGGGCATGGTCGGCCCCCGGGCGCCGGAGCCGGTGCGGTCTCCAGGGTCCGGGGGCGTATGGGGGGCGGTCAGGCTGTGACCGTCTCCGGGTGTGACGCGCCCTGGGCGGCACGCTCGCCCAGGATCTCCGTCGGGATCCTGTGGGTCTCGCGGGCCGAGAGGCCGGCGACGACCGGCGGGACGCAGAGGGCCGCGGTGAACAGGGCGACCGAGGACCAGTCGGTGCCGTCGGGGCCCGCGATCTGCGCGGCGAACGTGACCGCGAAGCCGGCCACGGCGAAGCCGATCTGGGTGCCGATCGCCATGCCGGACAGGCGCACGCGGGTGGAGAACATCTCGCCGTAGAAGGAGGGCCAGACGCCGTTGGCCGCGCTGTAGACGATGCCGAAGGCCACGATGCCCAGGACCAGGATCAGCGGGTAGTTGCCCGTCGAGATCGCCCACAGGTAGCCGAACATGGCGAGCGCGCTGCCGACCGCGCCGATCAGGAACACGGGACGGCGGCCGATGCGGTCCGACAGGGTGGCCCACAGGGGGATCGCGGCGAGGGCCACGAGGTTGGCGAGCGCACTCACCCACAGCATGGAGGAGCGGGACATGCCGACGGAATCGCTGGTGGCGTAGGCGAGGGCCCAGACCGTGAAGATCGTGGAGACCGAGGCGATGATCGCGCCCCCGATCACCCGCAGCACGTCCACCCAGTGCTCGCGCAGCAGTACCACCAGCGGCAGTTTCACGACACCCTCGCCGGCCGCCTGCTTGGCGAAGGCCGGCGTCTCCTGGAGCTTGCGGCGGATGACGTAGCCGGCGACGGCGACCGCGATGCTCGCCCAGAACGGAACCCGCCAGCCCCACGACAGCAGCTGGTCCTCGGGGAGCGCGGCCACCGGGATGAAGACCAGGGTGGCGATGAGCTGGCCGCCCTGTGTGCCGCTGAGGGTGAAGCTGGTGAAGAAGCCGCGCCGGTGCGGTGGCGCGTGTTCCAGGGTCATCGAGTTCGCGCCGGCCTGCTCGCCCGCCGCCGAGATGCCCTGCAGGACACGGCAGGCGACCAGCAGGACCGGGGCGAGCGTGCCGACCTGGGCGCGGGTGGGCAGACAGCCGATGAGGAAGGTCGACAGGCCCATCAGGATCAGTGTGAAGACCATGATCTTCTTACGGCCGACACGGTCACCGAAGTGGCCGAGGAAGAGCGCGCCGATCGGCCGGGCCGCGTACGCGACACCGAACGTGGCCAGCGACAGCAGGGTCGCGGTGGCCGGGTCGGACTCGTCGAAGAAGACCTTCGGGAAGATCAGCGCGGCCGCGCTGCCGTAGATGAAGAAGTCGTAGTACTCCAGGGCGCTGCCGATCCAGGCGGCGGTCGCCGCCTTTTTCGGCTGCCCGACGGCTTCGGCGGGGACGGACACGGCTTGCTCCTTCGAGGGGGCTCCAACGTAAGCGGAGTGAGCGGCGGGGAGAAGTGCCGGATCCCTGGGGTGGCGGGACGGCCGCGCCGGGTGCTACCCGGCTAATTAACCCACTGGATAGTTAGTAGCGGTTGGCTACGGATGTTGCGCCCACGTTTCCCGGGTGTCAAGGGTTGCAGCCGAAGGATCTTGCCGCTGCCGTGCGTGTGATCGGCGCGATCAGTCGGTCGCGCGGTCCGCCGTCAGATAGGCGATCACCATGTCGCCCAGCATCGTGCGGTAGTGCTCGCGCTGGGCCGGGTCGACCAGGTCGCGGCCGAACAGGGCGCCGAACGTGTGCCGGTTGGAGACCCGGAAGAAGCAGAACGAACTGATCATCGCGTGCAGGTCGACCGCGTCGACGTCGGCCGTGAACAGGCCCGACTCCTGCCCGGCGGCCAGGATGCGGCGGATCACGTCGAGCGCGGGGGAGCCGATCCTGCCCAGCTTCCCGGAGGCGGCGATGTGCTCGGCGCCGTGGATGTTCTCGATGCTGACCAGGCGGATGAAGTCCGGGTGCTGCTCATGGTGGTCGAAGGTCAGCTCGGCCAGGCGGCGGATGGCCGCGACCGGGTCCAGGTGCTCGACGTCCAGCTTCTGCTCGGCCTCCCGGATCACGCCGTACGCCCGCTCCAGGACGGCCGTGAACAGCTGTTCCTTGCCGCCGAAGTAGTAGTAGATCATCCGCTTCGTGGTGCGGGTGCGGGCGGCGATCTCGTCGACCCGGGCGCCGTCGTAACCCGCCCGCGCGAACTCCTGGGTCGCCACGTCGAGGATCTCGGCCTGGGTGCGGGCGGCGTCGCGGATCCGCCCGTTGGGTCGTGCCGGTTCGTCGACGCTGGTCATCGGGTTCCTTCGGGAGTACGGCCAGTGCCGCAGATTCTAGAAGGCGGGCCGGCCGGCGCCGGGCGAGGTCTTCCCAGGCAACCGCCGGGCTGATATAGCTAACGTACTAGTTCGTACATTAGCGTTGGCTCAGGAGGCCCCGTGGCCAAGGACTCGTATCTCGTCGGACTGATCGGTTCCGGCATCGGCCCGTCGCTCAGCCCGGCGCTGCACGAGCGGGAGGCGGACCGGCAGGGCCTGCGCTGTCTCTACCGGCTCATCGACATCGACACCCTCGGCGTGCCGCCGGAGGCGGTCGGTGACCTGGTGCGGGCCGCCCGGGACCTCGGCTTCGACGGGCTCAACATCACGCACCCGTGCAAGCAGCTGGTGATCGAGCACCTGGATGAGCTTGCTCCACAGGCCGAGGCGTTGGGGGCGGTCAACACCGTCGTTTTCCAGGGCGGACGCGCCATCGGCCACAACACGGACGTCACCGGGTTCGCGGCTTCGTTCGCGCGGGGGCTGCCGGACGCTTCGCTGGAGCGGGTGGTGCAGCTGGGGGCCGGCGGGGCCGGGGCGGCCGTCGCACACGCCACGCTCACGCTGGGCGCCGAGCGGGTCACCGTCGTTGATGCCTTGGCCGATCGGGCCGCGGATCTTGCCGACGGTCTGAACCGGCACTTCGGGGTCGGCCGGGCGGCCGCCGGTACTCCCGAGCAGCTCGATCGGCTGCTCGGCTCGGCCGACGGCGTTGTGCATGCCACGCCCACCGGGATGGCGGCCCATCCGGGGTTGCCCTTCGCTGCTGAACTGCTTCATCCCGGGTTGTGGGTTGCCGAGGTGGTTTATCGCCCCCTGGAGACGGAGTTGCTGCGGGCCGCTCGGGCGGTTGGCTGCGCCACGTTGGACGGGGGCGGCATGGCTGTGTTCCAGGCTGCCGATGCGTTTCGGTTGTTCACGGGGCGGGAGCCCGACAGTGGGCGGATGCTCGCGGACTTTGCGGTGGAGAGCTCGGTCGGGGAGGCCGTGTGACGGGTGCGGGTTCGTTGTGGTTGCTCGCGCCCACGCGGCGGTAGCCGCAAATCAAACACAGCCCCGCGCCCCTTGAAGGGGCGCTGCAGTAGCCGGCAGTTCGAAGGAGCCGTCCATGCGTACGTCCATTGCCACTGTTTCTCTCAGCGGCTCTCTGACCGAGAAGCTCACCGCCGCCTCCCGGGCCGGGTTCGACGGGGTTGAGATCTTCGAGAACGACCTGACGGCGAGTTCCCTCAGGCCCGAGGAGATCCGGGCCCGTTGTGCCGACCTCGGGCTCGGCATCGACCTCTATCAACCCATGCGGGACATCGAAGCCGTGCCCGAGGAGGAGTTCACCCTTAATCTGCGTCGCGCCCGGCACAAGTTCGAGGTCATGCGGCGGCTGGGGGCCGATACGGTCCTCGTCTGCTCCAGCGTGAGTCCCCTGGCCGTCGACGACGACGCCCTCGCCGCCGAGCAGCTGAGCCGACTCGCCGGTCTGGCACAGGACTTCGGGATCCGTGTCGCCTACGAGGCGCTTGCCTGGGGGCGGCACGTCAGTACGTATGACCACGCCTGGCACGTCGTCGAGATGGCGGACCATCCCGCGCTCGGTACCTGTCTCGACAGCTTTCACATTCTTTCCCGTGGGTCCGATCCCAAGGGGATCGAGGACATCCCCGGCGAGAAGATCTTCTTTCTGCAGCTCGCGGATGCTCCGCTGCTTGCGATGGACGTCCTGCAGTGGAGTCGTCACTACCGCTGCTTCCCGGGGCAGGGCGGCTTCGACGTCGCCGGGCTCGTGCGGCATGTGCTGCGCACGGGGTATGCCGGGCCGCTCTCTCTGGAGGTCTTCAACGACGTGTTCCGGCAGGCCGAGGCCGGGCCGACGGCGGTGGACGCGCACCGGTCGCTTCTGGTCCTCCAGGAGGCGGTGGGGCCGGCCGAGCTGCCCGCCCCCGTCGTTCCCACGGGGGTTGCCTTTGCCGAGCTGGTCACTCCCGATGCCGAACCGGTCAGCGAGGTGCTGGGGGCCCTGGGTTTCGCGCGGACGGCGCGGCACCGCAGCAAGCCGGTCGATCTGTGGCAGGCCGGGGAGGCCCGGGTGCTCGTCAACACCGGGCCGGCCGCCCGGCGGGACGGCACCGGGCTCGCCGCGATCGGTCTGGAGTCCCCGGACCCCGCGGGCGCGGCCCGGCGCGCCGAGGCGCTGCTGGCGCCCGTGCTGCCGCGCCGTCGGGCGAGCGAGGACGCGCCGCTGGATGCGGTGGCGGCCCCGGACGGCACGGAGTTGTTCTTCTGCGCGACCGGTCGGCCCGAACTGCCCGACTGGCGCGGTGACTTCGAGGATGTCGACCACACCCCGCAGGACTTGGGCGTGCGGCGCATCGACCATCTCGCTCTCGTCCAGCCCTGGCACCACTTCGACGAGGCCACCCTCTTCCACCGCAGCGTGCTCGGCCTGTCCGCCCAGGAGAGCGTGGACGTGGCCGACCCGTACGGTCTGTTGCGCAGTCGTGCCGTCACCGCCGCCGACGGCAGCGTCCGTATCGCCCTGTCCGTCGGGGCGGCGCCCGCCGACGACACGGTCCACGCCCAGCACATCGCGCTGGCGACGGACGACGTGGTGGCCGCGGCACGCCGCTTCCGCGAGGCCGGCGGAATGCTGCTGGCTGTGCCCGCGAACTACTACGACGACCTGGCGGCCCGGTTCGAGTTCGCCGAGGGGGAGTTGGACACGTATCGCGAGCTCGGGATCCTCTACGACCGGGATCCGCACGGGGAGTTCCGGCACTGCTACACGCGGACCGTGGGCCGGGTCTTCTTCGAGCTCGTCCAGCGTGACGGCGGATACCAGGGGTACGGCGCCCAGAACGCGCCCGTGCGCCTGGCCGCCCAGCATGCCGCGCGGCGGCTCACTGGCGGCTGACGGTTCTGGTCACGCCGGTGACGACCGTCGTCGCCAGGATCCAGCCGGTGATGATCAGGGCGTAGGCGAGGTACTGGTACCAGCCGTCCGGCGCGAACGCCTCCTCCTGGCCGAAGGAGATCACCGGAAGCAGCAGGTCCAGGGTGTAGAAGACCGGGTTGAAGTGCGGGGCCTCCGACGCCTTGAGCGCGTGGGGGTGGTGCAGGGCGTAGGCGGTCGAGCCGATGGCGAGGAGCGACAGGAGCCATACGGCTGCGCGCAGCGGGCGGAAGCCGTAGCCGACGGTGGCGTCCTGGACGTAGCCCCAGAGGCGGCCGTACCAGGCGTGGGTGGAGCGGAGGCGGCGCTGCTTGGCGAGCTGGACCAGACGGGCGGCGTGGTCGTCGCCGACGCGGCGGTAGGCGGTGGCCAACTGCTCGTAGGCGTGCGGGACATAGCCCTCGGCATCGCGTTCCAGCATGGGGAGGCGGCGTTCGGCGGGTTCGTGGGGGGTGAGAGTGGTGTACACGAGGCTGCTCAGATAGACCTCGTCGGGCACCACCTCCGGTTCCAGGAACAGGACGTCCACCTGGGCGCGGCGCAGGTTGAGCCGTCCTTTCAAGGGCGGACCCTTGCGCAGCCAGAGTTCGCCGATGGTGCAGCTGCTCGCCCGCAGGGCCGAGTCGTCCGGGTTCTCCAGGTGGGAGTACGACAGGTCGAAGCGCCCCGCGATGCGCGCGCCGCGCAGCCCGATCCAGCCTTTCGCCTCCGCGCGCCGCATCAGGAGGTCGCCTTCCACGACGAGGGTCTGGGCGTCGAGGACGGCGTTGCCGGGATGGTGGAGCCCGGCGTCGTTGAGGTCGACCGATCCGGCGACGGCGGCGCCGTCGAGTCGTATCTCGCCGTGGGTGCGCAGCCCGGAGGCGCACAGGTCGTCCTCGATGGTGACGTGGCTGAGCTTCAGGACCGGCCCGGGCTCCGGCACGGCGGCGAACTCGGCCCGTTCGAGGAACAGCACCCCGGAGACGTGCGACCCGCCCAGGTGCACGACTCCGGTGAACCGGCACCGGGTCAGCCGGACGCTGCCGTCCACGCGGGCCCGCGCGATCATCAGGCCGGGCAGCACGGAGTCACGCAGGTTGAGGTACGGGAGGCGGGCGCCGGAGAGGTCCGGGGCGTCGGCGAAGTGACAGTACGTCAGATGGACGATGCTGTCGACCGTCGCGTGCCTCAGGTCCAGGGTGCCGATGATCCGCGCGCCTTGGACCTTCAGCGCGGCCACTTCCCCGGGCACCCGGGGGCCGTTGAGGAGCAGCGCCCGCAACACCGTTGCCCTTATGGTCCGTTCAGGCCCCCACTGCGCACCCCCCGACGTGTCCTCGCCGTCGCCCCCTTCCCGGAAGTCGACCGTCGCCCCCGTCGAGAACGCCCGCCACACCTGCTGCTCGGCCGGCGTCAGATCGTTGATCTCCACAGAGCGGGACTCTAATCGCCGAGTGGGACAGTCGTCGGTGGGGGTGCAACGCGTTTGCTCACCCGCCGCGGGGCCGAGATGTGCCGGGGATCGAGTGAGGCGCCGTCGTGGCTGGTCGTGCGGTGCTCCGCGCCGCTTCGCGGGCGCGGAGCACCGCACAGGACTTCGCCCTGCCTGCTCGGCCGGGCCCGGAGTGTCAGGGCCGGGTGTTCCACTCGGCGATCACCGGGCGGTCGTGTTCGGTCGACAGGCGGCTCACCGTGCCCGTCGCCAGTTGGAAGAGGCGGCCGTCCGCGGGGGACAGGCCCAGGCGGCGGGCCGTCAGGACCCGTAGGAAATGGGCGTGGGCCACGAGGATCACGTCGCCGTCGGGGAGGGCCGCGTCCACGCGGGACAGGACGCCGTCGGCGCGCCGGCCGATCTGCTCGGGTGATTCGCCGGGGTGCCCGTCCGGGCCGGGCGGCACGCCGTCGGTCCACAGGTCCCAGTCGGGGCGGGTGCGGTGGATCTCGACGGTGGTGATGCCCTCGTAGGCGCCGTAGTCCCACTCGTGCAGGTCCGGTTCGACCACCGTGCCGGTGACGCCCGCGAGTTCGGCGGTGCGTATCGCGCGGCCGAGCGGGCTGGTCAGTGCGAGTGCGTAGGTCCGCTGCGAGAGGAGGGGAGCGAGCGACTTGGCCTGCTCCTCACCGTGCTGGGTGAGGGGCAGGTCGGTCCAGCTGGTGTGCTGTCCCGACACGCTCCACTCCGTCTCGCCGTGGCGGACCAGGAGAAGGTCCCCCACGACCGCGCTACTCCTTCGACTCGACGGCGTGCCCGCCGAACTGGTTGCGCAGGGCCGCGATCATCTTCATCTGCGGGGAGTCGTCCTGGCGGGAGGCGAACCGCGCGAAGAGGGAGGCCGTGATGGCGGGCAGCGGCACCGCGTTGTCGATGGCCGCCTCGACCGTCCAGCGGCCCTCACCCGAGTCCTGCGCGAAGCCCTTAAGCTTGTCCAGGTGCTCGTCCTCGTCGAGGGCGTTGACCGCGAGGTCGAGCAGCCAGGAACGGATGACCGTGCCCTCCTGCCAGGAGCGGAACACCTCCCGGACGCTGTCCACCGACTCGATCTTCTCCAGCAGCTCCCAGCCCTCGGCGTAGGCCTGCATCATGGCGTACTCGATGCCGTTGTGGACCATCTTGGAGAAGTGCCCGGCGCCGACCTTGCCCGCGTGGACATAGCCGTACGGGCCCTCCGGCTTGAGCGCCTCGAAGATCGGCTGGAGCCGCTCGACGTGCTCCTTGTCGCCGCCGACCATCAGCGCGTAGCCGTTCTGCAGGCCCCACACACCTCCGGAGACGCCCGCGTCGACGAAGCCGATGCCCTTGGCGCCCAGCTCCTCGGCGTGCTTCTCGTCGTCCGTCCAGCGGGAGTTGCCGCCGTCGACGACCGTGTCACCGGGGGAGAGGAGGCCGCCGAGCTCGTCGACGACGGACTGGGTGGGCGCGCCCGCCGGGACCATCACCCACACCACGCGCGGCGCTTCGAGCTTGTCGACCAGTTCGGCGAGGCTGGCCGCGTCGGAGAGGTCGGGGTTGCGGTCGTAGCCGATGACGGTGTGGCCGGCGCGGCGGATCCGCTCGCGCATGTTGCCGCCCATCTTGCCGAGCCCGATGAGTCCGATCTGCATGGTCAGTTCACTTCTTCCTGAGCGTTCCTGAGCTCGCGGTACGCGGCCACGAGAGCGGTGGTGGAGGGGTCGAGGCCGGGGACGTCCGCGCCCTGGGTCAGGGCGGGTTCGACGCGCTTGGCGAGGACCTTGCCGAGCTCGACGCCCCACTGGTCGAAGGAGTCGATGTTCCAGACGGCGCCCTGGACGAACACCTTGTGCTCGTAGAGGGCGATCAGCTGGCCGAGGACCGACGGGGTCAGTTCCTTCGCCAGGATCGTCGTGGTGGGGTGGTTGCCGTGGAAGGTGCGGTGCGGCACCTGCCCCTCGGGGATCCCCTCCGCGCGCACCTCGTCGGCGGTCTTGCCGAAGGCCAGCGCCTGGCCCTGCGCGAACAGGTTGGCCATCAACAGGTCGTGCTGGGCGGCCAGTTCGTCGCCGAGCTCGGCCGCCGGACGTGCGAAGCCGATCAGGTCCGCGGGGATGAGCCGGGTGCCCTGGTGGATCAGCTGGTAGTAGGCGTGCTGCCCGTTGGTGCCGGGCGTGCCCCACACCACCGGGCCGGTCTCCCAGCCCACCGGATGGCCGTCCCGGTCGACCGACTTGCCGTTGGACTCCATGTCCAGCTGCTGCAGATACGCCGTGAACTTCGACAGGTAGTGGCTGTACGGCAGCACCGCATGGGACTCGGCGCCGAAGAAATTGCCGTACCAGATGCCCAACAGGCCGAGGATCAGCGGGGCGTTGGCCTCCGCGGGAGCCGTCCGGAAGTGCTCGTCGACGGTGTGGAAGCCGTCGAGCAGCTCCCGGAAGCGGTCCGGGCCGATCGCGATCATCAGCGACAGGCCGATGGCCGAGTCGAAGGAGTAGCGGCCGCCGACCCAGTCCCAGAACTCGAACATGTTGTCCGGGTCGATACCGAACTCGGTGACCTTGCCGGCGTTCGTGGACAGGGCCACGAAGTGCCGGGCGACCGCCTTCTCCTCGCCGAGCCCGCCGGGGCCGTTCAGCAGCCAGGAGCGGGCCGAGGTGGCGTTGGTGATGGTCTCGATCGTGGTGAAGGTCTTGGAGGCGACGATGAACAGGGTCTCCGCCGGGTCCAGGTCCCGAACCGCCTCGTGCAGGTCGGCGCCGTCCACGTTGGAGACGAAGCGGAAGGTCAGCTCGCGGGCCGTGAAGGTGCGCAGCGCCTCGTACGCCATCGCGGGGCCCAGGTCGGAGCCGCCGATGCCGATGTTGACGACGTTCCTGATCCGCCTGCCGGTGTGGCCGCTCCAGGCGCCGGAGCGGACCCGCTCGGCGAAGTCGCTCATCCTGTCCAGGACGGCGTGCACCTGCGGGACCACGTTCTCGCCGTCGACCTCGATCACCGCGTCCCGCGGGGCGCGCAGCGCGGTGTGCAGCACGGCCCGGTCCTCGGTGACGTTGATCTTCTCGCCGCGGAACATGGCGTCCCGCAGCCCGAACACGTCGGTGGCGACGGCCAGTTCCTGCAGCAGCGCGAGGGTCTCGTCGTTGACGAGGTGCTTGGAGTAGTCGATGCGCAGGTCGCCGACGCGCACGACGTACCGCTCGGCGCGGCCGGGGTCGCTTGCGAACAGCTCACGCAGCACCGGCTGGCCCTGGGCGCGGTGGTCCTCCAGGGCGGTCCACTCGGGACGCCGGGTGAGCTTGGGGGAGTCAGACATGGGAGAGCTTCTCCTTGCCGGCCTCGCCCCGCAGGGCGACGGCGTACATCTCGTCGGCGTCGAGGCGGCGGAGTTCCTCGGCGATGAGTTCGGAGGTGGTGCGGACCTTCAGCGCCAGGGTGCGCGAGGGCTGGCCGGGCAGGGTGAGCGTGGCCAGCGGGCCCTCGGGGCGGTCGATGACGATCTCGCCGTCCGCGGTCCCCAGGCGCACGGCCGTGACGACCGGGCCCGCGGTGACCACACGGTCGATCTTCACGTTCAGCCGTGCCTCCAGCCAGCGCGCCAGCAGCTCGGCCGCCGGGTTGTCGGCCTCGGCCTCCACCGCCCCCGACACGATCCGGGTGCGGGCCTGGTCGAGGGCCGCCGCCAGCATCGAGCGCCACGGCGTCAGCCGGGTCCAGGCGAGGTCGGTGTCGCCGGGCGCGTAGGAGCGTGCCCGCTGCTCCAGGGTCTCGGACGGGTTCTCGACGGCGTACAGGTCGGTGATCCTGCGCTGCGCGAGGGCGCCGAGCGGGTCCTTGGCGGGCACCGCGGGCGCGTCCACCGGCCACCACACGACGACCGGCGCGTCCGGCAGCAGCAGCGGCAGGACGACCGAG
Organism: Streptomyces sp. NPDC001604; assembly: GCF_042893475.1. Taxonomy (NCBI): domain Bacteria; kingdom Bacillati; phylum Actinomycetota; class Actinomycetes; order Kitasatosporales; family Streptomycetaceae; genus Streptomyces; species Streptomyces sp. NPDC001604. The sequence continues at coordinate 378,840 of NZ_JBIAUY010000007.1, read as the reverse complement.
TCGGCGTGGTCGGACACCTCGCCGTAGGTGCGCAGTACGACCGTCTCGCCGGTGCCGGCGTCGGCGCCCACCCGGACCTCGGCGTCCAGCTTGGAGGCCATGCGGTCGCGCGGGGTGCGGGCGTGCCGCTTGATGACGACCAGGGTGCGCGAGGGGTGCTCGTGCGAGGCCTCCTCGGCCGCCTTGATCGCGTCGTAGGCGTTCTCCTCGTCCGTGACGATGACCATCGTCAGGACCATGCCCACGGCGGGGGTGCCGATGGCGCGGCGGCCCTGCACCAGCGCCTTGTTGATCTTGCTTGCCGTGGTGTCGGTCAGGTCGATCTTCATGGCCTGCGCCAGCTCCGTCCGTCTCGTGCGAGCATCTCGTCGGCTTCCTCGGGTCCCCAGCTGCCCGAGGCGTACTGCGCGGGCTTGCCGTGCCGCGCCCAGTACTCCTCGATCGGGTCGAGGATCTTCCAGGACTCTTCCACTTCCTGGTGACGGGGGAACAGGTTGGCGTCGCCGAGCAGTACGTCCAGGATGAGCCGCTCGTACGCCTCCGGGCTGGACTCCGTGAAGGACTCGCCGTAGGCGAAGTCCATCGACACGTCCCGGATCTCCATGGAGGTGCCCGGCACCTTGGAGCCGAACCGGACCGTCATCCCCTCGTCGGGCTGGACCCGGATGACGACGGCGTTCTGTCCGAGCTCCTCGGTGGCGGTGGAGTCGAAGGGGGAGTGCGGCGCCCGCTTGAAGACCACCGCGATCTCGGTGACGCGGCGGCCCAGGCGCTTGCCGGTGCGCAGGTAGAAGGGGATGCCCGCCCAGCGGCGGTTGTCCACCTCCAGCTTGATGGCGGCGTAGGTGTCGGTCTTGGAGTTCGGGTCGATGCCGTCCTCCTGCAGATAGCCGAGGACCTTCTCGCCGCCCTGCCAGCCCTCGGCGTACTGGGCGAGGACCGTGTGCTCGCCCAGGTTCTCCGGCAGCCGCACGGACTTGAGGACCTTCAGCTTCTCGGTGAGCAGCGACTCCGCGTCGAACGCGATCGGCTCCTCCATGGCGGTGAGCGCCATCAGCTGCAGCAGGTGGTTCTGGATGACGTCACGGGCGGCGCCGATGCCGTCGTAGTAGCCGGCGCGGCCGCCGATGCCGATGTCCTCGGCCATGGTGATCTGGATGTGGTCGACGTACGACCGGTTCCAGATCGGCTCGTACATCTGGTTGGCGAAGCGCAGCGCCAGGATGTTCTGGACGGTCTCCTTGCCCAGGTAGTGGTCGATCCGGAACACCTGGTCCGGCTCGAACACGTCGTGCACGATCGCGTTCAGCTCGCGGGCGCTCGCCAGGTCGCGCCCGAACGGCTTCTCGATCACCGCGCGCCGCCAGGAGCCCTTGCGCCCGTTCGCCAGGCCGTGCTTCTTGAGCTGCTGGACGACCTTGGGGAAGAACTTCGGCGGTACGGAGAGGTAGAAGGCGAAGTTGCCTCCGGTGCCGCGGGAGGCGTCCAGCTCGTCGACGGCCGACTTCAGCTGCTTGAACGCCGTGTCGTCGTCGAAGTCGCCGGGGATGAACCGCATGCCCTCGGCGAGCTGCTGCCAGACCTCCTCACGGAACTCGGTGCGCGCGTGCTCGCGGACCGCGTCATGCACGACCTGCGCGAAGTCCTGGTCCTCCCAGTCCCGGCGGGCGAACCCGACGAGGGAGAAGCCCGGCGGCAGCAGGCCGCGGTTGGCGAGGTCGTAGACGGCCGGCATCAGCTTCTTGCGGGACAGGTCGCCGGTGACGCCGAAGATGACGAGCCCGGACGGGCCCGCGATCCGCGGGAGCCGGCGGTCGCGCTCGTCGCGCAGGGGGTTGGTCCAGTCGAGCGCCGACCCGACCGTGGCGTGCTCGGTCATTCCGTCTCAACTCCCTTGCTGTCGAGGGACTTCGTGACGGCGTCCAGCAGGTCCTGCCAGGCCGTCTCGAACTTGGCGACGCCCTCGTCCTCCAGCTTCTGCACGACCTCGTCGTAGGAGATCCCGAGGGCCTCCACGGCGGCCAGGTCGGCGCGGGCCTGCGCATAGCCGCCGGTCACCGTGTCGCCGGTGATCTCGCCGTGGTCGGCGGTGGCGTTGAGGGTGGCCTCCGGCATGGTGTTGACGGTGCCGGGCGCGACCAGTTCGTCCACGTACAGGGTGTCCTTGTACGCGGGATCCTTCACACCGGTCGAGGCCCACAGGGGGCGCTGCTTGTTGGCCCTGGCGCCGGCGAGGGCGGTCCAGCGCTCACCGCCGAAGACCTCCTCGTAGGCCTCGTAGGCCAGACGGGCGTTCGCAAGCGCCGCCTTGCCCTTGAGGACGGAGGCCTCGGGGGAGCTGAGGCCGTCCAGTCGCTTGTCGATCTCGGAGTCGACGCGGGAGACGAAGAAGGAGGCGACGGAGTGGATGGCGGCGAGGTCGAGGCCCTTCGTCTGTGCCTTCTCCAGGCCGGCGAGGTAGGCGTCCATGACCTCGCGGTAGCGCTCCAGGGAGAAGATCAGCGTGACGTTGACGCTGATGCCCAGGCCGATGACCTCGGTGATGGCCGGCAGGCCCGCCTTGGTCGCCGGAATCTTGATCATGACGTTGGGACGGTCGACCAGCCAGGCGAGCTGCTTGGCCTCGGCGATCGTCGCCCCCGTGTTGTGGGCCAGGCGCGGGTCGACCTCGATGGAGACCCGGCCGTCGCGGCCGCCGGTGGCGTCGTACACGGGCCGCAGGATGTCGGCGGCGGCGCGGACGTCGGCGGTGGTCATCATCCGTACGGCCTCTTCGACCGTGACACCGCGGACGGCGAGGTCGGCGAGCTGCTCCTCGTAGCCCTCTCCGGAGCCGATGGCGGCCTGGAAGATGGAGGGGTTGGTGGTCACACCCACCACATTGCTGTTCTCGACGAGGTCGGCGAGGTTGCCGGACTCGATCCGCTTGCGGGAGAGGTCGTCCAGCCAGATGGAGACGCCCTCGTCGGACAGGCGCTTGAGTGCTCCCGCGGTCGCGGTTGCTTCGGTCACTTTGATCATCTTCTTTCTGGCGATCGGATCAACCGCGGGCGGCGGCCAGGGATTCCCTGGCAGCGGCGGCGACGTTCTCGGGGGTGAAGCCGAACTCGGCGAACAGGGTCTTGGCGTCGGCGGAGGCGCCGAAGTGCTCCAGGGAGACGATGCGTCCTGCGTCACCTGTGTAGCGGTACCACGTCAGACCGATCCCGGCCTCCACGGCGACACGGGCCCGCACGGCCGGCGGAAGGACGCGCTCGCGGTACTCCCGTGGCTGCTCCTCGAACCACTCCACGGACGGCATCGACACCACCCGGGTGCCGATCCCTTCGGCCTCCAGCTGCTCGCGCGCGGCGACGGCGAGCTGCACCTCGGAGCCGGTGGCGATCAGGACGACGTCCGGGGTCCCGGTCGAGGACTCCTTCAGGACGTAACCGCCCTTCGCCGCATCGGGGTTGGGCGCGTAGGTCGGCACACCCTGGCGGGTCAGCGCGAGGCCGTGCGGGGCCGGGTCGGTGGCGTGCCGCTTGAGGATCTCGCCCCAGGCGATCGCCGTCTCGTTGGCGTCGGCCGGGCGGACGACGTTGAGGCCCGGGATGGCGCGCAGGGAGGCGAGGTGCTCGACCGGCTGGTGGGTCGGCCCGTCCTCGCCGAGGCCGATGGAGTCGTGCGTCCAGACGTACGTCACCGGGAGCTGCATGAGCGCCGACATCCGCACCGCGTTGCGCATGTAGTCGGAGAACACCAGGAAGGTGCCGCCGTAGATGCGGGTGTTGCCGTGCAGCGCGATGCCGTTCATCTCGGCGGCCATCGAGAACTCGCGGATGCCGAAGTGGACGGTACGGCCGTACGGGTCGGCCTCCGGGAGCGGGTTGCCCTTCGGCAGGAAGGACGACGTCTTGTCGATGGTGGTGTTGTTCGAGCCGGCGAGGTCGGCGGAGCCGCCCCACAGCTCGGGGAGGATCGCGCCGAGCGCCTGCAGCACCTTGCCGGAGGCGGCGCGGGTGGCGACCGCCTTGCCCTCCTCGAAGACCGGCAGCGCGTCCTCCCAGCCCTCGGGCAGCTGGCCGGCGACGATCCGGTCGAACAACTCGGCGCGCTCGGGGTTGGCGCCGCGCCACTTGTCGATCTGCTTGTCCCAGGCCGCGTGCGCCTCGGCGCCGCGGTCCAGGGCCTCACGGGCGTGGGCCAGCACATCGGCGTCGACCTGGAAGGACTGCTCCGGGTCGAAGCCGAGGATGCGCTTGGTGGCGGCGATCTCCTCGGCGCCGAGCGCGGAGCCGTGGGAGGCCTCGGTGTTCTGTGCGTTCGGGGCGGGCCAGGCGATGATCGTGCGCATCGCGATGATGGACGGCCGCTCGGTCTCGGCCTGCGCGGCCTTCAGGGCCGCGTAGAGGGCCGGTACGTCGATGTCGCCACCGAGCGAGGGCTCGACGCGCTGCACATGCCAGCCGTAGGCCTCGTAGCGCTTCAGGACGTCCTCGGAGAACGCCGTCGCGGTGTCGCCCTCGATGGAGATGTGGTTGTCGTCGTAGAGGAAGACCAGGTTGCCGAGCTTCTGGTGGCCGGCCAGCGAGGAGGCCTCGGCGGAGACACCCTCCTCCAGGTCGCCGTCGGAGACGATCGCCCAGATGGTGTGGTCGAAGGGGGAGGTGCCCTCGGGGGCCTCCGGGTCGAACAGGCCGCGCTCGTAGCGGGCGGCCATCGCCATGCCGACGGCGTTGGCGACGCCCTGGCCGAGCGGCCCGGTGGTGGTCTCGACGCCGGCGGTGTGCCCGTACTCGGGGTGACCGGGCGTCTTGGAACCGTGCGTCCGGAACGCCTTCAGGTCATCGAGCTCGACCTCGTACCCGGCAAGGAACAGCTGGGTGTAGAGGGTCAGCGAGGTGTGGCCGGGAGAGAGAACGAAGCGATCCCGGCCGGTCCACTCGGGGTCCGCGGGATCGTGACGCATCACCTTCTGAAAGATCGTGTACGCGGCCGGGGCCAGGCTCATCGCCGTGCCCGGGTGGCCGTTGCCGACCTTCTGCACGGCGTCGGCCGCGAGCAGACGCGCGGTGTCGACGGCACGCCGGTCGAGTTCGGTCCATTCGAAGCTGTCCGGAGTCTGCGTACTCATCTTCAAGAAGTCCTCGATCGAAGCGACTGAACTGCTCGGATGCCTTCAAACTTAAAAGTCTGACTTTTACGGGGGAAGGTCGCTGTGTGTCAGCCTGTGGTGAAAGTGGGACACCGACGGCACGACCGAGGCGGCGCGAGTAGGACATGGCGGGCAGAACCATCCAAGGTGGAGACGGTGACGCTGGGGTGGACGGCATCAGAACGTTCCCTTTCCCGGTCGAGCTGAGTGTGGGCGGAGTCGGTATGCAGGTCGGCCCGATGGGGACCGGCCACACCTGGCACGCCGAGGCCCCGCTGGAGCGTGTCCACCGCATCGACTTCCATGTCGTGATGCTCTTCGACGGCGCTCCGGTCCGCCACATGATCGACTTCGCCGAGTACGAGGCGGCGCCTGGCGAACTGCTGTGGATCCGTCCCGGCCAGGTCCACCGCTTCTCGCGCACGAGCGGGTACCGCGGAACCGTGCTCACCATGCAACCCGGGTTTCTGCCGCGCGCCACGGTCGAGGCCACCGGCCTCTACCGCTACGACCTGCCGCCCCTGCTCCACCCCGACGAAGCCCAGCTCACCGCCCTCAGGGCCGCCCTCGCCCAACTGCAACGCGAGTACGAGGACAACACGACCCTGCCACTGAGCCTGCACACCGCGGTGCTGCGTCACTCGCTGACGGCGTTCCTGCTCCGACTCGCGCATCTGGCGGCCAGCTCCGCCGAGGCGGTCCGCCGCCAGTCGGACACGACCTTCACCCTGTTCCGTGACGCCGTCGAGAGGGACTTCGCCACCAACCACAGCGTCAGCGCCTACGCCGACGCCCTCGGTTACTCCCGGCGCACCCTCGTCCGCGCGGTCCGCGCGGCGACCGGTCAGACACCGAAGGGCTTCATCGACAAGCGGGTCGTCCTGGAGGCGAAACGCCTGCTGGCCCACACAGACCTGCCGATCGGCCGGGTGGGCGCGGCGGTCGGCTTCCCCGACGCGGCGAACTTCTCCAAGTTCTTCCAGCAGCACACGGAGCTGACACCGGCGGCGTTCCGTGCGGAGCTGCGGTGACTCAGGACGCGGCCGGGGCGCCCAGCCACGGCATGCGCCGCACCAGGGTGTCCCGCATCCTGGTCAGCGCCTCGATCCGCTCCGTCAGCTCGGCCACCCGCCGGGCCCCGACCTCGTAGTTCCCGGCGCGGGAGTCGGAGTAGGCGAACACCTCCGGCAGATCGCTGTCCAGGAAGCGCACGAAGGACTTGACGTTGTCCACCGTGAACCCGGAGGCGAGCAGGTCACGGATGTTGCGGACCCGCGTCTCCGCTCCGGGCCCGTAGACGCGGTAACCGCCCGCGCTCCGACCGGACTCCAGCAGGCCCTGCTCCTCGTAGTAGCGCAGGGCGCGGGTCGTCGTGCCGGTCCGCGCGGCCAGGTCACCGATCAGCATCTCGCTCACGTCCGGGTTCACCTCTCCTGGTGGTCTACGGGGTCAACTCCCCAGCCGTACCACGGTCTTCCCCGTGTATGCGCCGCGGACGAGGTCGGTCAGGGCACGGGGCGCGTTCGGCAGCCCGTCGATCACCGTCTCGTCGTAGACGATCTCCCCCTTCCGCAGCCAGTCGCGGAACTGCCGCCCGAACTCGGCCGCCTTGTCCAGGTGGTCGACGACGGTGAAGCCGCGGATGGTCAGCCGTTTGGCGGCCACGGTCAGCAGGTCGCCGGGGCCCCGGTCGGGGCGGCCTGAGCTCTGGCGGGCGAGCGCCCCGCAGACGGCGATGCGGCCATGGGGGTTCATCACCTCGAGGGCGGCCCGCAGTTGCTCGCCGCCCACGTTGTCGAAGTAGACGTCGATGCCGTCGGGGGCGGCCTCGCGCAGCCGGTCCAGGGCGGGGCCGTCGCGGCGGTCGAAGGCCGCGTCGAAGCCGAGCCTGTCGGTGAGGTGCCGGACCTTCTCCGGTGACCCCGCGCTGCCGATCACCCGCGCCGCCCCCTTGAGCCGGGCGATCTGACCGGCGAGAGAGCCGATCGCGCCCGCCGCGCTGGAGACGAACACCGTGTCGCCGGGCCGCAGCAGGGCGACGTGGACGAGTCCGACGTAGGCGACCAGGCCGAAGCCGAGATGGAGGGAAGGGGTCGGGTAGGCGGTCCGGTCGACGCGACGGAAGACCTCTGCGCCGGCCACGGCGTACTCCCGCCAGCCCAGCCGGTGCACCACCAGGTCGCCCTCCGTCAGGGAGGGCTCGGCCGAGGCGATCACCTCGCCGACGGCGTCCCCGTAGAGCACCTCGCCGATCTCGTAGCGGGGCCGAGGCACGGCGGGTTCGGCCGACATCAGTGTCAGCATGCCGGGGTCGAGGGACAGGTAGAGATTGCGGACCAGCACCTGGCCGGGGGCCGGATCGGGCACCGGGACCTCGGCGATCTCGAAGTCGTCGGGGGTGGGCAGACCGTCGGGCCGGGAGGCGAGTCGAACCTCCAGGCCGGTACGGGAGTTGACAGCGGAAGTGGTCATGGCGGCGACGCTAGGGGTTGACCCGTACGTGAAGGTCAAGCCGCCCCGCGCCGCCGCCCGCCCGCTCAGTGACCGAAGTCGAACCAGTTCACGTTCACGAAGTCCGCCGGCTGACCGCTGGTGAAGGTCAGATAGACGTCGTGGGTGCCGGTCACCGCGCTGATGTTGGCCGGGACCGTCTTCCAGGACTGCCAGCCGCCCGTGTTGGCGAGGGCGAAGCTGCCGATCGGTGTGGCGGTACGACTGTCCAGGCGCACCTCGACCAGGCCGCTCACCCCGGACCCGGCGCCGCTCGCCACGCGTGCGTAGAACTGCGTGGCCGCCGTGGAACCGAAGTTGACGCCCTTGTAGAGGGCCCAGTCGCCGTTGGCCAGGGAGCCGATGTCCTGGCCGCCGCCGGTGTCGGAGGTGCTCTCCGTGACGGTGCCGGACTGGCTGTCGTACGACTCCGCCTGGATGGGGCTGTAGGCGTCACGGTTGCCGGAGGGCGGGGGTGTGGTGGTGCCTGTGCCGCTCGACAGGACCTGGACGTAGTCCACGAGCATCGGGTGGCCGGACTGGGTGGCGCTGGTCGGGCCGCCGCCGAAAGCGGCCGGGAAGGCGCCGCCCATCGCTACGTTCAGGATGACGAAGAAACCGTGGTTGGTGGCGTTGGCCCAGGTCGTGGCGTCCATCTGACTGGCCGTGACGGTCTGGTAGTTGACGCCGTCGACGTAGAAGCGGATCGCCTCGGGGCTGACCGAGCGGTCCCACTCCATGGTGTAGGTGTGGAAGCCCGACTGGCAGGTGGTGTTCGGGCACGCGATCGAATTGCCGAGGCCCGTCGTCTCGTTGCAGGGGCCGCCCGGGTTGGTGCCGCAGTGCATCGTCGCCCAGACCTTGTTGATGCCCTGGACGTTCTCCATGATGTCCAGCTCGCCGACGCTCGGCCAGTTCTGGTAGTTGCCGCGATAGGGGGCGCCCAGCATCCAGAACGCCGGCCAGTAGCCCGCACCCGCGTCGCCGGTGACGTTGGGCATCTGGAGGCGGGCCTCGACGCGCAGTTTGCCGCCGGCCGGGGGCTGGAAGTCGGTGCGGTTGGTCTCGATACGGCCCGAGGTCCAGTTGCCGGACGAGTCGCGGACCGGGGTGATCCTCAGGTTGCCGCTGCCGTCGAGTGAGACGTTGCTGGTGCTGTTCGTCATCGTCTCGACCTCGCCGGTGCCCCAGTTGGCGGCGCCGCCGGGGTACGAAGTCCCGGTGTCGTACTGCCAGTCGGAGGTGTTGACGCCGGTTCCGGCCGAGCCGTTGAAGTCGTCGAGGAAGAGCTGTGTCCAGCCCGACGGGGGCGCGGGTGCCGAGGCGTCGGCGGACTGGGTGGCGGCCGTGGCGAGCGCGGCCGCCAGGCCGAGCGTGCTGAGTACGGCGAGGAGCGCGCGTCGCCGTCTGGGTATGCCGGAGGTTGCACTCACGGGGGTGCCTCCCGGTTGCGGAGTGGTGGGCTGCGGGTGCTGTGAGAGCGCTCTCAGAGTGGGCCCAATGTGCTCTCCGCCACCAGGGCCGTCAAGACTTAAAGCAAGGGAAGTCCTTTCCGGCCGGGGAAGTTCACCCCCTGAACGGTGCAAAGGTGTTAAAGCGCGCTCCCCGCCTCCCGCTGCGACCACGAGAGGTTCCAGCCGTTGAGCCCGTTGGCCGGGTCGACGGTCTTCTCGCCGGAGTTCTTGACGATCACCACGTCGCCGAGCATCGAGGACTCGTAGAACCTGTAGCCCGCCAGGGAGCTGTCGTTCGCACCCTTCGCATCGTGCAGGCCCACGCAGCCATGGCTGGTGTTCTGGTGGCCGAACACCGAGGCGGACGCCCAGTAGTTGCCGTGCACGAACGTGCCGGACGTGGTCAGGCGCTGGGCGTGCGGCACGTCGGGGATGTCGTACTCGTCGCCGAGCCCGACCGTGGAGGACTCCATGCGGGTCTGCTTGAACCGCTCGCTGATCACCATGATCCCGGACCAGGTGGTGTGCTGGGCGTTGCCGCCGCTGACCGGATAGGTGGCGACGGTCTCGCCGTCCCTGTTGACCACCATCTCCTCGGTAGCGAGGTCGACGGTGCTGATCTGGGCCCGGCCGATGTGGAAGGTGACGTCCTTGTTCTGCACGCCGTAGACGCCGGCCGAGCCCTCGACGTCCTTCAGCCGCAGACTCAGGGTGATCTTCGTGCCGGGCGCCCAGTAGGTCTCCGGGCGGAAGTCGAGCCGGGTGTCGCCGAACCAGTGGCCGACCACCTCGACGGCCGGCTCCGCGGTGATGGTGATGGCCGTCTGGACTGCGGCCCGGTTCTTCACCGCGTGGGTGAAGTTGATCGACACGGGCATGCCGACGCCGGAGGTGGAGCCCGCCTCGGGCGTGAAGTAGCCGACGAAGGTCTCGCCGGGTGAGCGGGTGGTGAAGGTCGTGGTCTGTGCCGCGGCGCCCTCGGGGGTGGCCGTCACCGTGTACTTCGTCCCGGAGTACGGGTTCCTCGCCGAAGTCCACCGGGTCTTCGCCTCGTTGAGCGAACCGGCCAGGGTGGAGCCGTCGTTGCCGGCGACCTTCACCGAGGCGAGGGTGCCGTCGGTCACGGTCACCTCGACGGGGTGGGTGAATCCGGCCTTCTCGGTGCCGTCGGCGGGTGTGACCGAGACGGTGGGTTTCTTCGCGGCGGCCTGCGCGGACGCGGCGGCCTTCGGCGTCCCGCCCGAGGCGCCCGCCGAGGAGCCGCTGCATCCGGTCAGCGCGCCGGCCGGTGCCATGCCGAGCACGGTGAGCAGTCCGCGCCGGGACCACCTCTGCGACGGCTGCTCCGACGGGGTCGATATGTGCGAGGCGCCCACGGCAGGCCTTTCTGGGATGTCCACCTTTACCGGGTGCATCCTGGGCCGCGCAGATTTGTTGATCCTTTGAATTTCCGGGCCGATTCCTGAGATTCGGGTGAGGAGTCGCCCTGAGAAGGCCTGAAACCACGGTTGTCTCAGCCCTTGGGATTGTGAACAGAGTATGAGCGGCCCGACCGGGGCTCTGAGCGACCGACCACCGCCGGAGGTATACGTGACCGAAGTCCGCGAGCCGCACACCGTGGCCGTCGTCGGAGCGGGCGCGGCGGGCACGCTGACCGCCGTCCAGCTCTGCGAGACGGCGACGCGCCGCCGGACACCGCTCGGCCTCGTCCTTCTCGACCCGGCCCCGGAGGCGGGCCGCGGCACCGCGTACGCCACCCGCGACCCGCGCCACCGCCTCAACGTGCCCGCGGGCGGCATGAGTTGCTATCCCGACGACCCCGGCCACTTCACCCGCTGGCTGTGCCGGCACGGCGAACCGTCCGTCACCGCGGCCGACTTCGCCACCCGCTACCGCTACGGCGCCTATCTCGCCGACACCCTCGCGCAGGCCATCGTCCGGGCGCAGGGCACGGTGACGGTGCGACGGCTGCGCACCCGCGCCGAGCGCTGTACCGACACCCCCGGGGGCGGGCCGGCGCTCCGCCTCGCCGACGGGGGACATCTCGCCGTGGACAGCGCGGTCCTAGCCACCGGCCCCGCCGCCCCCTCCGCGACCTGGGCCCCGCCCGCCCTGCGCGCCTCGGCCCGTTTCGTCGCCGTGCCCTGGGCGACGGGCGCCCTGGACGGACCGCTCTCCGACACCGCCGACGTCCTCCTCGTCGGCACCGGCCTGACGGCCGTCGACCTCTCCCTCACCCTCGACCGCCCGGGCCGCACGGTCCACGCCCTCTCCCGCAGCGGCCTGCTGCCGCAGCCGCACGCCCTCACCCCGGCCGGCCCGATGGGCGCCCCCGAGGGTCTCGACGACACCTCGCTGGGCCGCCTGCGCAGGGCCGTCTACCGTCACATCAGCCGCTCCGTGCGCACCCACGGGGACTGGCGCCCGGCCCTCGACAGCCTGCGCCCGCACACCGCCCGCCTCTGGCAGAGCCTCACCCCCGAGGACCGGGCCGAGTTCCTCGCCCGCGAGGGCGCCCTGTGGAACACCCACCGCCACCGCATGGCCCCCGCCACCGCCGAGTCCGTCGCCCGGGCCCGTACGGCCCGACGCCTCACCGTCCACACCGGCGCGGTGACGGACGCGGCCGAGCACGACGGCTCACTGCTGGTCACCCTCTCCAACGGCCGTACGCTGCACGTCGGTTGGGTGATCGACTGCACCGGGCCGGGACGGCGGTTCGACGACCCCCTGTGGCGCTCCCTGTTCGCATCCGGGGCCGCCGTCCCCGGCCCGCTCGGCATGGGCGTGGCCACCCGCGACGGGCGGCTGCTGGACTCCGAAGGCCGCGCGGACCGCCCGCTGTTCACGCTGGGCGCCCCGCGCCGCGGCGAACTGTGGGAGACGACCGCGATCCCCGAGATCCGCGTCCAGGCGGCAGCCCTGGCAGCGCAGCTGCTCGCCCCGCTGACGGGCAGGACGGGCAGGCCCCGCGCCTCCCGCCGTCCCGTCGACGGACACGGACTCGCCCTGTCCACCCACGCCGAGGCGGCCGCCGCCTACCGCAGCGGCCTCAACCGGGTCCTCAAGGTCCGCGCCGGCGCCGAGGACGCCTTCGCCCGGGCCGTCGCCCTCGACCCCGGGTTCGCCCTCGGCCACGCGGCCCTCGCCCTGCTCGGCCACGAGTGCGGCGCAGCCGTCGACGTACCGCGGGCACTCGCCGACGCGCAGCGCTCCGCGCGCGAACACGCCGACGAGCGGGAGCGGTCCTTCGTGGAGGTGGTCACGCGCCGGGTGCACGGCGACGACGGCGACACCGCCCTCGTACGCCACCTCGACGCGTACCCCGCCGACGCGCTCGCGCTGGCCACTGCCGTGCCCACCATCGCCTTCTCCGGTGTCACCGACCTCGACGACGACCAGGCGCTGCGGCTGGTCGAGCGGACGTCTCCCGCCTACGACGGCCACTGGTTCCACACCTCCCTGCTCGCCTTCCTCCGGCAGGAGCAGGGGCGGCTGCACGAGGCCGGTGAGCTCGCCCACCGCGCTCTGGCCGTGGAGCCGGCCTCCGGACACGCCGTGCACGCCCTGGCGCATGTCCACTACGAGTCCGGCGTGCACGAGGCGGGCCGCGACTGGCTGGACGGCTGGGTGTCCGGGCAGGGCCGGGGCGCCGTCCACCGGGCCCACTTCTCCTGGCACATCGCCCTGCACGAACTCGCCCTCGACGACCCGGCGGCGGTGCGCAGGCGCTGGTTCGCGCAGCTCGCACCGGGGCGGGTGGTGACCGGGGTGCGGGCACTCGTCGACTCGGGGTCGCTGCTGTGGCGGGCCCGGCTGAGCGACAGCTGGCGGGGTGAGCTGCCCGCGGGGGACGTCCTGGGCACGGTCGCCCTGGACGTCCTGGAACGTCCGGCCACCGCCTTCACAGCCCTGCATGCGGCCGTGGCTCTCGCCGCTGCGGGGGATCTGGCGGCGCTGCAGCGGTTGCGCGACCATGCCGCCGGCGCCGACGAGGTGCAGCGGGAGGTGATCGTGCCCCTGTGCGAGGCGTTCGCCGCGGTGGTGGAGGAGCGGTTCCAGGACGCCGTCCGGGGGCTTGACGCGGTGTTGCCGGTGCTGCGGCGCGTTGGCGGCAGTGCCGCTCAACGGGAGGTCGTCGAGGAGACGTTGCTGTACGCGCTGGTGTCGGCGGGGCGGTGTGACGCTGCGCGTCGGCTGTTGGATGCGCGGTTGGAGCGGAAGGAGGCGCCGCGGGATCGGCGGATGCGGGCGGGTTTGCCTGCGTGAGACGCCGAGGGGTGTGCCACGAGGGGTCGTTGAGCGTCTGCGGCGGAGCCGTGGCTGGTCGCGCCCACGCGGCGCAGCCGCATATTGATACAGCCCCGCGCCCCCAAAAAGGGGCGCGGGACAGCCGACCCGGGTCAGTGGCTCACCAACTCCGGCTGCTCCGTTGGCTCTTCGCGCAAGCCGAACCGGTCGTGCACCCGCCGCAGCGGCCCCGGCGCCCACCACGCCCACCGCCCCAGCAGCGTCATCGTGGCCGGTACCAGCAGCATGCGTACGACCGTCGCGTCGACCAGGACCGCGAGGGTGAGGCCGAGGCCGATCTGGAGGATGGGGGAGAAGCCGCCCGTCATGAAGGCGCCGAAGACGACGGCCAGGAGCAGGGCGGCGCACGTCACCACGCGGCCGGAGCGGCGCAGGCCGGTCACCACGGCCTCCTGGTCGTCGCCGGTCAGGTGCCGAGCCTCCCGCATCCGGGCCAGGATGAACAGCTCGTAGTCCATGGCCAGTCCGAAGGCGATCGCGACGATCAGGGGCGGCGCGGTCAGGCTCAGCGCGCCCAGGCCCTCGGCGCCCAGCGCGCCGGCCAGGTGGCCGTCCTGGAAGACCCACACCACCGCGCCGAGCGCCGCGCCCAGGCTGAGCAGCGTGGTCAGGATCGTGCGCAGCGGGATCAGCACCGAGCCCGTGAACGCGAACAGCAGGACGAAGATGCCGGCCAGCACCGTCAGGGCGGCCCAGGGCGCCCGGTCGGAGAGCATCGCGCGGAAGTCGACCAGACGGGCGGCGGAGCCGGTGACCTGGACCGGTTCGGTGCCGCGCAGCTCCCGTACTCGCCTGACCAGGTCGGTGGCCTCCTTGCCGTCCACCCGGCCCGACGGCTGGAGTTGTACGACCGCCCCGCCGTCGGGCAGTTCGCGGGACTGTGCCGTCGGAGACAGGGCGCGGATCCGGTCAGCGGTCGCGGAGTCGGTCCCCGGCTTGAGGACGACGGTGACCGGCGAGACCCCCGTACCCGCCGGGAAGTGCGCGTCGACGGTGTCGTACAACTGCCGTGCCTCGGTGCTCGAGGGCAGCTGTGTCGCGTCGCCGATCTCGATCCTCATGCCGGTGACGGGCAAGGCCAGGACGAGCAGGGCCGGGACCACCGTGGCCAGGACGGCGACGCGGCGGCGGGCCGAGAAGCGGGCCACACGGGCGAAGAAGCGGCCCTCCTCGCCCTCCGGCACGGCCTTCGCCGGGGCGATCTTCGCGCCGAACCTGGCCAGCAGCGCCGGCAGCAGTGTCAGCGCGGCCAGCATGTCGATGACGACCACGGCGGCCACCGCCAGGCCCATGCTGCGCAGGAAGACGCTGGGGAAGACCAGCAGACCGGTCAGGCTGACGGCCACCGTGAGCCCGGAGAACAACACCGTCCGCCCGGCCGCGGCGACCGTCCGGTGCACCGCCTCCACGACGTCCTCGGTGTGCCGGCGCTCCTCGCGGAAGCGGACCAGCATCAACAGGGCGTAGTCCACGGCGAGTCCGAGGCCCAGCATGGTCGTCACCTGGATCGCGTACACCGAGACGTCGGTGACCTGGCTGAACCCGAACAGGGCCAGGAAGGCGCCCGCGATCCCGCTCACCGCGATCACCAGTGGCAGTCCGGCCGCGCGCAGTCCGCCGAACACCACGAGCAGCAGGGCGAGCACGACGGGCAGTGAGATCAACTCGGCGTTCTTCACGTCCTGCTGGGCCCGTTCACCCAGCTGTTTGCCCAGCAACGGGCCGCCGCTGACGTGGACTTCGGGTGCGTCGATCTGCTTGATGCGGTCGGTCGCCGCGTCCACCGCTTTCTCCTCGGCGTCGTCGTCGAGACCGCCCTTGAAGGTGACGGGGACGATCAGGGCCTGTCCGTCGGCGGCGGTGAGGCCGCGGGTCCGGTACGGGTCCGGCACCGCGGCGACACCGGCGATGTCTCGTACGTCGGCCACGGCCCGCTCGACCTGCTCGCGCAGCCCGGGGTCGGAGACGGCGGTCCCCTCGACGACGGCGGTGATCGACTCGCCCGTCGGGTCGGCGTGGTCCAGGTACTGGGCGGCCTGCTCCGACTCGGTGCCCGGCACCTCGGGCACGTTGTCGGAGAGCCGCCCGAAGACGCCCGTCCCCAGCCCGAAGCCGAGCAGCAGGAAGAGCACCCACAACAGGATGACGGTCAGCGGGCGGCGGGTCGCTGCCCGGGCGAGTGTGGAAAGCACGGTTCCTCCAGGCGGGTCGTCGGTTCTCATCGCCCTCAGGCTCGTGGTGACGGAGGGTGTGGCGGATCGCCGGGGGGAGCGGTTTCGGGGCCTCGGTCGTACGAGGGAGGCAGACGGTCGGCTCACTCCTGAGAGGGAGACGGCGGGAATCCCGCGCCCGGGCACCGGAGTTGGGGGAGCAGAACAACCGCGATCTCGAAGGAGCCCGTATGTCCGGTGAACCCGCCGTCCGCGAACTCCGTCTCGTCGTCACTGCGCCCGACTACGACGAGGCCCTGCGCTTCTACCGGGACGTTCTCGGCCTGCCCGAGCGCGCCGCCTTCTCGTCTCCCGACGGCAGAGTCACCATCCTCGAAGCGGGCCGCGCCACACTGGAGTTGACCGACCCGAACCACGCCGCCTTCATCGACGACGTCGAGGTGGGCCACCGCGTGGCCGGGCACATCCGGGTCGCCTTCCAGGTCGACGACGCCGGCGTCGCCACGGCCCGACTGTCCGCAGCAGGGGCCGAGGTTCTCGCCGAGCCGACACGCACCCCGTGGAACTCACTGAACTCCCGGCTCGAAGCTCCGGGCGCCCTCCAGCTGACCCTCTTCGAGGAACTCGGCGACGAGCCGGACCGGGCGGACTAGGAGGCCCCCGGTGTCACCAGCCCCGTCTCGTACGCGCAGATCACCGCCTGCACCCGGTCCCTGAGCCCCAGCTTGCTCAGCACGTTGCTGACATGGGTCTTGACGGTGTGCTCGCTCACGAAGAAGGCCGTGGCGATCTCGGCGTTGGACAGGCCGCGGGCCAGCAGCCGCAGCGTCTCCACCTCGCGGGCGGTCAGGGCGTCCAGACGCTGCGGGGTGACCTCGGCGGCGGTCTGCTCGCGGCGCCGCTGCACGATGTCCGCGACCAGCCGTCGGGTCACCGTCGGCGCGAGAAGCGAGTCGCCGGCCGCGACCACCCGTACGGCGTGCACCAGGTCGTCGCGGCGCACGTCCTTGAGGAGGAAGCCGCTGGCGCCCGCGTACAGCGCCTCGTACACGTACTCGTCCAGGTCGAACGTGGTCAGCATGACGACCTTGCAGCAGGACTGCGCACACACTCGGCGGGCCGCCTCCAGGCCGTCCATGACCGGCATCCGGATGTCCAGGAGCAGCACGTCCGGTGTGTGCCGCTGGACCGCCGCGACCGCCTGCGCGCCGTCGCCCGCCTCGGCGACCACCTCGATGTCCTGCTGCGCCTCCAGGATCATGCTGAAACCGCTGCGGACCAGTTCCTGGTCGTCGGCGACGACCACCCGGATGCTCACCCCAGGCCCTCTCGTCGGAGTCCCGCCCGCCCGGCGGCGAGAGGGCCTGCCGCCTGACGGTCAGCGGCGGCAGGCAGGCGTACGACGACCTGGAAGCCGCCGTCCGGTCCGCGCCCGGCATCGGCGCTGCCCCCGCAGGCGGCGGCCCGCTCCCGGATGCCGATCAGCCCGTGCCCGCCGCCGGGCGCCACCGGGCCCCGTCCGTCGTCGGTCACCGTGAGGGTCAACAGGTCCTCCGTCCAGTCGAGTTCGACGGTCGCGCAGGCAGCGTACGCATGCTTCACCGTGTTGGTCAGGGCCTCCTGCACCACGCGGTAGGCGGCGATCTCGGCGTCCGCGGGCAGCGGGTGCGGGTTGCCCGTGGTGTGCAACTCCACGCGCAGGCCCGCCGATTCGCCGACCTGGCGCAGCAGCTGGGGGAGCGCCGCCACGCCCGGCTGTGGTGAAGTGCCGTTGCCCTGCTCCTCCTTGAGGACGCCGAGGATCCGGCGCAGCTGCGCCATCGCGTCCCGTCCGGCCGCCGCGATCGCGTCGAAGGAGGCCTCCGCACGCTCCGGATCACTGCGCACCACGACCGGCCCCGCCTCCGCCTGGACGACCATGAGACTCACCGCGTGGGCGAGGATGTCGTGCATGTCCCGGGCGATCCGGGCGCGTTCCTGAGCGATGGCCCGTGCCGTGTCGGCGGCGCGCTCCCGTTCCAGCCGCCGGGCCCGGTCCTCCAGCTCCGCGGTGTAGGCGCGCTGGACACGGGCCAGCCGTCCGAGCGCGTAGGCGCAGGCAATGCCGAGCAGATGGAAGGCGTACTCGAAGGGCCGGGCATGCTCCTTGTGCTGCATCGTCACGGTGACCCCGATCGCCCAGCCCACCAGCATCAAGCGCCGCTGCCAGGGCAGGGCCCGGGCGGCCATGGTGTACAGGACGACCAGTCCGCCGTACATCACATCCGGCGGGGGCGCGTGGTAGACGGCCATCGCGGGCGTGGCCGCCGACACCACCCACGCGGTCGCGAACGGCGCCCGCCGCCGCCACACCAGCGGCACCGCCGTCGCGGCCCCCAGCAGCCAGCCCTGCCAGGTGAGCCGGTCGTCCCCCTCGTCGGGGAAGAGCCACTGCAGCGAGACGGCGAACAGGACGAGCGCGGCGAGGGCGGCGTCGACGGCGTACGGATTCGCCGTCCGCAGACGCGCGGCGGCCTGCGTGAACCAGGACTGCGGTGACATGGGCGGCTCCTCGGGGCAAGGGCCGTTCCAGTATCGCGAGGGTCCCTGGGCGGGGCCTCGCCGGTGAGAGGGATATCCCGGGGGCGTTGGTCGTCTCCGACCTGGTTTGTCAGCGGAGCGCAGCGGACCGCCTCCGTTTTGTCGACCTTTAACTATCAGCGCTTACCTACTGGTCCGTAACCTCGCGGCTCCTGGTCACCACGCAGAAGGGACGTTCTGAGGTGACGAAGAACCATTCGAAGAAGCCGCGCAACCGGAGAGCCGCACTCATCGGGGCCGGGGCCCTGCTCGGCGGGCTGCTGGCCGTTCCGGCCGTGACCGCGACGGCCGCAACCAGCGGGGCGTGTTCCGATCCCGACGCCGCCATCTACCGGCCACCGGTGAGCGCGAGTGCCGCGCCCGGAGAGGTCATCACCTGCCGTACGGTCGACTCCCTGCCCATGGTGGGAAGCGGCACCCCCTTCCATGCCTGGAAGGTGCAGTACGGCTCCACCGACGGCCACGGCAGGAAGGACGCCGTCGCCGGCACGGTGATCGTGCCGCGCGAGGCGTGGAACGGCCCGGGCGAGCGGCCTCTGGTCGCCTTCGTGCCCGGCACGCTCGGCATCGGACCGCAGTGCGCCTTCTCCAAGCAGCTCGCCGGCGAGTACCAGGACGCCTACGAGGGGCCGAACATCGCGGCGCTGCTCAAGGCCGGGTTCGCCGTCGCGGCGACCGACGGCGCCGGATACCTGGACGGCCAGGTCCACCCGTACGTCTCCGGCGCCGAAGCCGGACACGCGGTCCTCGACGTCGTACGAGCCGCCTCCCGGCTGCCCGGCAGCGGGATGAGCCCCGACGCCCGGGTCGGGATCTGGGGCTACTCGGAGGGCGGCTCGGGCAGTCTGTGGGCCGCGCAGCTCGCCAAGTCGTACGCCCCCGAGGTGAAGGTGGCCGGTGTGGCGTCCGGCGGGATCCCGGGCGACCTGAAGCAGGTCGGGAACTCGCTGGACGGCGGGGCGTTCGCCGGGTTCCTGGTGGACGCGGTGATCGGCCTGTCGGTCACCCACCCGGACATGCCGTTCGACGGACTGCTCAACGACACGGGCCGCAAGGCGGTCAAGGACGCCGAAGCGCTCTGCGCGATCGGCACCGTCGCACGCTTCACCGGCGTCCACATCGAGAACTACACCAAGGACAAGCTCACCCTCGCCCAGCTCTACGCCCTGCACGGCCCCGACGGCACGACCTGGGGCGAGATCGCCGACACCAACAAACTCGGCGTCGGCGTGGGCCCGTCCGGATCCGGTGCCCGCTACGAGATCGGCTTCCCGGTCCTGCAGTACCGCGGCCTCCTCGACGAGGTGATCCCCGCCGACACCGGCCAGGCCACGCGCCGCGCCTACTGCGACGCGGGGATCGCCACGCAGTGGACCTCGTACGCCGGCGACCATCTCCTCGGCGACCCGCAGGCCATCGGTGACTCGGTCAACTGGCTCACCGACCGGTTCGCCGGCAAACCGATGTCCGGCAACTGCTGAGCGATCTCTAGGGCTCCTTCGCCGGCCGCCACCCCAGGGCCCGCGAAATGCCACGTGCCGCAAGCCGCACCGCAGGCGCCAGCACCGGTACCTGCGCATCGGCTTGCGGCACCACCACCGACACGGCGGCGACCACCGCCCCGCCCGGCCCGCGCACCGGGGCGGCCACCGACAGGGCGTCGTCGGTGACCTGACGGCTGCTCACCGCGACCCCGGTGCGCCGCACCTCGGCCAGCACCCGGCGCAGCTGCACCGGCTCGGTGATGGTGTACGGCGTGAACGAGGCGAGCGGCCCCGCGCAGTACTCCTCCTGCTCCTCCGGACCGCAGTGCGCCAGCAGCGCGAGGCCGACCCCGGTGGCGTGCAGCGGCCAGCGCGCCCCGACCCGTATGTGCACGCCGACGGCGCTGCGACCGGAGATCCACTCGATGTAGACGACCTCCCTGCCGTCCCGCACCGCCAACTGCACGTTCTCGTGCGTCGCCTCGTACAGGTCCTCCAGGTACGGCAGCGCGATCTGCCGCAGCGCGAGCCCGCGCGGGGCGAGCGCCGCCACCTCCCACAGCCTGAGCCCCACGTGGTAGACGCCGGACGCGTCCCGCTCCAGGGCGCCCCAGTCGGTGAGCGCGCCCACCAGGCGGTGCGCGGTGGTGAGGGTCAGCCCGGCCCGCCGGCTGATGTCCGTGAGGGACAGCGCCGGGTGCTCGTGGTCGAACGCGGCGAGCACGGCGAGCAGCCGGTCGGGGGCGGAGCGGGCGTGCATCGCGTCAGCCGAGCCCGTCCCCCGCGATCCGCAGCAGCAGGGCGTGCAGCGTCTCGCGTTCGGCCGGTTCGAGCGGCTCGAAGAGCTCGTTCGTCGCGCGCAGGCCGGCCTCGTCGGTGTCGCGCAGGAAGGCGCGGCCGTCCTCGGTGAGGACGACGATGCGGCTGCGGCGGTCGTCGGGGGAGGGGCGGCGCTCGGCGAAGCCCAGCTTCTCCAGATCGTCGACGAGGCCGACGATCGCGCTCGGGTCGTAGCCGAGCCGGGTGCTGAGTTCGCGTTGCAGGGCGCCGTCGGTGGTGGCGAGGAAACGCAGGACCGCGTAGTGGCGCAGGCGCAGTCCGGACTCCTGCAGGAAGCCGTTGAACAGCTGTCCGGAGCGCAGGCCCAGGCGGTAGAGCAGGTAGCCGGTGTCCGCGTGCAGCCCACGCATCCACGGCTCGTCCACGTCGATGGGCTTCGGGGTGGCGTGCTGGCGTGTGATGGCGGGCTCCCTGTGCTCGATGCGTCCTGGTGATTCCAGCATGACGTACCCATAGGTCGGCAACAACTATTGACGTCAACAATTATTGCTCTTAGCTTCGATCTCGAAGCCGCAACCCATGCGAAAGGGATCCACTCGTGCCCAGCATCGATCTCACCGGCAAGGTCGCCGTCGTCACCGGCAGCGGCCGGGGCCTCGGCCTCGCCTACGCGCACGCCCTGGCCGCCCACGGTGCGTCCGTGGTCGTCAACGACGTCGACGAGGCCGTGGCCGAGGCGGCCGTGAAGTCCATCACCGAGGCGGGCGGCACCGCCGTCGCCGAGGTGGTCCCGGTCGGCACGAGTGAGGCCGCCGACCGGCTGGTGAATCGCGCGGTCGAGGAGTTCGGGCGGCTGGACATCCTGGTCACCAACGCCGGCATCCTGCGCGACAAGGTGCTGTGGAAGATGTCCGACGACGACTTCGACGCGGTGATCACCACCCACCTCAAGGGCACCTTCACCTGCGCCCGCGCCGCAGCGATCCGGATGCGCGAGCAGGGCGAGGGCGGCACCCTGATCCTGGTCGGCTCCCCGGCCGGGCAGCGCGGCAACTTCGGGCAGACCAACTACTCCGCCGCCAAGGCCGGCATCGCCGCCTTCGCCCGCACCTGGTCGATGGAGCTGGGCCGCGCGAACATCACCGTCAACGCGATCGTGCCGGTCGCCGCGACCGCGATGACCGAGACCATCCCCGCCTTCGCCCCGTACATCGAGGCCATGAAGAACGGCGAGCCCCTCCCGGACTTCCTGCGCAAGGGCGAGGGCTTCGGCACCCCCGAGGACTGTGCGGCGCTCGTCCCGTTCCTCGCCTCCGAGGCCGCGCGCGGTATCACCGGCCAGGCCATCGGCATCGGCGGCGACAAGGTGGCACTCTGGTCGCATCCGCAGGAGATCAAGGCGGCCTACGCCGACGGCGGCTGGACCCCGGACACCCTGGCCGACGCCTTCCCCACCTCGGTCGGCGCGGAACTGCAGAGCGTCGGCGTCCCCGCCCCGAAGTTCCCGGAGGCTTGAGAAATGGCGACCCTCAACGTCGAGGAACTCGTCGCGATCGACGTCCACACCCACGCGGAGGTCTCCTCCAAGGGCCACTCCTCCCTGGACGACGACCTGCACGACGCGTCCTCCGCCTACTTCAAGGTCGAGGGCAAGCGGAAGCCGACTCTGGAGGAGACGGCCGCCTACTACCGTGAGCGGAAGATGGCAGCCGTGATCTTCACGGTCGACGCCGAGTCCGCGACCGGCACCGCGCCCGTCCCCAACGAGGAGGTCGCCGAGGCCGCGGCCGCCAACGCCGACGTCCTGATCCCCTTCGCCTCCATCGACCCCTTCCGCGGCAAGGCGGGCGTGAAGCAGGCCCGCCGCCTCGTCGAGGAGTACGGGGTCAAGGGCTTCAAGTTCCACCCCAGCATCCAGGGCTTCTTCCCCAACGACCGCTCGGTGGCGTACGACCTCTACGAGGTGATCGAGGAGACGGGCACCATCGCCCTCTTCCACACCGGCCAGACGGGGATCGGCGCCGGAGTCCCCGGTGGCGGCGGGATCAGGCTCAAGTACTCCAACCCCCTCCACGTGGACGACGTGGCCGCCGACTTCCCCCACCTCAAGATCATCCTGGCGCACCCGTCCTTCCCCTGGCAGGACGAGGCCCTCGCCGTCGCCACGCACAAGCCGGGCGTGCACATCGACCTGTCCGGCTGGTCGCCGAAGTACTTCCCGCCGCAGCTCGTGCAGTACGCCAACACCCTGCTCAAGGACAAGGTCCTCTTCGGCTCCGACTTCCCCGTCCTCACCCCTGACCGCTGGCTCGCCGACTTCGAGAAGCTGTCGATCAAGGACGAGGTGAAGCCGAAGATCCTCAAGGAGAACGCCGCCCGCCTGCTCGGGCTGACGAAGCCGTAAGGGGCCGTAGATGCGCAACGAGGGACTCGGGTCATGGCCCGCACGCCGGGCCCGCAAGACCCCGCACCGCACCGCCCTGGTCCACGGCGGCACCACGCTCACGTACGCGCAGCTGTACGACCGCACCACCCGCCTCGCCCACGCCCTGCGCGCCCGCGGCATCCGGCGCGGCGACCGCATCGCCTACCTCGGCCCGAACCACCCCTCCTACCTGGAGACCCTGTTCGCGGCCGGCACGCTGGGCGCGGTCTTCGTCCCGCTCAACACCCGCCTCGCGGGCCCGGAGATCGCCTTCCAGCTCACCGACTCCGGAGCCAAGGCCCTCGTGTACGGCCCCTCGCACGCGGGGCTCGTCGCCGGGCTGCCGGGGGACACGGACGTCCGGGCGTACGTCGAGGTGGGCGCCGAGTACGAGCGGGCGGTCACCGACGCCTCGTCCGAGCGGATCGACGAGCCGGTCGTCCCCGACGACACCTGCATCATCATGTACACCTCGGGCACCACAGGCCGTCCCAAGGGCGCCATGCTCACGCACGGCAACCTGACCTGGAACGCGATCAACGTCCTCATCGACCACGATCTGCTCGCCGACGAACGCGCCCTGGTGTCGGCCCCGTTGTTCCACACGGCGGGCCTGAACATGCTGACGCTGCCGGTGCTGCTGAAGGGCGGCACCTGTGTCCTGGTCGAGGCCTTCGACCCGAACGCCACCTTCGACCTGATCGAACAGCACCGGATCACCTTCATGTTCGGGGTGCCGACGATGTTCGAGCAGGTGGCCCGCCACCCGCGCTGGCCGGAGGCGGACCTGTCCTCCCTGCGCATCCTCACCTGCGGCGGCTCCCCGGTCTCGACCCCGCTCATCGCCGCCTACCAGGAGCGGGGCCTGACCTTCCTCCAGGGCTACGGCATGACGGAGGCGTCCCCCGGCACGCTCTTCCTGGACGCGGAACACGCGGTCAGCAAGGCAGGCTCGGCCGGTGTGCCGCACTTCTTCAGCGATGTCCGTGTCGTCCGGCCGGACTTCACGCCGGTCGACGTCGACGAGACGGGCGAGGTCGTGGTCCGCGGGCCGCATGTCATGCCCGGCTACTGGGGGCTGCCCGAGGAGACGGCCGCCTCCTTCGCCGACGGCTGGTTCCGCAGCGGGGACGCGGCCCGGGTCGACGAGGACGGGTACGTCCACATCGTCGACCGCATCAAGGACATGATCATCTCTGGCGGCGAGAACATCTACCCCGCCGAGATCGAGGACCAGCTCCTCGCCCACCCCGACATCGTCGAGTGCGCGGTCATCGGTGTGCCGGACGACAAGTGGGGCGAGGTGCCGCGCGCGGTCGTTGTCCCCCGAGAGGGCAGGTCCGTCGACCCCGACGAGGTACTGGCCTCGCTCGCCGGTCGCCTCGCCAAGTACAAGATCCCGAAGTCGGTGGTCCTCGCGGACGAACTCCCGCGCACCGCCTCCGGAAAGCTCCTCAAGTCCCGGGTGCGCAAGCGCTTCGGGAACTGACCGACTCCCCTTAAGGAACACCACTCATGAGCGTCACCGTCAACGGCATCGACGAACTGAAGAAGCTCGCGGGCAGCGACCTGGGCACCAGCGAATGGATCGAGGTCACCCAGGAGCGCATCAACACCTTCGCCGACGCCACCGGCGACCACCAGTGGATCCACGTGGACCCCGAGCGCGCCGCCGAGGGCCCCTTCGGCGCCCCGATCGCCCACGGCTACCTCACCCTCTCCCTCTTCATCCCCCTGTTCACCGAACTCCTGGACGTCCAGGGCGTCACCACGAAGGTCAACTACGGCCTGAACAAGGTCCGCTTCCCCTCCCCGGTGAAGGTCGGCTCCCGCATCCGCCTGGTCGGAAAGCTGGCGGAGGTCGAGGAGGTGCCGGGCGGTGTGCAGATCACCGTGGACGGCACCATCGAGATCGAGGGCGGCACGAAGCCCGCGGCCGTACTGCAGAGCCTGTCGCGGTTCTACGCCTGATCGGCGCGTGCCGGCATCAGGTCGAGAAGGCGCTCCGAGGCCTCCCGTGCGAGCGGTGTCAGCCGGTCGTACACCGCCCGGAACGTCTTCTCGGCCCGTTCGGCCGGCCAGTCGTCCGGCAGGTGCTTGACCGGGAGGCGCGGGTCGCGGCGGATCACCTGCAGCCACTCGGCCTGCAGCCGCAGCCGCAGCGCCAGGGCGTCGTCGGCGTCCGGCAGCCGGCGCTCCCAGGCCTCCCAGCGGCGCACGAACTCCTCGTAGCGCGTGGCCAGTTCGGGCAGCTCCCAGGTCTCCTCGATCATCGCGCCGATGTCCATGCCGGTGTCGGCGTGCGCACGGAACACCTTCACATGGGCGGCCAGCCCGAGCTCGGACACCAGCTCCGCCACGTCGACCTCGCCCGGTGCGATCCACAGACCGCTGAACAGCGGCCCGAAACCGCTCCAGGTGAGCTTGGAACGGAGATCGTGCCGCTGACGCTGCCAGGACTCCGGCAGCGAGAAGCCGAGCAGGGTCCAGGTGCCGTCCCAGTGCCGGTTGACCGCACCGGTCTGCCAGATCCGTTGCTCACCGTCCCGCAGCACCGCCGCCGAGTGCTCGGTCAGCCCGAAGTACATCTTGCGGCCCTCGCGCTGGCGGCGCAGCAGCCCCCGCTTGACCATCCGGGTCAGCGTCGAGCGGGTCGCCTGCTCACCGACCCCGGCACGCGCGAAGACGTCGATCACGCTGCCCGAGTACACACAGACGTCCCGCCCCAGCACCTGGTCCCCCAGGAACGTCAGCAGGAGGGACTGCGGCCGCAACGACTCTTCACCGGTCATGCGGCCACGGTACGACGCGAAGGATCACTTCGACGCGTCAGCCACCTACCACGTCGACGAACACGGGGTTCGAGTAGAACCACGTGTCCGCCCACGGGTCACCGTTCCCGGGCTCGTGCGGAATCGGCCCGGCAGGGTCGACCGAGGCACCCAGGTACCCCACCCCGTGGCGGTTGCCGTCGCTGCCGCGCAGCCGGACGTAGAAGGACTCGTCCCCGGCGGTCAGCGGGATGCGCAGGGTGTACGTCCCCGTCCGGCCGGACACGTCCTTCGTCCGGACGACCCTGGTGTCCGGCGCCTGCCAGCTGTCCCGGTCGGCCACCGGGCCGCGCACCGCGCCCCGGATCACGTCCACGTGCGCCAACTGGGGCAGGATCCCCTGCGGGTTGGCCCGGGAGGCGGTCGTGACGGTGACGTACAGGGTGATCTTCTCGCCCTTGCGGACGCGCAGCCGCCCGCCGAGCGTGACGCCCCGGCCCGCGTCGCAGTCCCGCTTCAGGCGGACGTCGAGGCCGTCGAGCAGATGCCCGTGGTCGAGCCAGACACGGCCCGCGCGCAGGCCCGCCATCACCGCGCGGTAGCCGTAGCGGGTCACGCCGACGTGGGTGCGGCTGAACTCGCCGGGCCAGAAGTCGCTGCCGGGCTGCGGGGTGTCGGTGTTGACCGGGTCGGGCAGCTTGCCGGTGTTGTCGAAGTTCTGCCCGGCCGGCCAGTCGCCGTTCTTCCAGGTGTCGAAGACCGTGCGGTGGTTGTCGGAGTTGGTGGTGATCGTGAAGAGCCGGCCCTCCGCCAGCATCGAGTCCCACAGGCCGCCGACGGTCGCCGTCGCCCAGTCGAAGCCGCCGTACGTCAGATACGCGTCCGTGGGGTAGCCCGCCCAGGACTGCGCCGACGGCTTGTTCTCGTACTCGCCGCGGATGGACGTGGAACTCCGCCAACCGGGGATGGCCGCGCCCTGGGCGCCGGGTGCGCCCTCCATGCCGATCATGATCTCGGGGGCCGCGTCACGCCAGTTGCGCATCTCGTGCGGGGAGTCGATGCCGAGGCGCAGGGGGTGGTTGGCGAGGACGAGGACGTCGTCGACGTATCCCGAATCGCGCTGCTCGGCCAGCCACTTGACTGCCTTGACGGCGTGGGCCTCGTTGCGGGCGGTGTCGGTGCCGGTCGCGGAGCCGTCGGTGTAGCCGAGGAGCTTGCCGTCGTAGGCGAGCTCGAACTGAGTCAGCAGATCGACCTCGTTGGGGCCGGGGGCGGCGAACACGGTGCAGTGCTCGGCGGCCGGGATGTACCACTCAAGGCCCTGGAAGATCAGCTGGCGCGGGTTCTCGGCGCGGGCCTTGAGGATCTCCTGGTGCTCCAGCGCGGCGCCGTAGTGGGCGTGCCCGAAGTTGGAGTGCTCGTTGAACACCATCCAGTCCAGGCCGTACTTGGCGGCCGCCTGCGCCTGCTGCGAGAACGTGTACTTGGCGTCGTGGCTGTAGACGGAGTGGACGTGGTGGTCCCCGACGAGGTAGGCGAGGCGCGGGTCTTCGCCGCCGAAGCGGGGCTGCGAGGAGGTGGCGAAGGCGGGGGTGGCCGCCGACCCGAGCGCGAACGCGGCGCCGAACAGGCCCGCGCGGCGCATGAGTTGGCGACGGGAGAGGCCCTGGGCGTCGAGGTCGGTGGGGGAGACGGACGGGTCGGCCCAGGCGGGCAGCTGCTGCTCGGTCATCGTGAGTCCCTGTCGCGGGTCAGTGGTTCATGAAGGAGGTGACGGGCAGCGCCCGCGAGACGATCCGCACGTCGCCGAGGCGGCCGTGCAGGATCTGGTCGATCTTGCCCGCGTACTCGTAGCCGCCGAGCAGCCACGGCAGGCCGACGGAGGTGATGCCGACCGCGGCAGCCTTCGGGTTGCGGACGACCGGGCAGCCCTCGACGTAGAGCGTGGTGTGCTTGCCGTCGTTGACGACCGCGAGGTGCCACCAGGTCTCCAGCGGGGTCTCCTGGCCCCAGTTGGTGGCGATGCCCTGCTGGTTGAGCGGGCGCATCGCCCACTGCGGCTCGCGGTCGTTGGACAGCGACAGGGTGGCGAGCGGCTCGTCGGGGTCGTCGGCGGTCTTGCCCGCCGCGCCGCCCGTGCCGGTGCGGCTGACGATGCCGGACCAGGCGTTGTGGTCCGGGTCCCAGTCGGCGGGCAGACGGTAGAACGCCTCGATGGTGTAACCGTCCTTGAACGTTGCCGAGTTGAGCGGGGCGCCGTCGACCGTCCTCAGATACGCGCCCTTCAGCGGCGACTTGTAGCCCTGGAACTCCAGGCTGCCGTGGCCGGGCTGGTCGGGGTGGTGGTCGGAGGACCAGGTGAGGGTGCCGCCGCCCACCGTGACGAGGGTGAGGTCGTTGCCGCGCCCGGACAGGTCGCGGACGGTGCCGCCGACCGCCGTACCGTCGCCCTTGTTGTCGTGGTCGTCGAATCGCCAGTAGGCGACCGTGCCGGGGATGACGACCTTGGACGCGGGGCGAGCCGGACGGGCCGGAACCGGAGCGAATCCGGCGAAACGTTTCTGGAAGTCGATCTCCACCGAGAAGCGGTCCGCGTCACCGCTCAGCTCGATCTCCTGCCGTTCCAGCTCGTTGAGGCCCTTGCCCGCCCGGCCGAGGATCCACGGGGAGACGGTCTCCACGTCGATGACGTTCCGGTCCAGGTCGAAGCGGTAGAGGCGGATCATCGCCGCGCCGCCGAAGTAGCGGTTCTGGTAGTTCGTGAGGTGCAGGTGTACGTCGTTGCCGGCCGCGTTCTTGCGGGTCGCGCGGCCCGCGGGCCAGTAGTGGCCGTTCAGGGTGAGGAAGATCTGGTCGTGCTCCTCGACCAGCTGGTCCCACAGCTGCTGCCCGTACGTCGACAACTGGTCGTCCTCGACGACGAGTTCGTGCGTGGTGAGGATGACCGGCGCCTTCGGGTGCTTGGCGAGCACGTCCTTCGCCCAGGCGTACCCCTTCGCCGACAGCCGCCAGTCCAGTGCCAGCACCAGCCACTCGCGTCCGGCCGCCCTGAACAGGTGGTAGGTGTTGTAGCCGTCGTCGGACGCGCCGCCGAACGTCTTCCTTCCCTTGAACCGCGGCGGGCCGAACGCGTCCAGGTACGCCGTCGAGCCGCGCTGGTCGTCCGTCGAGGACCTCACGTCGTGGTTGCCGGCCAGGACGCTGTAGCCGACGCCCCTGCGGTCCAGCAGCCGGAACGCCTCGCTGATCGCGGCGAATTCGTCCTCGGCACCGTTCTGGGTGAGGTCGCCGAGGTGGGACAGGAAGACGATGTTCTCGTCCTTGCCGTGCTCCAGCAGATAGCGCAGGGAGGCCTCGACCGGTGCCTTGTCGATGCTGGGCCCGTCGAAGAGGTACTGCGTGTCGGGCATGACGGCGAGCGTGAAGCGACGGCTGTGGGTGTCGGGCCGCCAGCTGCTCGCGCTCGCCGGAGCCGCCTCGGCGACGGCCGGCAGCGCGACCCCGGCGCCGGCGGCGGCGCCGAGCAGCGCGGTGGCTCTGAGGAAACTGCGCCGGGCGGCACCGGCCTGTGCGGCCTCGCCCTGGTTGTGGTCATGCGAAGTGCACACGTGTGCTCCGTGAAAGGTGACGTGAGGAAAGGGGAAGGGCGGGGGGTTACAGAACGCGCAGGGCCCAGCTCCAGCAGTGGACCCCCGGCGGGATCAGATAAGAGGCGGAGGTGTCGGGGCCGCACGACGCCGTGCCGAGCCCCCGGTGTGCCGCGTCCAGGTGCACCACGCACCCGGAGCGCGGCACCAGCTCGTCGTGGTGCGAGGCGGCGGTCAGGTCCTCGGCGCGATGGCGGGTGACGGAGACCTGGCGGGGTTCGTCCAGCACGACAGCGAGGCCGGTCGCGTCCGCCGCGGACAGCCTGAAGTGCCGTACACCGTGCCGTCCGCCGCTCTCCTGCGGGCGCAGATAGGGCGTGAACAGCGCGTCGACGGGCACGGAGTGGTGGCCGACGGGCGCGCCGACGCTCCGGTCGGGATACGACTCCCACGGCCCCTGCCCGAACCACTCCAGCAGGTCAAGACCCGGCACCGTCTCGAAGACCGAGCCGACCCGCGCCACATCGTGGAACTCGTCGGGCAGTTCGGCCTCCTCGTCGATGTGGATGCCGCCCTCGACCGGTGTGAACACCTGCCGGTGCCGCACGACGCCGACCGTGCCCGCGTACTCGGCGTCCACGGTGACCCGGCCGCCGTCCTGCCGTACCGACACGACCTTGCGGACGAGCGCGTCGAGCCCCCAGGTCCGCCAGCGCAACGCCATGCCGCCGAGCTCGTCGTTGTCGGTGGGTGCCCGCCACAGGGAGAGCGTGGGGGCGGCCGTCAGCAGCGGATGGACCAGGAGGCCCTCGTCGTCGACCTCGACGGTGCCGTCCACGGGGACCTCCCAGGACACGGACGGCCCGCGCAAGCGCACCTGCGGCGCGCACACGTCCGTGCCGCGCGGCGCCCACGGCTGGTCCTCCGCGGTCGTCACCCGCAGCGTCAGCCAGGCCTCGCCGCCGTCGCGCGGGAGGTCGAAGGGGAGCGGCACGGCGGCCGTCTCGCCGGGCCGCAGGGCGGGCAGTTCGGCGGGTGCGGTCAGCGTGCGCCCGTCGGCGAGGGACAGTTCCCACCGGCCGGACAGCCAGTCCAGGCCCCGGAAGTGCTGGTGGTTGCCGAGCACGATGCCCTCGTGCTTGAAGCAGTCGATGCGCACCGGCGCCGCGATCTCCCGGTGCTCGTACAGGACCGGCTTCGGGGTGCGGTCCGGGAAGACGACTCCGTCGGCGATGAAGGCTCCGTCATGGATCGTCTCGCCGAAGTCGCCGCCGTAGGCCCAGCGGTGGCCGGGCGCGGCGACACCGTTGTCATAGAGCCCGGCGCCCCCACGCCCGACCGGTCTTCCGTCGTTCACACGCTGGAGAATGCCGTGGTCCCAGAACTCCCAGATGAACCCGCCCTGAAGACCTGGCGTGGACTCGATGGCCGCCCAATGGTCCGCCAGGGTGCCGTTGCTGTTGCCCATCGCATGCGAGTACTCGCACTGGATGAGGGGCCGGGTCTGCCGGCCCGACAGGGCGTGGGCGACGCAGTCCTCCAGCGGCGCGTACATCGGGCAGGCGATGTCGGAGGCGTCGTCCGTCGCCGCCCAGTCGAGCTTCGCGGCACCTTCGTACTGGACGGGCCGCGTCGGATCGTGCCGCCGCACCCAGCCCGCCGCCGCGTCGTGGTTGGCGCCGTAGTCGGACTCGTTGCCCAGTGACCAGATGATGATCGACGGGTGGTTCTTGTCCCGCAGCACCATCCGCGAGACCCGGTCCACGAAGGCGCTCAGGTAGCGCGGGTCGTCGGCGATCTCGTGGGCGTGGTCGTGGGACTCGATGTCCGCCTCGTCGACGACGTAGAAGCCGAGCTCGTCGGCGAGGTCGTAGAGCGTCGGGTCGTTCGGGTAGTGGGAGGTGCGGATCGCGTTGAAACCGAAGCGCTTGAGCAGGACGAGGTCGGCGCGCATGTCGTCGTACGACACCGTGCGGCCGGTCAGTGGATGGAAGTCGTGCCGGTTGACGCCCCGGATGAAGACGCGCTCGCCGTTGACGAGCAGGTCCCGTCCGGCGATCTCGACGTCACGGAAGCCGATCCGGTGCTGCGAGGTGTCGGCGACCGTGCCGTCGGCGCGGTGCAGGCGCACGGTGAGGTCGTACAGCTCGGGGGTCTCGGCGTTCCAGGTGCGCACCTCGGGGACGGAGGTGTGGATGCGGGCCTCGCCGAGGAAGTCGGAGACGCGGTCGTCCTCGGTGTTGACGCGGTCGAACTCCCGGTCCTGCGCGAGGAGTTGACCGTCCAGTTCGCCGCTGACGTACCACCCGTCGGGCAGCGCACCGCGCGCGTCCCGCACCCGGCAGTCGACGCGCAGCTCGCCGTCGTACGACGCCCGCACGGTCACGTCGGCCAGATGCAGGGGATCGGTCGCGTACAGCAGCACCGAGCGTGTGATGCCGCCGTGCCACCACTGGTCCTGGTCCTCGATGTGCGAGGCGTCCGACCACTTCACCACGGTGAGCCGTACGACCGACCGGTCACCGGGACGCGCCACGTCCGTGAGGTCGAACTCGGCGGCCAGATGGGAGTCCTTGGAGATCCCCACGGGGCGCCCGTCGACATGCACCAGCAGCACGCTCTCGGCGGCCCCGACCTGGAGCACGATCCGGCGTCCGGCCCAGTCGGCGGGGACGTCCACCTCGCGCTCGTACACGCCCGTCGGATTGGCCTCCGGTGAGCCGGGCGGGAACTCGGGGAACGGCATGCGGACGTTGGTGTACTGCGGCAGGTCGTCGGCACCGGCGGACTGCATGGTCCACACGCCGGGGACGTACGACGAGGACCAGTCACCGCCGACCGGCGCGTCCGGAGCGGGAAGCAACTGGAAACGCCAGTCGCCATCCAGGGAGAGGGCTCCGGAGCGCCGGTCGACGGCGTTCATGGGGAGGCGGCCCCAGGAGGTCACCTCGGGTGCCTGCCAGGGGCGGAGGGTGATCAGCGGATCCGCGGGGAGTGCGTCGGTCATGACCTGTCCGAAGTCGGTGCGTGGGGCCGGGGGAGGACGCGGCCCTGCAGGCCCCAGGCGGGGTCGACGGGGATGCCGAGCCGGTCCAGGACGGTGGGGGCGATGTCGATGAGACGGGGTGAGTCGAGGCGGGCGCCGGGGGGCCGGGGGCTGTGGGATCGGCCGTGTGCGGGCTGGGTGTGGCCCGGTCGCGTGCCGTCGGGTCGGCGGTCGTCCGGCTGGGTGCCGTGGGGCCGCGAGCCATGGGGTGGGCTGTCGGCGGGCCGGGTGTCGTCGGGCCGCGTGCCGTCGGGTCGGCGGTGGGCGGGTTCGGTGCCGGAGGGCTGGGTGTCGTCGGGCCGCGTGCCGTCGGGGCGGCGGTCGGCCGGCCGGGAGCGGTCGGGCCGGGGGCTGTTGGGTCGGCTGTCGACGGGTTCGGTGCCGAGGGGCTGGGTGCTGTCGAGCCGGGCGCCGTCGGGTCGGCTGTCGTCGGACCGCGCGCTGTCGGGGTGGGCGGGTTCGGTGCCGGAGGGCTGGGTGCTGTCGAGCCGGGCGCCGTCGGGTCGGCTGTCGTCGGGCCGCGCGCTGTCGGGGTGGGCGGGTTCGGTGCCGGAGGGCTGGGTGTCGCAGGGGCGGCCGTCGGCGGGCCGTGTCCCGTCCGGCCCGCCCGGCTCCGCGAGGATGACGAAGACCTCCCGTTCCGCGTGCGTGTCGCCGCCGTGGCCGCCGCTGTCGAGGTGGCCGTGGTCCGTGGTGACCAGTACGGTCCAGCGTTCGTCGGCGCGGCGCGGGTCGCTGCGCCGGGCGTCGATCGCCTGCAGCAGCCGCCCCAGGTGGGCGTCCTGGGCGAGGAGGGCACGGTCGTAGGCGGGGGAGAGGGGGCCGGTGTCGTGGCCGGCCTCGTCGGTGGCGCCGAAGTACACGAACACGACGTCCGGGTCGTGCCTGGTGAGCCAGCGCAGGGCGGTGCGGGCGACGCGGCGGTCCGCGGTCCGGTAGCCGCGGAACTCGCCGTTGTAGCGCCGGCGTCGGTCGATGGCGGGGCCGAGGGTGCCGCGGCGGACCAGTTGCGGCCAGGACACCGCGGCCGCGGTGCGCAGACCGGCTGTGGTGGCGCGGGTCAGGAAGTCGGGGTAACGGGCGTAGTCGGCGCCGACGAAGTCGTTGCCCCGCACGCCGTGCCGGTCGGGCCACACCCCGGTGAGGATGCTCGACCAGCCGGGCCCGGAGTCGGTGTAGGCCATGCTGGGCCCGTTCTCCGCCCGGTCGTCGGCCGCGCCGTAGGGCAGCAGGCTGGTGCCGACGGCGCCGGCCGCCATCAGGCCGTGCAGCACGGGGGCGGTGGAGGGCGACCGGTTCAGCCGGTCGAACCGCAACCCGTCCATGCCCACCACGAGCACCTTGCCGCGTCCCGGCCGCGCACCGCCGACGTCGTAGGTCACCGCCCACCCCTCTCTCGCGACTTCGCCTCAACTGCCCTGCACCGCTCCTTCGGTGGCCCCCGCGATGAACCCGCGGGCGAAGATGCTGAACACGATGACCAGCGGGAGCGCTGCCATCAGTACACCGGCCATGACCATGCTGTAGTCGGTGGTGTGGCCGACGTTGAGTTGGGCGAGTTCCACCTGGAGGGTCACATGGTCGGGGTTGGTGAGCACGACCAGCGGCCAGACGTAGTCGTTCCAGCAGTTCACGAAGGCGTAGATGGCGAGGAACGACAGCGCGGGCCTGATCATCGGCAGCGCGATGTTCCAGTACTGGCGGAAGAACCCGGCGCCGTCGATGCGCGCGGCGTCGAGGAGTTCGTCGGGCACGCCGTTCTGGATGTACTGGTGCAGCCAGAAGATGCCGAAGGCGTTGGCGAGGGACGGCAGGGCCAGCGCCTTGAGCATGCCGACCCAGCCGATCTTCGACATGAGGATGAACTGCGGCAGGATCGCCAGCTGCAACGGCAGCATCATGAACAGCAGCAGCGTGCCGAAGAGCAGCTTGCGTCCGGGGAAGTCGAACTTGGCGAAGGTGAAGGCCGCCAGGGAGTCGATGAACAGCACCAGGACGGTGGTGACGGTCGCGACCATCACCGTGTTGAGCATCGACCCGAAGAAATCGATGGTGTTCAGCACATGCCGGATGTTCTCCAGCAGATGGGAGCCGAAGGTGAACTTCGGCGGGCTCTTGTAGATGTCCTGGGTGGTGTTGGTCGCCATGACGATCGTCCACGCGAAGGGGAAGACCGAGACCAGGACGGCCACGACGAGGATGATGTGCGCCGTCAGACCCTTGGGGCGGCGCAGCCGCCTGCCGCCCGTGGCCGGCCGCGCGGTGTCCACTGCCGTCATGCCTTCCTCCCCCGTGCGGTGATGCGCCAGTTGACGGCGACGAGGACGATGATCAGTACGAAGAAGGCCCACACGATGGCCGCGCCGTAGCCGTAGTCGTTGTTGAGGAAGGCCGACTGGTAGAAGTACAGCAACGTGGTCAGACCCGCCTGGCCGGGACCGCCGAGGTTCGCGTTGGCGGCGTTGCTGCCGAACAGGACCTGGGGTTCGCTGAAGCTCTGCAGACCGTTGATGGTCGAGATGATGACGGTGAACAGGATGATCGGCCGCATGATCGGGATCGTGATCTGGAAGAACGTGCGTATGGGGCCCGCACCGTCCATCTTCGCCGCCTCGTAGATCGAGTTCGGTATCGCCTGCAGACCAGCCAGATAGATGATCATGTTGTAGCCGGTCCACTGCCACGTCATCAGCAGCGAGATGACCAGCTTGATCAGCCACGGGTTGCTCAGCCACGGAACCGGCGAGATGCCGACCATGCCCAGGATCGCGTTGACCAGACCGAAGTTGTTGCTGAACACCGCGCCGAAGAAGATCGCCACGGCGACGATCGAGGTGACGTTCGGGACGTACAGCGCGATGCGGTAGAAGCCCTTGAAGCGGCGCACCGAGTGCAGCAGCGTCGCCAGCATCAGCGCGCCGAAGAGCGTGGGCACGGTGGACAGCACCCAGATCACCAGGGTGTTGCGGATCGACAGCCAGAAGACCGGATCGTCCCACAGGAACCTGAACTGCTGCAGGCCCACGAACTGCATGGTGCCCATGCCGTCCCAGCGCTGGAAGGCCAGGTACAGCGAGTAGAAGACGGGGAAGAAGGAGAACGCGGCGAAGATCAGGTAGAACGGCGAGATCGCCAGGTACTGCCGCCAGTACGACAGCGGCCCGCGCCGCCGGGGCCGAGCGGAGCCCGCGGGCGGGGTGCGCCGCGGGCGGAACCGGGCCGGGCCGGGCCCGCCGAGGTGCTGCGGCACCTCGGCGGAACCGGTGACCGGTGGGGACGTCACCTCAGCTCACCCCCTGCCGGCGGGCGATCTGCTTGGCCTGGCTGACCGCGTCCTTCCAGGCGTCGTCGGGCTTCTTGCCCTTGGCCTCGATGTTGGTGAGTTCCGTCATGTAGGGCGCCATCACGGCGGCGTCGGCGGGCGCCTCGTAGCTGGCAGGTATGGCCTTGGCGGCGGGGCCGAAGACCTCGATGATCTTCTGTCCGCCGAAGAAGGCGTCGGGACCGGTCATGGCCGGCATGGAGTACGCGGCCGGGGCGGCCGGGAAGATGGCGGCGTCGGTGAAGCCGCGGGCGTCGTTGGCGGGGCTCAGGATCCAGCTGATGATCTTGAAGGCCTCTTCGGGGTTGCGGCACTGCCTGGGCAGGGCCAGGTAGGAGCCGCCCTGGTTGGCCGGCCCGACGGGCATCGCGCACACCCGCCACTTGCCCTTGGTGTGCGGGGCGGCCTGCTCGATGTCCAGTGCGTGCCAGGCCGCGCCGAGCTCGGTGAGGAGGTTCTTGCCGACGGCGGCGTTCCAGGTGTTGTCGTTGATCTTGGCGTCGAGGCCGAGGGTGTAGGGGCGCACCGCCGTGGTCCACGCGGCGTGGATGTGGTCCTGGTCGCCGATGAAGTGGTTGTTCTTGTCGATGAACCGCTGGGTGCCCTGGCCGACGGCCATGTTGAAGACGGAGCCGATGTTGTTGACCAGGTAGGTGCCCGGGTTCTTCTTCTGCAGCTCGGTGCCGAGCGTGAAGTAGTCCTCCCAGGTCTTGACCAGGGCGGCGACCTTGTCGGGGGCGGTGTCCACCCCGGCCTTGGCGAAGAAGTCCTCGCGGTAGAACAGCGCGGTGGGGCCGATGTCGATCGGGAAGCCGATCTGCTTGCCGTCCTTGGTCTGGGCGAGCTTGGTCTTCCAGTCCAGGTACTGGGACGAGACCTTCTTGAAGCCCAGGTCGTTCAGGTCGAGGAAGCGGGAGGCGTTGGGCAGGAAGGACGCCATGTCCTCGCCCTTGATGCCGGTGATGTCCGGCACGGAGGTGCCCGCCGCGATGGTGGTGGTGAGCTTCTGCTTGAAGTCGCCGCCGATGGAGGCGGAGGTCAGCTTGACCGAGCTGCTGAAGTGGGTCTTCGCCTCCGCGACCACCTTGTCGCTGAGCGCGCCGCCCCAGTACCACAAGGTGAGGTCCTTGCCGTTCTTGGTGCCGCCCGAGCCCGAGCTGCCGCCGCAGGCGACGGTCAGGCCGGAGGCGGCCGCGGTGAGCGCGGCGGCCTGGAGGAAGCCTCTACGAGAAAGGTCCACGGGTCACTCCTGTTGTTCCTGTTCGACGTGGAGAGGGGGTTCGAGGGGGTGCTGCCGCCGTTCTCAGTCGTGGGGGCCGACGGGCGTGTGGGCGGGCGGGGTGACGGGGGCGTGCTGCACGGGCGGTCCGGGGTCGGCCGGGAGCCGGTCGGCCAGGAAGCCGTACACGCGCCGCAGTTCGGGGTCCTTCAGCGACCGCCACCAGCGGTCGACGCCGTACCAGCCGGGCGCGGCGAGCGCCCCGCCGTGGTGCCGGACCGACAGCCCGGCGGCGAGGACGGCGAACCGCAGCCGTTCCTCCAGGGGCCAGCCGCCGAGCGAGGCCGCGACGAAGCTCGCGCCGAAGACGTCGCCGGCGCCGGTGGCGTCCAGGACGTCCACGTCCAGGGCCGGGACCTCGGCGTACTCACCGGTGGTCTGGTCGACGGCCAAGGCGCCGTCCCCGCCTCGGGTGACCACGGCCACCGGCACCAGCTCGGAGAGCGTGCCGAGGGCGGCGACCGCGCTGTCGGTGCGGGTGTAGGCCATCGCCTCGGTCTCGTTGGGGAGGAAGGCGTGGCACAGCTTCAGCTGGTCGAGGAGGTCGGTGGACCACTCCTGGGTGGGGTCCCAGCCGACGTCCGCGTAGATCTGGGTGCCGTTCGCGGCGGCCTTGGCGAGCCATGCGCGGGGCTCGGCCTCGATGTGCACGAGGGCGGTGCGCGCCTCGGGCGGGTCGCCCATCAGCGTGTCCTGCGAGTACGGGGGTTCCTGGCCGTGGGTGACGAGGGCCCGGTCGTGGCCGGTGGCGAGCGAGACGGTGACGGGGGTGGGCCAGCCGTCCGCGGTGCGGGAGAGCGAGAGGTCGATGTCCTCCTGGTCGCACAGGACGTCACGGCAGTACTCGCCGTAGAAGTCGTCGCCGAAGACCGTGGCCAGCGAGGTGCTGAGACCGAACCGGGACGCGGCCACCGCGAGGTTCGCGATGCCGCCGGGGCCGCAGCCCATCCCGCCCGTCCAGATCTCCTCGCCCGGCGTCGGCGGCTTCCCGAGCCCGGTGAGGACGAGATCGTAGAAGAGCAGCCCGGTCAGGAGCACGTCGGGCCTGTCGTCGTCCACGCGAAACAGCCTCTCGTCAAAACTCGTCATTTTCGATGACCGGAATCGTGCGCTGATCCAGGAGATTGGTCAATACCCGAGCAGAACTGAGCATGGATTTGATTGAAGATGACGAGTAGTGTTCACGCCGTGCTGGCAGAACGACGACACCAACTCATCCTGCGGGCCCTGCGCTCCGGCGGGCCCGCGGCTGTGACCGACCTCTCCGAGCAGCTGGGTGTGAGCCCCGCCACGATCAGGCGCGACCTGGTCAAGCTGGAGGAGGACGGCCTGCTCACCCGTGTGCACGGCGGCGCCGTCGTGGAGGAGGGCGACCAGCCCTTCGCCGAGGTCGCCGAGGTGCGGGTGTCCGAGAAGGACGCCATAGCCGAGCGGGCCGCCGCGATGGTCAAGGACGGCCAGTCGGTGCTGCTCGACATCGGCACCACCGCCTTCCGGCTCGCCCGCCAGTTGCACGGCCGCCGGCTCACCGTGATCACCAGCAATCTGGTGGTCTACGAGGAGCTCGCCGACGACGAGGGCATCGAGCTGGTGCTGCTCGGCGGCATGGTCCGCCGTGAGTACCGCTCCCTGGTCGGTTTCCTCACCGAGGACAACCTGCGCCAGCTGCACGCCGACTGGCTCTTCCTCGGCACCAGTGGAGTGCGCCCGGGCGGGCAGGTGATGGACACGACGGTCGTCGAGGTGCCGGTCAAGCGCGCCATGATCAAGGCGAGCGACAAGGTCGTCCTCCTCGCCGACCAGGCGAAGTTCCCGGGCACGGGCATGGCGAAGGTCTGCGGTCCCCAGGACCTGGACGTGGTGGTGACGAACGCCCCGGTCGACCCGGCGACCCGCTCCTCCCTGGAGGAGGCGGGCGTCCAGGTGGTCGTGGCAGGAAAGGTGCAAGGGTGAAGCTGACGATTCTGGGCGGCGGCGGGTTCCGTGTGCCGCTCGTGTACGGGGCCCTGCTGGGCGACCGCGGCGAGGGCAGGGTCACCGAGGTCGTCCTGCACGACCTGGACGCGGGCCGGCTGTCCGCGGTGACCCGGGTCCTCGCGGAGCAGGCCGCCCGCGCCGAGGACGCGCCCACGGTGACGGCCACGACCGACCTGGACGAAGCCCTGCGCGGCGCCGACTTCGTCTTCTCCGCGATCCGCGTCGGAGGCCTGGAGGGCAGGGCGAACGACGAGCGCGTGGCCCTCGCGGAGGGCGTCCTCGGCCAGGAGACCGTCGGGGCGGGCGGCATCGCCTACGGCCTGAGGACCGTCCCGGTCGCCGTGGACATCGCCCAGCGGGTGGCCCGCCTCGCCCCCGACGCCTGGGTCATCAACTTCACCAACCCGGCCGGCCTGGTCACCGAGGCCATGTCCCGGCACCTCGGCGACCGCGTCATCGGCATCTGCGACTCCCCGGTGGGCCTCGGCCGCCGGATCGCCCGCGTGCTCGGCGCGAACCCCAGAGAAGCCTGGATCGACTACGTCGGCCTCAACCACCTCGGCTGGGTCCGCGGCCTGCACATCGCGGGCCGCGACGAGCTGCCGCGGCTGCTCGCCGACCCCGACCTGCTCGGCTCCTTCGAGGAGGGCAAGCTCTTCGGCGTCGACTGGCTCCAGTCCCTCGGCGCGATCC
The DNA here is from genome assembly GCF_042893475.1 of Streptomyces sp. NPDC001604. NCBI lineage: Bacteria > Bacillati > Actinomycetota > Actinomycetes > Kitasatosporales > Streptomycetaceae > Streptomyces > Streptomyces sp. NPDC001604. The sequence continues at coordinate 339,333 of NZ_JBIAUY010000007.1, read as the reverse complement.
CCAACGAATACCTGCACTACTACTACTTCAACCGCGAGGCCGTCCGCGCCTACCAGCAGGCAGAGAAGACCCGCGGCGCCTTCCTGCGCGATCAGCAGGCCCACTTCTACGAGGAGATGCGCGACCCCGGCGCCCAGGCACTCGCCGCCTGGGACCGCACCCGCGCCGAGCGCGAGGCGACGTACATGGCGGAGAACCGGGAGACCGCGGGCGCGGGCGAACGGGACGCCGACGACCTCTCCGGCGGCTACGAGAAGGTCGCCCTCGCCCTGATGCGGGCCATCGCCCGCGACGAACGCACCACCCTGATCCTCAACGTCCGCAACCGCTCCACCCTCTCGGTGCTCGACTCCGAGGCCGTCATCGAGGTCCCGTGCCTGGTCGACGCCAACGGCGCGCACCCGGTCGCCGTCGCCCCGCTGCCCGAGCACGCCACCGGTCTGGTCTGCGCCGTGAAGGCCGTCGAGCGCGAGGTCCTCGCCGCCGCCGAGTCCGGCTCCCGCACGACGGCCGTGAAGGCCTTCGCACTGCACCCGCTGGTCGACTCCGTGAACGTGGCCCGACGGCTGGTCGAGGGCTACACGGACGTTCACCCGGGCCTTTCCTACCTGAAGTAAGCTCCCGGCGGAAAGCGCTTTCCCGCCCCCTGCGCTCTCGCCGCCCTCTCTCTGGAGACCTCTCATGCACGACGAACGCCGCCGGATCGAGGAGCGCGCCGAGCGCCTCCACAACCAGCGCATCAAGACCGCGATCTACGCCGCCACCGTCCCCCTGACGGTCGAGGCCTGGCAGGCGCCGGGCGAGCCGGTCCCGTTCGAGGAGGCCGCGGCCGCCGCGTACGAGCCCTTCGCGATGGACACCCCCTGGGGCCCGCCCTGGGGCACGACCTGGTTCCGGATGCGCGGCCAGGTGCCCGCCGAGTGGGCCGGGAAGCGCGTCGAGGCGGTCATCGACCTCGGCTTCGTCGGCGACTGGCCGGGCAACCAGGCCGAGGCGCTGGTCCACCTCACCGACGGGACCCCCCTCAAGGCGGTCAACCCGCTCAACCAGTACGTGCCGATCGCCAACCCGGCCACGGGCGGCGAAGAGATCGACTACCTGGTCGAGGCGGCCTCGAACCCGGACATCCTGGCGAACAACTTCTCCGAGCCCACGCCGTTGGGTGACGTCCTGACGGCCGGGAACAAGCCGCTGTACACCTTCCAGCGCGCCGACCTCGCCGTCCTCGACGAGGAGGTCTTCCACCTCGACCTCGACTTCCAGGTGCTGCGCGAGCTCATGGTCCACCTCGGCGAGCACGAGCCGCGCCGCCACGAGATCCTGCACACCCTCGACCGCGCCATGGACGCCCTCGACCTGGACGACGTCTCCGGCAGCGCCGCAGCCGTCCGCGCGGTCCTCGCGCCCGCCCTCGCCAAGCCCGCCCACGCCAGCGCCCACACCGTCTCCGGCGTCGGCCACGCGCACATCGACTCGGCCTGGCTGTGGCCCATCCGCGAGACCAAGCGCAAGACGTCCCGCACCTTCTCCAACGTCACCGCGCTCGCCGACGAGTACGACGACTTCATCTTCGCCTGCTCCCAGGCCCAGCAGTACGAGTGGGTGCGCGACAACTACCCCAAGGTCTGGGCGCGCATCCAGGAGTCCGTGAAGAAGGGCCAGTGGGCGCCGGTCGGCGGCATGTGGGTCGAGTCCGACGGCAACCTGCCCGGCGGCGAGGCGATCGCCCGCCAGCTCGTCCACGGCAAGCGGTTCTTCATCGAGCACTTCGGCATCGAGACCAAGGGCGTCTGGCTGCCGGACTCCTTCGGCTACAACGCGGCCTACCCGCAGCTCGCCAAGCTCGCCGGCAACGAGTGGTTCCTCACCCAGAAGATCTCCTGGAACCAGACCAACACCTTCCCCCACCACACCTTCTGGTGGGAGGGCATCGACGGCACCCGCATCTTCACCCACTTCCCGCCCGTCGACACCTACAACGCCCGCTTCAGCGGCGAGGAGATGGACCGCGCGGTCCGCAACTACGCCGAGAAGGGCGCCGGTACGCGCTCGCTGGCCCCCTTCGGCTGGGGCGACGGCGGCGGCGGCCCCACCCGCGAGATCATGGAACGCGCCCGCCGGCTCGCCGACCTGGAGGGCTCGCCCAAGGTCGTCGTCGAGCACCCGGACGACTTCTTCGCCAAGGCCCGCGAGGAGTACCCGGACGCCCCGGTCTGGAACGGCGAGCTCTACCTGGAGCTGCACCGCGCCACCTACACCTCCCAGGCCCGCACCAAGCAGGGCAACCGCCGCTCCGAACACCGCCTGCGCGAGGCCGAGCTGTGGGCGACCACGGCCGCGCTGCACGCGCCGGGCTACTCCTACCCGTACGAGAAGCTGGACCGCCTGTGGAAGACGGTCCTGCTCCACCAGTTCCACGACATCCTGCCGGGTTCGTCGATCGCCTGGGTGCACCGGGAGGCGGAGGCCGAATACGCCCGTGTGGCGGTCGAGTTGGAGGAGCTGACGGCCGAGGCGGTCAGCGCGCTCGGCGGTGGCGCCACCCGCGTCTTCAACACCAGCCCCTTCGACCGGTCCGAGGTCGTGCGTACGGCCGAGGGCGTCCCGACGTACGTCGAGGTGCCCGCGAGCGGCAGCGCTCCGCTCACGGCCGCCGAGCCTCCGCAGCCCGTGACGGTGGCCGGCCGGGTCCTCGACAACGGCCTGGTCCGCGTCGAGGTGGCCGAGGACGGCACGCTGGCGTCCGTACGGGACCTGCGGGCCGGCCGCGAGGTCCTCGCCGACAAGGGCAACCTGCTCCGTCTGCACACCGACCTCCCGAACTACTGGGACGCCTGGGACATCGACAAGCACTACAGGAACCGCTACACGGACCTGCTGGACGCCGACTCGGTCACGGTCGTCGAACAGGACCCGCTGCTCGGCGCCATCCGCGTGGAGCGCAGCTTCGGCAAGGGCTCCAGGCTCACCCAGACGATCACCCTGCGCGCCGGCAGCCCCCGTGTCGACTTCGAGACCGACATCAACTGGCACGAGGCCGAGAAGATCCTCAAGGCGGGCTTCCCGGTCGACATCCGCGCCCCGCACTCCTCCGCGGAGATCCAGTTCGGCCACATCCAGCGGCCCACGCACACCAACACCAGCTGGGAGGCGGCCCGCTTCGAGGTCTCCGGCCACCGCTGGGTGCACATCGCCGAGCCCGGCTACGGCGTCGCGGTCATCAACGACTCGACCTACGGCCACGACGTCACCCGCACGGTCCGCGAGGACGGCGGTACGACGACCCGCGTCAGCCTCAGCCTGGTCCGCGCCCCGCGCATCCCGGACCCGGAGGCCGACCAGGGCCGCCACCGCTTCGTCTACTCCCTCCTGCCCGGAGCGAGCATCGAGGACGCGGTCGCGGAGGGCTACGCCCTCAACCTCCCCCTCCGGGTGGCGGATTCGGCGGGTGCGCCGGAGCCGGTCGTCTCGGTGGACGGCGAGGGTGTGACGGTCGAGGCCGTGAAGCTGGCCGACGACGAGTCCGGCGACGTGGTCGTCCGGCTCTACGAGTCCCGCGGCGGCCGCGCCCAGGGCGCCCTGCGCACCGGCTTCCCGCTCGCCGGCGCCCAGGTCACCGACCTGCTGGAGCGCCCACTGGAGGACGCGGAGCTCGTCGACGGCGCCGTCCCGGTCACGCTGCGCCCCTTCCAGATCCTCACCCTCCGGCTGCGGAGGGGCTGACGCATGGCCATGCAACCCTGGTTCACCGACGCCAAGTTGGGGATCTTCATCCACTGGGGCATCTACGCCGTGGACGGCGTCCAGGAGTCCTGGTCGTTCTACGACGACATCGTGCCGCACGACCGGTACATGTCCCAGCTGGAGCGCTTCACCGGCGCCAAGTACGACCCGAAGGCCTGGGCGGACCTGTTCGCCCGGGCGGGCGCCAAGTACGCGGTCCTGACGTCCCGTCACCACGACGGGGTCGCCCTGTGGGACACCGAGTACGGTGACCTCAACCTCGGCAAGGACTACCTCGGCCCCTACGCCGAGGCCCTGCGCGAGAAGGGCCTCAAGGTCGGCTTCTACTACTCCCACTCCGACTGGAACCACCCCGACTACGCGTCCACCCGCAAGCCGGGCCGCCCGCCGGAACAGGAGGACAACCGCTACTCGGAGGTCGCCGCCGAGGACGAGGACCTGGACGCCTGGGAGCGGTTCATCGCCTACCGCGACGGCCAGATCCGCGAGCTGGCCTCCCGCTACCGGCCCGACCTGATGTGGTTCGACGGCGAGTGGGACCGCAGCGAGGAGCAGTGGCGCATCCCCGAACTCGCCGCGCTCATCCGCTCGTACGTCCCCGATGTCGTCTTCAACGCCCGCATGCTCAGCGAGGGCGACTACGCGACGCCGGAGCAGGGCGCCCCCATCGTGCCGCCGGACGCCCCGTGGGAGCTGTGCCTGACCATCAACGACTCCTGGGGCTACCAGCACCACGACCACAACCACAAGTCGCTCGCCCAGCTGATCCGCTACTTCACCGAGACCATCGGTGGGGGTGGCAACCTGCTCCTCGACGTCGGCCCCATGGAGGACGGCACCGTCCCGCAGCCCCAGGTCGAACGGCTGGAAGGGCTGGGGGAGTGGATCCGCAGGCACGCGGAGGCGGTGTACGGAACGGTGCGCGGCCTGCCGGCCGGACACCACTACGGCCCCAGCACCCTCTCCGCCGACCGCCGCACCCTCTACCTCACCCTGTTCGACATCCCGCGAGCCGAGATCGGCGTTCGGGGCCTGGCGACGGCGGTCCGCAAGGTCACCGTCCTCGGCACCGGCACGGAACTCGGCCACCGGGTGGTCGGCGGGCTGCACGACGCGGTGGGCGTGCTGTGGATCGACCCGCCGGCCGAGGCCGACCTCGATCCGTACGCGACCGTGCTCGCCGTCGAGTTGGAGGGGGAGCTGGAGCTGTACCGGGGCTCGGGCCGCTTCTGAGGCCCGCTCACATATAGCCGTCCCGGTTCTCGTCGCGCCGCTTCCGGGCTTCCCGCCGTCCTTGTACGAGGTCGGTCAGGGGAGCCCGGAGGGCGTGGATACCGACGAGGGCCCCCGCGATGCCCGCCGCCGTGTACAGCCAGTTCCGCATCGCGGTGAAGCGGTGCGACCAGGTGTCGTACACCTTCAGACGGACCTTGATCGGTGGCTTGAGGGTCTCCAGGGCACGGTTCGTATTTCCCTGGTAGGTGATGACGGTGAGGGCGAGGTCGTAGTCGCCGGGCTCGTCGGCCGACACGCTCCACTGCCACTGGGCGTTCTCGCCCGGCGCGCCGATGGCCTGCCGCTGCGGGCCGTGCAACACCGTCTTCACCTCCGGGCCGTCCGCCGACAGCCCGGCGCCCTGCCATCCGCCCACCCGGAAGACCCGGGTCTCCAGGGCGGCCTGCGCTGCGCGGCGCGGCGACTTCTCGCCGCGCGCGGTGAGGACGACGGCGTAGGTCAGACGGCCACCGACGGACATCGAGATGTCCGGGGTGTAGGTGAGGGATCCGTCGAAGAGGTGTTTGCGGTCGCTGCGGATCGAGGCCTCCAGGGCGGCCTGGCCCAGTCCCGCCCCCGAGCCCGAGTCGGTGGGCACCCCGCACGCGGCGAGGCCGAGTGTGAGGAGCAGTGACAGACACCAGGCGGCCGCGATCCTCGTCCTCACGCCTGCGCCGCCCCCGAATCCCGTCACGTCGAACCACGAGAGCGCCCCCGCGGCGGAACAAGATTCTTCCCGCCGCGGGGGCCAGGGCGCCAGCCCTTCTTCCGGCCGTGTCAGCCGGTGAAACCGGCCGTGATGGAGGTGAACTGCCAGTTGTTCTGGCTGATGCCGGAGCAGTTGCTCACCACTCCGCCGCCGGGGCACGGACGGTCGCGGTTGACCGACCAGAAGGCGAGCCGGGCGATGTGGTGGCTGTTCGCCCAGTCCTTGATCTGGGTCCAGATCGCCGGAGTGGTGGTCTCCTGCTGGTCGGACAGGCCGTTCATGCCGGAGATCCCGATGTGGGAGTACGCGGTGGCGTCGTCCCAGCCGAACGTCGACTTCAGCTTGGCCTTCAGGCCCTCCGCAGCGTTCACGGTGTTGCCGTACATGTCGGAGCCGCCGCCGAAGTCGAAGGGCATGATCGTGAAGACGTCGATGTTCGCGCCGAGCGACTGCGCCTGCTCGATGAGCCGGTTGCCGTAGTACGTCGGGCCGGTCGTCGAGGTGCCGAAGGTGACGATGGTCTTCAGGCCGGGGTTGTTGGCCTTGACCGTCTTCAGGGCGGTGAGGATCTTCGCCTGGACGGCCTCGTTCTCGAACTCGTCGGAGTTCTCGATGTCCATGTCGATCGCCTTCAGCGAGTAGGCGTCGATCACCTTCTGCAGGGCCCCGGCGAGCGCGCTCGCGGAGGAGCAGTTGGCGCCGAGCTTGCTGCCCTGCCAGCCGCCGAACGACGGCACGATGTCACCGCCGGCCGAGCGGATGGCGTTGATCGCGGACTGGTCGGCGCCGCCGGTCAGCGGCCGGCTGCCGTCCCAGGCGGGAGTACAACCGCCGGAGTCGAGCACGAAGGCCATGGTGAACCACTTGATGCCGGTCGCGCTCATCACCGTCGACGGGCTCGGCGGGTCGCCCCAGCCCTCGTACAGATAGGGCGCGGCCTGCTTGAACCCGGTGCCGCCACCGCCGCCCGCATCCGTGGTGACGGAGACGGAGTTGGAGGCCCCGGAGGTGTTCCCGGCCGCGTCCCGCGCCTTGACGGTGAAGGTGTACGACGTGCTCGGCGAGAGCCCGCTGACCGTGGCGGTCGTACCGGAGACGCTGAGCACGTTGTTCGAGCCGCTGTAGATGTCGTACGCCGTGACGCCGACGTTGTCCGTGGAGGCGTTCCACTTCAGCGACACGCTCGACGAGGTCTTGCCGGTGGAGGTGAGCCCGGTCGGCGCGGTCGGCGCCTGGGTGTCCGAACCGCCGCCCCCGCCGCCGGGGCCGTCGAGGCTGATGTCATCGGCGTAGTAGGTGCCCTGGGCGTACCAGCCGTGGACGTAGATCGTGGCGCTGGTCTGCGAGGCACCGGTGGTGAAGGAGACCGACAGCTGGCTGTACGCCGAAGGGGACGTCGTCCACGTCGAGGCACCGCCGTTCACGCCGAGGTAGACGTAGGAGCCGCGCACCCAGCCCTGAAGCGAGTACGTGGTGTTCGGCTGGACGGAGACGGTCTGGCTGCACTGGGCGTTGTCGCTCGAACTCACCGCTCCCGCAAGGGCCTTGGAGCCGCCGTGCACGGGGGAGGAGACGACCGAACCGAGGTTGCCGGTGCAGGTCCAGGGGGAGAGACTGCCCGACTCGAAGCCGGGATTGGCCAGGATGTTGGCCGCTTGGGCCGTACCGGGAAGAGCGATGGCTCCGGCGAGTGCGAGAGCAGCGGAGCCGAGCAGAGCAAGAAGCCGACGTCTGTGACGTCCGAGTGTGTTGCGCACGCGATCTCCCTGGGGAATGGGGGTGTTCGGGAGTGCACGGAGATGCAGAGACTGCGCAACACAAGTTGGTATGGACCAATCCCGCTGTCAAGGTCTGACGCGGAATTGGTCCATACCGGTGAGCTTGTTCAGGGGCGCCGGCAACCTAGAGCGGCAGGACCTGAGCCGAGACCTCGACGGAGTCGACGGGGGCAGGCACGGCCGGCAACAGCGGCTCCGCCTCAACCCTCTGCTGCGGCAGCGAAACCGCCCGCAGCGGCCGCGGCCCCGACACCACCGTGTAGTCCTGCCCCAGGAACGGCGGGGCCATCTCGCCCGGGTCCTCGCCGAGGGCCAACTGCACAGCCGCCCAAGGGGCGTTGACCCCGCACAGCGACAGCTGGTGCAAACCGCCCGCGGGCCGCGTGTTGACGTCCATCAGCACCGGTTCGTCACCGAACATCCGGAACTGGATGTTGGACAGATAGTGCAGCCCGAACCCCTCCGCGATCCGCCGCGCCGGCTCCAGCCACTGCTCGTGCAGCGTGAACCCGCGCCGCCGCCCGTTCTTGGTGCGCCCGATCGCCAGCCGCACCCGGTTGTCAGGACCGGTGAGGCAGTCCACCGACACCTCCGGCTGCTCCAGACGCGGCATCACCAGCCAGTCGACGGGCTCGTCGGCCCGCTCCAGCGCCTGCACGACCAGGTCCAACGGCACATGCGGGCCGGGGAAGCCGTTGAGGTGAACGAGCGAGAAGGGAGTGCGTGTGATCACGCGGAAGCCCACGCCGCCCGCGCCGGAAGCCGGCTTGAAGCACGCCTTGTGTCCGCCCGCCTCCAACTCCTCCACGGCGGCGACGAGTTCGGCCGCGGTCCGCACCCGCCACCACGGCGGCACGGGCACTCCGATCGCCTGGACCGCCTCGTACGCGATCACCTTGTCGTGGAAGACGGCCACCGCCTCCGGAGGCGGCGCCAGCAGCGCCGTACCGACCGCTTCGAAGTCGGCGCGGTGCGCCACGATCGCCGCCTGCTGCAGCCGGGGCACGAAGACGTCGATGCCGCGCCGCTGGCACTGGTCGAGGGCGTACTCGACGTACGCGGCCGGGGACAGGCCCTCCGGCTCCAGATCGGCGGTGTCGGCGGCGGCCAGCACGGGGGAGTCCGCGTCCCCGTGCGTCGCATGGATCTCCACGGCGCGATCGCTGGGATTTCGGCGCAGCTGATCCATGAAGAACACGTTCTCCGCGTACGTGCGGTTGAGCCAGACGCGTACGCGAGAGACCATGCAGGGCCGTCCTTTCACGGTTCGCGGGCACGGCTGAGCAGCCCGTGCCCGGGCAGGGGAGATGGAGGGTCACCAAACCGCCCTTGAATGAAGGGAAGCTTCTGGCGGTGGTGTTGGGGCGATCATACGGCTTCCCGGAGGCCGCGCGTGCAACGTACGTGTTACGGATTCCACGATCTTGCCGCCTTGTCGGTGAGCCGGGAAATGTGTTCTCGTGTTCCCATCCGTGAGTCCGCGGGTGCGCTGCGTGTACGGAGGGGGCGACAGGTGACGTCGACGGCCGGTGGTGCCGGACAGCTGCTGGCCATCAGCGACCTGCACATCGGGTACGCCGAGAACCGCGCCCTGGTCGAGGCGATGCGCCCCGAGTCGGACGAGGACTGGCTGCTGGTGGCCGGCGACGTCTCGGAGAAGGCGGCCGACATCCGCTGGGCCCTGAAGACGCTCGCCGGCCGTTTCCGCAAGGTGATCTGGGCGCCGGGCAACCACGAGCTGTGGACCCATCCGAAGGACCCCGTCACCCTGCGCGGCGTCGCCCGCTACGAGCACCTCGTGGCCATGTGCCGCGAACTCGGCGTGACGACACCCGAGGACCCCTACCCGGTGTGGGAGGGCCAGGGCGGCCCGGTGGCCGTCGCGCCGCTCTTCCTCCTCTACGACTACTCGTTCCTGCCGGCCGGCTGCACCACCAAGGAGCAGGGCCTCGAGTACGCGCACGGCACCGGCATCGTGTGCAACGACGAGTACCTGCTGCACCCCGACCCCTACCCGAGCCGCGAGGCCTGGTGCCGGGCCCGGGTCGCCGAGACGGAGGGCAGGCTCGCCGCGCTCCCCGCCGACCTGCCGACCGTCCTGGTCAACCACTACCCGCTGGACCGGCACCCCTGCGACGTCCTGTGGCACCCGGAGTTCGCCATGTGGTGCGGCACCGAACTGACCGCCGACTGGCACCGCCGCTTCCGCGTCGAGACCATGGTGTACGGGCACCTCCACATCCCGCGGACCACCTGGCACGAGGGTGTCCGCTTCGAGGAGGTGTCCGTCGGCTATCCCCGAGAGTGGCGCAAGCGGCCGCAGCCGCCGGGGAGACTGCGACGCGTGCTGCCGAAGGAGGTCCGGGTCCGGTGATCGAGGAGCTGCTGCCGGACGAGGTGGTGGCCGTGGAGGTACACGGCGACGACGGGAGCGAGCCCGCGCCGCTGTACCCCGAGGAGGCCGAGGCCGTGGCGCAGGCGGTGCACAAGCGCCGCCGTGAGTTCGCCCTGGTACGGGCCTGCGCGCGCCGCGCCATGGAGAAGCTCGGCGTGCCCGCGCAGCCCCTGCTGCCCGGCGAACGTGGCGCACCGGGCTGGCCGCCCGGCCTGGTCGGCAGCATGACCCACTGCGACGGCTACTGCGCCGCCGCCCTGGTCCGCGCCACCGACCTGGCCTCCGTGGGCATCGACGCCGAACCCCACCGGCCGCTCCCGGAGGGTGTCCTGGAGGCCGTGTCCCTGCCCGCCGAGGCGGCCAGGCTGCGGCGCCTGGCCGTGCGGCACCCCGAGGTCCACTGGGACCGGCTGCTGTTCAGCGCCAAGGAATCGGTCTACAAGGCGTGGTTCCCCCTCACCGGACTGTGGCTGGAGTTCACCGAGGCCGACATCGAGGTCTTCGTCGACCCCGACGAGCGGCTGCACGGCGGCTTCCGCGCCGAACTCCTCGTCCCCGGCCCGCTGGTCGGCGGCCGTCGGCTCGGGCACTTCGAGGGCCGGTGGACCGTGCAGCGGGGGCTGGTGGCGACCGCGATCGCGGTGCCGCACACCCGCTGAAACCCCGCCGCACGTCCGTCGGCCGTCACGGCTCCGGGCACCAGCTCTGCAGCAGCCGGAAGAACTCCTCCTCGTTGCCCGCCAGTCCCGCAGCCGCCAGTGCCTGCTCCGCCTCGGCGAGCACGGCGGGCGGTACCACGGGTGGTCGCGGGGAGCCGGGGGGACCGTCGAACGCGGCTCGTACGGTGTGCAGGAGCCGCAGGTAGGCCTGTACGGCGGTGCGCTCGCGGTCGGTCAGTACGGTAGTGGGCATCGGTCGGCTCTCCCCGCGTCGGCGTCGTCGGTCGCACCCCGCACAAGGGGGTGCAACTCCAGCTTGCCGCCCGCCACTGACAATGGGGTCCGGGCGCCTGTCGGTTCGCCCGCTTAGCGGAGGCGAAACGTCCTTGAAATCCCTTGTGGGAAAGCAGTTCTACGCTGGAGGGCAAGGGCTTTCGGCCGCTTGTGCGCGGCCCTGGAACGGGAGGCGAGTGCGTGGTCGACGTCCCACGACGGCACCCGGTGCGCGCCGTACGGCTGCGCTCGGTGGGCGATGGAGAACTCGAGTTGCAGTACCGCGTGGTGCACGGATACCGGCGGGCCTTCCGCATGGCAGGGGAGGGCCCGGCGCTGGTGCTCATCCACGGCATCGGCGACTCCTCCGCGACCTGGGCCGAGTTGATCCCCGACCTCGCCCGCACGCACACCGTGATCGCGCCCGACCTGCTCGGTCACGGAGCTTCGGACAAACCGCGCGCCGACTACTCGGTGGCCGCGTACGCGAACGGCGTGCGGGACCTGCTCACCACGCTGGGCATCGAGTCGGCGACGCTGGTGGGGCACTCGCTCGGCGGGGGCGTGGCCATGCAGTTCGCCTACCAGTTCCCCGAGCGCACCGAGCGGCTCATCCTGGTGAGCGCGGGCGGGGTGGGACGCGAGGTCAATCCCGTGCTGCGGCTGGTCTCCCTGCCCGGCGCCCATCTGATGCTGTCGACGCTGCGGTTGCCGGGGATGCGGCTGCAAGTGGGGCTGGCGGTGCGGCTGATGAAGCTCCTGGACACCGATCTCGGCCAGGACGCACCCGAGCTGCTCACCCTCGTCGACGCCCTGCCGGACGAGACCTCCCGCAACGCGTTCATCCGCACCCTGCGCGCGGTCGTGGACTGGCGCGGCCAGGTCGTCACCATGCTCGACCGGTGTTATCTCACCGAGGGCATGCCGACCATGCTGCTGTGGGGCGACCGGGACAGCGTGGTGCCGGTGCGGCACGCGTACGGGGCGCACGAGGCGATGCCGGGCAGCCGCCTGGAAATCTTCGAACAGGCGGGCCATTTCCCGTTCCACAGCGACCCCGCGCGGTTCGTGTCGCTGGTCGAGGAGTTCACGGCGACCACACGTCCGGCCGACTGGAGCCGGGAGCACTGGCGCGAACTGCTCGTCGAGGGGCGGCCGGGCACCACCGCGGGCCGGCCGGACACGGCCCGCAACCGTAAGGTGGAACGGGATCTGAGGGAGGCGAGCGAACGCAGTGCAACGTGACATGCCATCGAGGTACTCGCCCGAGGGAACGCCCCTGGGGCGCACCGCGGACGACATCGGGTTCACCACCGGCTACTCCACCGGGACCCCGCGCGCCCGCAAGCTGCGGTGGCGCATCAGGGACGTGCTGCGCCGGCCGGTGAAGAACAGCACGCAGAGCCGCTGATGTGCGCATCCGTGCCGCGCGTCGGCCGCTAGCCCTGCGGCCCCAGATATCCCAACGACGCCTCGATCCGCCCTGCCAGATGATCGCGTTGCACCGGCCCCCGCACCCCGGAGCCCGCCAGCCACGTACGGCACCTGCTGGCCAGCAGCAGACCGAAGGACTCGGCCTCCTGCTCCTCGGCGAGGTCGAAACGGCTGCGGGCGGCCACCTTGCGGACGGTGTCCCGCAGGTCCGCGTCGTCGCTGAGCAGGCGGGCCGCGACCCGGGCGCCCTCGACGTGATGGCCGCAGTGGCCGGCCTTCATGTGCCACAGCTCGTGCCCGAGGATCACCAACTGGTGGTCCGGCGCGGTCCGTTCCTCGATCACGACGAGGTCCTGGTCGGTCATGTCGAGCCACAGCCCGCTCGCCGTGTCCGTCGGGAAGGCGGCCGTGCGGAAGTGCACCGGCCGGCCGCGCCGTCTGCTCATCGCCGCGCACAGCGCGCCGTACAGGTCCTCGGGCGGCGCCGGTGCGGCAAGGGTGAGCTCCGCGACCAGCTCGCCGCACAGGCGGCGCATGTCCCTTCCGATGCCCACAGCTCTCCCCAGGCTCACGACTCGGGCCGCTTGACGCTCTCCAGGAGCATGTCCAGCCACTCCGCGACCTTGTCGCGGTGCTGGTCGGTGGGCAGTTGTGCGGCCCGCCAGGCGATTCCGCGGACACCGTGGTCCTGCAGCAGCCGCTCCAGCGGGTCGTCGGCGGCCGCGGCCGCCTCCCGCTCGGCGAGCTTGTGCAGGAGTTCCTGCTCCGTGCTCTGCAGCGCACCCGTGAGGGCCTCGGGGTCCTCGGCCGTGAGGAATCCGGCGTGCACCCGGAAGAAGCGCTGGATGGCGTCGCAGTGCTCCATGGTGGGCCGCCGGTCGCCGTTGATCAGCGCGCCGGCCTGCTGGCGCGACATGCCCGCACCGTCGGCTATCTCCTGCTGGGTGTACCTGCGGCCGTTGGGCTTGAGCCGGGTGCGCCGCAGCAGGTCGAGCCGCTGCAGAAACCGCTCCTGCACATCGGGCTCGCCCGCGGGACGGCCGCTCAGCAGGGCCCTGACCACGGGCTCGGGAACCCCCGAGGCGGCGGACAGGCGGCCGGTGTCGAAGACCTCCGCGTGCGGCACGCCGAGCCGGTCGGCGAGCGCGGTGACGCGGGCGACGACGGCCGGCAGCGCAGCGGTCGTAGCCGTGGTGCCCGGACTCTCGAAGCCATCCGTCACCGACAGATCTCCTACGTTTCTCACAGGCTTCTCACAAGCGGTTGCCGTGAACCCGACGGAGATTACCGGGTAGTTCGAACTCACATCCAGGTGTCGCCACAACTGTGGCCAAATTCAGCCGTCAACAAGCATGAAATGCCACGATAGTTGACACGACTCGATCCGGGGCCGCAGGATCAAGGCGCCGCGTGAAGGCCGCAGAGGCAAGAGGGGTGACCTCCCGATGGCGTATCAGGCAGGAGGGCAGCGTCCGGCACCGCGGCCCGTCCCCGAGAGTCCCGAGGCCCAGGCGTATCTGCAGGACTACGCCACCCTCCTGGAGGCCGTTACCTTTCCGTCCGTCGTCCTCGACCACCGCTGGGACGTCGTTCTGTCCAACAACGCTTTCGCGTCACTTTTCCGTGAGGTGAGTCCGCATCCCACGGCGATGCCCGGCGACAACTTCCTCAGATTCGTGCTGTTCCACCCCGACGCGGGCACGGTCCTCGGCGAGCACGAGTCCAGCTGGTGCCTGCCGATGCTCGCGCACTTCGCGGCCGCCGTCGAGCGCTACGGCCACGACCACGGACTGCAGTCCATCCGCCGCGACATCGCCCAGGACCCCATCATGGAGGCCGCCTACCGGCAGGGCCTGCCGCACTGGATCCGCGCGGTCGGCGAACAGGCCGTGGCGCACGACGGCGCCGTACGCCCCCTGACGCACCCCGATCCGCGCTGGGGCGCCACCGACTGCCGAGTGGTGGACGAGACCCCGAGGACGCTGCAGGACATGGGGTACACACGGATGACCCTGGTGCTGCGGGAGACCCGCCCCGCCCGCCCCAGCGCCCGCAAGCCCCGGCACGCGGCGGCCCACCTGAGGGTGGTGCCGGCCCCCGAGGCCTGACCGCCACCGGGATCAGTGCGGGGAGATGACCAGCACGAGGGGGATGCCCCGGCAGGGGACCAGCCGCAGTTTCGGGGCTCCGTGGGCTCCAACCCACCGTCGTACGAGGCGGGTGAGCGGGTCGAGGTGCTCTACCGGGCGGACTCCCCCCAGGACGCGCGGATCAACGGGTTCGCCTCGCTGTGGCTGCTGCCGCTGATCTTCGGCGGGCTCGGTCTGTTGGCCACGGGGATCGGGACGGTCATCGCTCTGGCGATGCGGAGGCGTTCCCGCGCCGCCTGAGCACTGCAGGTGATGTCGACATCAGCGGCACCGTGGGGACGATTGCGGCGGGCCGTGCACGCACCATGTTCAGAATCAGTGGTATGTGACATAGTACTGATGTGAGTCAGCCACTGACCTGCGATGTCGTGATCGTCGGAGCCGGCATGACAGGCGCCGCCTGCGCCCTCTACGCCTGCCGCGCAGGCCTGGACGTCATCGTCGTGGACCGCGGCCCGGTCGCCGGCGGCACGACCGGTGCGGGGGAGGGCAACCTCCTCGTCTCCGACAAGGAGCCCGGCCCGGAGCTCGACCTCGCGCTGCTCTCCCACCGCCTGTGGGCCGAACTGGCGCAGGAGTTCGGGGAGGCCGTCGAGTACGAGGCCAAGGGGGGCGTGGTGGTGGCCACCTCCCCCGGAGGTCTCGTCGCGCTGGAGGACTTCGCCGCGGGGCAGCGAGCCGCCGGAGTGACCGCCACGACGGTCGCGGGCACCGAACTGTACGCACTCGAACCCCGTCTGGCCCCCGGTCTGCCCGGCGCCGTCCACTACCCGCAGGACGCCCAGGTCATGCCCGCCCTCGCCGCCGCCCACCTCGTCCGGGCCTCCGGCGCGCGCCTGTTCACCGGCCGTACGGTGACAGCCGTCCTGCGCACAACCGACGGGAACGTACGGGCAGTTCGCACGGACAGCGGCGACATCCACACTCCGGCCGTGGTCAACGCGGCCGGCACCTGGGGCGGTGAACTCGCCGCCCTCGCGGGCACCTCCCTGCCCGTCCTCCCACGGCGCGGCTTCGTCCTCGTCACCGAACCGCTGCCCCGCATGGTCCACCACAAGGTGTACGCCGCCGACTACGTGGCCGACGTGGCCAGCGACTCGGCCGCGCTGCAGACCTCGCCGGTCGTGGAGGGCACGGCCGCGGGACCGATCCTGATCGGTGCGAGCCGGGAACGGGTCGGCTTCGACCGGTCGTTCTCGCTGCCGGCCCTGCGCGCCCTCGCGGCCGGCGCGACCCGGCTGTTCCCGTTCCTGTCCGACGTCCGCGCCATCCGCTCGTACGCCGGCTTCCGCCCGTACATGCCCGACCATCTGCCCGCCATCGGCCCGGATCCCCGCGTCCCCGGCCTCTTCCACGCCTGCGGCCACGAGGGCGCGGGCATCGGGCTCGCGACCGGCACCGGGCACCTGATCGCCCAGACCCTGGCCGCGAAGACACCCGACCTGGACCTCGCCCCGTTCCGCCCCGACCGCTTCCCCGAGGAGACCCCGTGAGCTCCCCACTGGACCTGGCACAGGCCCACCCGCGCCCGGCCTTCACGGTCACGCTGGACGGCCGTGAGATCGAGGCGCTGCCCGGTCAGACCGTCGCCGCCGCGCTCTGGGCAGCGGGCGTCACCTCCTGGCGCACCACCCGGGACGGAGGCCGCCCGCGCGGAGTCTTCTGCGGGATCGGCGTCTGCTTCGACTGCCTGGTGACCGTCAACGGCCGCCCCAATCAACGGGCTTGCCTGGCCTCACTGCAGCCGGGTGATGTGATCCGCACCCAGCAGGGGACCGGCCATGACGACTGACCGACCCCGTCTCGCCGTCATCGGCGCGGGCCCGGCGGGCCTGGCCGCGACCGTGTCCGCCGCAGCGCACGGCGTACGGGTCACGCTCCTGGACGCTGCCGCGCAACCGGGCGGCCAGTTCTACCGGCAGCCCGCCGTCGAACTGCGCGCGCACCGCCCCCAGGCGCTGCACCACGACTGGCGGACCTGGGAGCGACTGCGGGACGGGCTCGACACATACGTAAGGGCGGGCTCGGTAACGCACTTGACGGACCATCACGTCTGGTTCGTCGAACGTCACGCGGACCGGTTCACCGTGCACGCCCTGCTCGGTCCGGAGCAGGAGGACCCGGCGGCCGTGCACGCCGACGCCGTGCTCCTGGCCACCGGTGGCTACGAGAAGGTGCTGCCCTTTCCCGGCTGGACCCTCCCCGGCGTTCTCACCGCGGGCGGCGCCCAGGCCATGCTCAAGGGAACCCTCGCGGTGTCCGGACGTACCGCCGTGATCGCCGGCACCGGGCCGCTGCTGCTGCCGGTCGCGACCGGGCTCGCCGCGGCCGGAGTGCAGATCGCGGCGCTGGTCGAGTCGGCCGATCCCAAGGCGTTCGTACGACGGTCCCGGGCGCTTGCGGCACAACCGGGCAAGCTCGCCGAGGGGGCCGGATACGCGGCCCGGTTGGTCCGGCACCGCGTGCGCACCCTCACCCGGCACGCCGTCGTCGAGGCGCACGGCACGCAGCGGCTGGAGGCGGTCACCGTCGCCGCACTCGACGGCGAGGGGCGGGTCCGGCCCGGCACCGGGCGCCGCATCCCCTGCGACATCCTTGCCGTCGGCCACGGCATGCTCCCGCACACCGACCTCGCCGAAACCCTCGGCTGCCGCCTCGACGGCATGAACGTGCAGGTGGACGACGAGCAGCGCACCGACGTCCCCGGCGTCTGGGCCGCGGGTGAGACCACCGGCATCGGCGGCTCGGCCCTCGCACTGGCCGAGGGCCACATCGCCGGACACTCGGCCGCAGCCCGCCTCGCGGGCCGTGCACCGGACCCGCGTGAGTGGGCGCGGGCCGCCAAGTCCCGTAGCCGACTACGGGAGTTCGCCGCGGCGCTCGACGCCGTGTACGCGCCGCCCGCCCACTGGACCGAGCTGATCAGCGACGACACCGTGGTGTGCCGCTGCGAGGAGGTCACCGGCGGCATGGTCCGCGAGGCGGTCGCGGAGCTCGGCGCCGGTGACGTCCGCACCGTGAAGCTGCTGACCCGGGCCGGGATGGGCTGGTGCCAGGGCCGGGTGTGCGCGCCCGCGGTCGCCGGCCTCGCCGGGTGCCGACTCGCCCCGTCCAGACGGCCCTTCGCCCGTCCCGTCCCGCTCGGTGTCCTCGCCGACGAGGACACACATGCCACCGAGAGAGGATCCTCATGACCGACCACCGTCCCTGGCGCGGAGTCCTCGTCGCCACCGCACTGCCGCTGAACGACGACCTCACGGTGAACCACGACAAGTACGCCGAGCACTGCGCCTGGCTCGTCGAGAACGGCTGCGACGGCGTCGTCCCCAACGGTTCGCTGGGGGAGTACCAGGTGCTCACTCCCGAGGAGCGCACCAAGGTCGTCGAGACGGCCGTCGCCGCGATCGGCGGGCAGCGGGTCATGCCCGGGGTGGCCGCGTACGGGTCCGCGGAGTCCCGCCGCTGGGCCGAGCAGGCCCGCGACGCCGGCTGCCACGCGGTGATGCTGCTGCCGCCCAACGCCTACCGCGCCGACGAGCGCTCGGTGCTCGCCCACTACGCCGAGGTCGCGAAGGCGGGTCTGCCGGTCGTGGCGTACAACAACCCGATCGACACCAAGGTCGACCTCGTGCCGGAACTCCTCGCGAAGCTGCACGGCGAGGGGTACATCCGCGCCGTCAAGGAGTTCTCCGGGGACGTCCGGCGCGCCTACCGGATCGCCGAACTCGCCCCGGAGCTCGACCTGTTGATCGGCGCCGACGACGTCCTCCTCGAGCTGGCGATCGCGGGCGCGAAGGGCTGGGTGGCCGGCTACCCGAACGCCCTGCCGGCCGCGAGCGTGGAGCTGTACCACGCGGCCGTCGAGGGCGACCTGGCCACCGCGAACCAGCTCTACCGGCAGCTGCATCCGCTGCTGCGGTGGGACTCCCAGGTGGAGTTCGTGCAGGCGATCAAGTTGTCCATGGACATCGTCGGGCGGCACGGCGGGCCGGTCCGGCCGCCCCGTATGCCGCTGCTGCCCGAACAGGAGGCCGTCGTACGGGCGGCCACCGAGAAGGCCGTCGCCGCCGGACTCGCGTAACCCACAAGGAGGCAGGCCATGCGCAGCAGACTCGTCCTGCACGCCGTCGACTCGCACACCGAGGGCATGCCCACCCGTGTGATCACCGGCGGGATCGGGACCATCCCGGGTGCGACGATGAACGAGCGGCGGCTGTACTTCCGCGAACACCGGGACGACATCAAGCAGTTGCTGATGAACGAGCCGCGTGGGCACTCCGCGATGAGCGGCGCGATCCTCCAGCCGCCGACACGGCCCGACTGCGACTGGGGTGTCGTCTACATCGAGGTGTCCGGCTATCTGCCGATGTGCGGGCACGGGACGATCGGCGTCGCGACCGTGCTCGTCGAGACCGGCATGGTCGAGGTCGTCGAACCGGTCACCACCATCCGCCTCGACACCCCGGCCGGAGTCGTGGTCGCCGAGGTGGCGGTGGAGGGCGGGGCGGCGAGGTCGGTGACGCTGAGGAACGTGCCGTCGTTCGCGGTCGCGCTCGACCGCAAGGCGACGCTGGCCGACGGGCGGTCGGTGACCTACGACCTGGCCTACGGCGGAAACTTCTATGCCATCCTCCCCCTGGACCAGTTCGGCCTCCCCTTCGACCGTGCCCGCAAGGACGACATCCTCGCGGCGGGGCTGGCGCTGATGGACGCCATCAACGCCGAGGACGAGCCCGTCCACCCCGAGGACCCGTCCATCCGCGGCTGCCACCACGTCCACCTGCTGGCCCCCGGCGCAGGCGCCCGCCACTCCCGGCACGCGATGGCGATCCACCCCGGCTGGTTCGACCGCTCACCCTGCGGCACCGGCACCAGCGCGCGCATGGCGCAGCTCCATGCGCGCGGCGAACTCCCGCTGCACACCGAGTTCGTCAACGAGTCCTTCATCGGCACCCGCTTCACCGGCCGCCTCCTCGGCACCACCGAGGTCGCGGGCCGCCCCGCCGTCCTGCCCAGCTTCACCGGGCGCGCCTGGATCACCGGAACCGCCCAGTACCTGCTCGACCCGGAGGACCCGTTCCCCGCAGGGTTCGTCCTGTAGGCGGCCCGATAATGTCCGGTGATCCAAGGAGGACGAACACCATGGCCCAGCAGCACCGCCCCGCCCTTCCCTCGCTCGGTGGCAGGAAGCCCAACTTCCGGGAGAAGGTCGTGGACGTGCTGCGGGCCGCGCTGATCTCCGGCGAACTGCGCCCCGGCCAGGTGTACTCGGCGCCGGCCCTCGCCTCCCGCCTCGGCGTCTCCGCGACTCCGGTCCGCGAGGCGATGCTCGAGCTGGTGAAGGAGGGCATGGTCGAGATCGTCCCGAACAAGGGGTTCCGGGTCACCGAGGTCTCCGAGAAGCAGCTCGACGAGTACACCCACATCCGGTCCCTGATCGAGATCCCGACGACGGTCGGCCTCGCGACCACCGCCGGCCTCGACGACCTGAAGGCACTGCGCCCGCTCGCCACGGAGATCGTCACCTCGGCCGCGCGAGGCAACCTCACCGACTACGTCGAGGCCGACCTGCGCTTCCACCTGGCTCTGCTCGCCCTGGCCGGCAACGACCATCTCGTGGAAGTCGTACGGGACCTGCGGCAGCGTTCACGACTGTACGGACTGACGGCCCTCGTCGAGGCCGGACGGCTCGATGCCTCCGCCGAGGAGCACCTCGAACTCCTCGACGCGCTGCTCGCACGCGACACCGAGGCCGTGCGCGAGGTGATGACCCGGCACCTCGGACACGTCCGGGGACTCTGGGCCGCCCACTGAGAGCCCGCTTTCGCGATTACGCAAGTTTTTTGCATTGCTTGCGCTATTCTTGCGTACATGACGCGACGACTTGCTGAGGTGGCGAAGAAGGTCGGGGTCAGCGAGGCCACGGTCAGCCGGGTGCTGAACGGCAAGCCCGGGGTCTCGGAGTCCACCCGGCAAGCAGTGCTCAGTGCCCTGGACGTCCTCGGCTACGAGCGGCCCACGCAGCTGCGCGGCGAGCGCGCCCGGCTCGTCGGCCTCGTCCTGCCCGAGCTGCAGAACCCCATCTTCCCGGCGTTCGCCGAGGTCATCGGCGGCGCCCTCGCCCAGCTCGGCCTGACCCCGGTGCTGTGCACACAGACCAAGGGCGGCGTCTCCGAGGCCGACTACGTGGAGCTGCTGCTGCAACAGCAGGTCTCCGGCGTCGTCTTCGCCGGCGGCCTGTACGCCCAGGCCGACGCCCCGCACGACCACTACCGCAGGCTCGCCGAGCGCAACATCCCGGTGGTGCTGGTCAACGCGTCCATCGAAGACCTCGGCTTCCCCCGTGTGTCCTGCGACGACGCGGTGGCGGTGGAGCAGGCCTGGCGGCATCTGGCCTCCCTCGGGCACGAGCGGATCGGACTGGTGCTGGGTCCGGACGATCACGTTCCGTCGGCCCGCAAACTGGCCGCCGCCAAGGCCTTCGGACACCTCCCGGACGAGCATGTGGCGCGGGCGATGTTCTCCATCGAGGGCGGTCACGCTGCCGCCTCCCGTCTGATCGACCGCGGTGTCACCGGCTTCATCTGTGCCAGCGACCCGCTCGCCCTCGGTGTCATCCGGGCCGCCCGCCGCAAGGGACTGGACGTGCCGGGCCGGGTCTCGGTCGTCGGTTATGACGATTCGGCGCTGATGAACTGCACGGAGCCGCCCCTGACCACCGTCCGCCAGCCCATCGAGGCGATGGGCCGGGCGGCCGTGGAGCTGCTGAACGCGCAGGTCGGCGGCGGGTCCGTACCCGCCGAAGAGCTCTTGTTCGAGCCGGAGCTGGTGGTGCGCGGCTCGACCGCGCAAGCCCCTCGTCCCTGAGAACCCCTCAGCTGTCGAATAATTACAGATTCTGCGCGACATCTTGCGGACTGATGTCGGCGGTGCTTGAGTGTGCGGCGCCCACCGCTCCTGCCACGAGGGGTCCACCGATGAGAAGCACCGGGTTCCGCCGTACGTTCGTCGCGCTCAGCGTCTGTTCTCTCGCACTCGCCGCCTCCGCCTGCGGATCGGGCGACGACGGATCGGCGAGCGGGAAGACCCGTATCACCGTCAACTGCGAACCGCCCCAGAGCGCCAAGGTCGACCGCGGGTTCTTCGAGCAGGACGTCGCCGCCTTCGAGAAGCAGCACCCGGACATCGACGTCGTCGCGCACGACGCGTTCCCCTGCCAGGACCCGAAGACCTTCGACGCCAAGCTCGCCGGCGGGCAGATGGAGGACGTCTTCTACACCTACTTCACCGACGCCAGGCACGTCGTCGACATCCACCAGGCGGCCGATCTCACGCCGTACATCAAGGAGTTGAAGAGCTACGGCACCCTCCAGAAGCAGCTGCGCGACATCTACACCGTCGACGGGAAGATCTACGGCGTCCCGCGCACCGGCTACTCGATGGGCCTGATCTACAACCGCAAGCTCTTCCAGAAGGCCGGACTCGACCCCGACAAGCCCCCGGCCACCTGGGACGAGGTCCGCGCCGACGCCAAGAAGATCGCGGCCCTCGGCGACGGGACCGTCGGATACGCCGACTACAGCGCCCAGAACCAGGGCGGTTGGCACTTCACCGCCGAGCTGTACTCCCAGGGCGGCGACGTCGTCAGCGCCGACGGCAAGAAGGCCACCATCGACACCCCCGAGGGGCATGCCGTCCTGCAGAACCTGCACGACATGCGCTGGGCCGACAACTCCATGGGCAGCAAGCAGCTCCTGGTCATCAACGACGTGCAGCAGATGATGGGTTCGGGCAAGCTCGGCATGTATCTCTCCGCGCCCGACAACATCCCGATCCTGGTCAAGGAGAAGGGCGGCAACTACAAGGACCTCGCGCTCGGCCCGATGCCCGGCGGTAAGGGCACGCTCATCGGCGGCGACGGCTACATGTTCAACAAGCACGACACGCCCGCCCAGATCCGCGCCGGCCTGAAGTGGCTCGACCACATGTTCCTCACCCCCGGCAAGGGTTTCCTCGGCGACTACGCCCGCGCCAAGAAGGCGCACGCCCCGGTGGGACTGCCCGAGCCGCGCCTGTTCACCGGCGCCGCCGACACCAAGGACCAGCAGGCCAAGAAGGCCAACGCCAATGTCCCGGTGGAGAACTACCAGGCCTTCCTCGACGGCAACCACAGCCTCCAGCTGAAGATCGAGCCGCCGGACGCCCAGCAGATCTACTCCGTCCTCGACTCCGCCGTCTCCGCCGTCCTCACCAAGAAGGACGCCGACATCGACCAGCTGCTGAAGGACGCCTCCGGCAAGATCGACGGCATCCTGGCGCGGGGCTGACGAGATGACGAAGACGGCCGAGCGGCAACCCGTCCGGACGGCCGCTGTCCATCCGGTCCCGGCGCCGTCCCCGGTAGGGGGCCGGGGACGGCGCCGCCTCGCCGACCAGGCCCGCGCCTACGCCTTCCTCCTCGGCGGCCTCGTCTGCTTCGCCCTGTTCTCCTGGTACCCGGCGATCCGAGCCGTCGTGATCGCCTTCCAGAAGTACACGCCTGGCTCACCGCCCGAGTGGGTCGGCACCGCCAACTTCACGCGGGTCTGGCACGACCCCGAGTTCACGGCAGCCTGGCGCAACACGCTCACCTTCACCCTGCTCGCCCTGCTGCTCGGTTTCGCGATCCCCTTCGTGCTGGCCCTCGTCCTCAACGAACTGCGCCACTGGAAGGCCTTCTTCAGGATCGTGGTGTATCTGCCGGTGATGATCCCGCCGGTGGTCAGCGCGCTGCTGTGGAAGTGGTTCTACGACCCAGGAGCCGGCCTCGCCAACGAGACCCTGCGCTTTCTGTACCTGCCCACCTCGAACTGGTCCAACGGCACCGACACCGCGCTCATCTCCCTTGTCGTCGTGGCCACCTGGGCCAACATGGGCGGCACCGTCCTGATCTACCTGGCCGCGCTCCAGTCCATCCCGGGCGAGCTGTACGAGGCCGCCGAACTGGACGGGGCCAACCTGCTCCAGCGCATCCGGCACGTGACGGTCCCCCAGACGCGTTTCGTCCTCCTCATGCTGATGCTCCTGCAGATCATCGCGACGATGCAGGTCTTCACCGAACCGTTCGTGATCACGGGCGGCGGCCCGGAGAACGCCACGGTCACCGTCCTCTACCTGATCTACAAGTACGCCTTCCTCTACAACGACTTCGGCGGCGCCTGCGCGCTCAGCGTCATGCTCCTCGTGCTGCTCGGCGCCTTCTCCGCCGTGTACCTGCGCCTGACCCGCTCCGGAGAGGAGGACGCGTGAGCGCCACCCGCACCCTCGTCTCCCCGGCGACGCTGGCCCGCCCGCGCGGGAGAACCGTGTACTGGACGGTGTTCACCGTCGTCCTCGTCCTGTTCGCGCTGGCCTTCCTGTTCCCCGTCTACTGGATGGTGACCGGCGCGATGAAGTCGCCGGACGAGGTGGCGCGGACCCCGCCCACGCTCGTCCCCGAGCACTGGCGCCTCGGCGGCTACACCGACGCCTGGGACCTCATGCAGCTGCCGCAGCACCTGTGGAACACGGTGGTCCAGGCGGCCGGCGCCTGGCTGTTCCAGCTCGTCCTCTGCACGGCCGCCGCCTACGCCCTGTCCAGGCTCAGGCCCGCCTTCGGCAAGCTGATCCTCGGCGGCATCCTCGCCACCCTGATGGTCCCGGCCCAGGCCCTCGTCGTCCCGAAGTACCTGACCGTCGCCGACCTTCCCCTGATCCACACCAGCCTGCTCAACGACCCCCTGGCCATCTGGCTTCCGGCCGTCGCCAACGCCTTCAACCTCTACCTGCTCAAACGGTTCTTCGACCAGCTCCCGCGAGACGTCCTGGAGGCGGCCGAGATCGACGGCGCCGGGAAGCTGCGCACCCTCTGGTCGATCGTGCTGCCGATGTCGCGGCCGGTCCTGGGAGTCGTGTCGATCTTCGCGCTGGTCGCCGTGTGGCAGGACTTCCTCTGGCCGCTGATGGTCTTCTCCGACACCGGCAGACAGCCGATCAGCGTGGCACTCGTCCAGCTGTCGCAGAACATCCAACTGACCGTGCTGATCGCCGCCATGGTGATCGCCAGCATCCCGATGGTCGCCCTGTTCCTGCTCTTCCAGCGGCACATCATCGCCGGCATCAGTGCGGGCAGCACCAAGGGCTGACGCCCTCCCTCCGACAGAAAGGCAAGCACAGTGGGACAGCCCCGCCATGCCCCGACGGAGTGGTGGCGCTCCGCCGTCATCTACCAGGTCTACGTCCGCAGCTTCGCCGACGGCGACGGCGACGGCACCGGCGATCTCGCCGGCGTCCGCGCCCGACTGCCCTACCTCGCCGAACTCGGCGTGGACGCCCTGTGGTTCAGCCCCTGGTATCTGTCACCGATGAAGGACGGCGGTTACGACGTCGCCGACTACCGCGCGATCGACCCGGCCTTCGGCACTCTCGCGGAGGCGGAGAAGCTGATCGCCGAGGCCGGCGAACTCGGCATCCGCACGATCGTCGACATCGTCCCGAACCACGTCTCCGACCAGCACCCCTGGTTCCGCGCCGCGCTCCTCGGCGGCCCCGAACGCGAACTGTTCCACTTCCGCCCCGGCCGCGGCGCCCACGGCGAACTGCCGCCCAACGACTGGACGTCCCAGTTCGGCGGCCCCGCCTGGACCAGGCTGCCCGACGGCGACTGGTACCTGCACCTCTTCGCCCCCGAACAGCCCGACCTCAACTGGGCGCACCCGGCGGTCCGCCAGGAGCACGAGGACATCCTGCGGTTCTGGTTCGAACGGGGCGTCGCCGGGGTCCGCATCGACTCCGCCGCACTCCTCGCCAAGGACCCCGCCCTGCCCGACTTCACCGAGGGCCGCGACCCGCACCCGTACGTCGACCGGGACGAACTCCACGACATCTACCGCTCCTGGCGCGCCGTCGCCGACGAGTACGACGGCATCTTCGTCGGCGAGGTCTGGCTCCCCGACACCGAACGCTTCGCCCGCTATCTGCGCCCCGACGAACTCCACACGGCCTTCAACTTCGCCTTCATGACCTGCCCCTGGGACGCGCGCAGGCTGCGGACGTCCATCGACGAGACCCTCGCCGAGCACGCACCCTTGGGCGCCCCCGCCACCTGGGTGCTGTGCAACCACGACGTCACCCGCACGGTCACCCGCTACGGCCGCACCGACACCGGCTTCGACTTCGCCACCAAGGCCTTCGGCACCCCGGCCGACCTCGCCCTCGGCACCCGCCGCGCCCGCGCGGCCGCCCTGCTGTCACTCGCCCTGCCCGGCGCGGTCTACGTCTACCAGGGCGAGGAGCTGGGCCTGCCCGAGGCCGACATCCCCCTCGACCGCATCCAGGATCCGATGCACTTCCGGTCGAACGGCACCGATCCGGGACGGGACGGCTGCCGGGTGCCGCTGCCCTGGACGGCCGGGGCGCCGTACGCGGGCTTCGGCAGCCGCGAGGAGCCCTGGCTGCCGCAGCCGGCCGGCTGGACGTCGTACGCCGTCGACCGCCAGGACGCGGACGCCGGCTCGATGCTGGCTCTCTACCGCGCGGCCATCGGGCTGCGTCCGGTGTTCGGGGACGGGCCGCTCACCTGGGACCCCGCACCCGAGGGCGTCCTCGCCTTCACCCGGTCGGGTGCCCGGTGCCTGGTGAACCTCGCCGACACCCCTCTCGACCTTCCCGTCAGCCCCCAACTCCTGCTCGCCAGCGGTCCCTTGGACGCCGAGGGACGACTGCCGAAGGACACCGCGGTCTGGCTGCGCGCCTGAGCCGCACCGCACCCTCTCCGCCATCCCCGCACCCCCACACCGGAAGGGATCAGCACATGCACAGAACTGTCAGGGGCATGCCAGTAGCAATGGTCGTCGCCCTCTCCGCCGGTCTGCTCACCGCCACGGCCCCCGCCGCACACGCGGCCTCCGGCGCCACCCTGCCCTTCACCTCCGTCGAGGCCGAGTCCGCGACCACCACCGGCACCAGGATCGGACCCGACTACACCCAGGGCACCCTCGCCTCCGAGGCCTCCGGGCGCCAGGCCGTACGTCTCACCTCGGGCCAGCGCGTCGAGTTCACCGTGCCGCGCGCGGCCAACGCCGTGAACGTCTCCTACAGCGTCCCCGACGGCCAGTCCGGCACGCTCGACGTGTACGTCAACGGTCAGAAGATCGCCAGGACGCTCGCGGTCACCTCCAAGTACTCGTACATCGACACCGGCTGGATCCCGGGCGCCAAGACCCACCACTTCTTCGACAACGCCCGACTGCTGCTCGGCCAGAACGTCCAGGCGGGCGACAAGATCGCCTTCCAGTCGACCGGCACCCAGGTCACCGTCGACGTCGCCGACTTCGAGCAGGTCGCCGCTGCCGCCGGCCAGCCCGCCGGCTCGGTCTCGGTCACCTCCAAGGGCGCCGACCCCAGCGGCAACGGCGACTCCACACAGGCCTTCCGGGACGCGATCTCCGCCGCGCAAGGGGGAGTGGTGTGGATCCCGCCGGGCGACTACAGGCTGACGTCCTCGCTCAGCGGCGTCCAGAACGTGACCCTGCAGGGCGCAGGCAGCTGGTACTCCGTCGTGCACACCTCCCGTTTCATCGACCAGTCGAGTTCGTCGGGCGGAGTGCACATCAAGGACTTCGCGGTGTTCGGCGAGGTGACCGAGCGCGTGGACTCCAACCCGGACAACTTCGTCAACGGCTCGCTGGGACCGAACAGTTCGGTCTCCGGCATGTGGATCCAGCACATGAAGGTCGGCCTCTGGCTGATGGGCAACAACGACAACCTGGTCGTCGAGAACAACCGCATCCTCGACACCACCGCCGACGGCCTCAACCTCAACGGCAACGCGCGCGGGGTCCGCGTCCGCAACAACTTCCTGCGCAACCAGGGCGACGACTCCCTCGCCATGTGGTCGCTGTACTCCGCCGACACCGACTCCAGCTTCGAGAACAACACCATCTCGCAGCCGAACCTCGCCAACGGCATCGCGATCTACGGCGGCACCGACATCGCGGTGAGGAACAACCTGGTCTCCGACACCAACGCCCTCGGCAGCGGTATCGCGATCTCCAACCAGAAGTTCCTCGACCCGTTCTCACCGCTGGCGGGCACCATCACCGTCGACGGCAACACGCTCGTGCGCACCGGCGCGATGAACCCCAACTGGAACCATCCGATGGGCGCACTGCGCGTCGACTCCTACGACAGCGCCGTCAACGCCACCGTGAACATCACCGACACGACCGTCACCGACAGCCCGTACAGCGCCTTCGAGTTCGTCTCCGGCGGCGGGCACGGCTATCCGGCCGGCAACGTCACCGTCAGCGGT
Organism: Streptomyces sp. NPDC001604; assembly: GCF_042893475.1. Lineage (NCBI taxonomy): Bacteria > Bacillati > Actinomycetota > Actinomycetes > Kitasatosporales > Streptomycetaceae > Streptomyces > Streptomyces sp. NPDC001604. The sequence goes on along the minus strand of NZ_JBIAUY010000007.1, from coordinate 311,586 downwards.
GCGACCGTGAAGAACACCGGCACGGTCGTCGTCCAGGCGGAGACGCAGGGCTCGGCGAAGTTCAGCAACGTCCAGGCCACCGGGGTCGGCGCGGCGGGCGTCTACAACTGCCCCTACCCGTCCGGCTCCGGCACCTTCACCCTCACCGACGGCGGCGGCAACTCCGGCTGGAGCAGCACCTGGGCCGACTGCTCGACCTGGCCGCAGCCCGGCCAGGGCAACCCGGACCCCGACCCGAACCGCAACCTCGCCAAGGGCCGCCCGGCCACCGCCACCGGCTCGCAGGACGTCTACACGCCGGGCAAGGCGGTCGACGGCGACGCGAACAGCTACTGGGAGTCGACCAACAACGCCTTCCCGCAGTCCTGGACCGTCGACCTCGGCTCCCCGCAGGCCGTGCGCCGGCTGGTGCTGAAGCTGCCGCCGTCGACCGCCTGGGGTGCCCGCACCCAGACCATCACCGTGCTGGGCAGCACCGACGGCTCGACCTACTCGACCGTCGTCGGCTCCACCGGCTACCGCTTCGACCCGGCGACCGGCAACACGGCCACCGTCAACCTGCCGGCCGGCACCAGCCTTCGCCATCTGCGGCTGACCGTCAGCGCCAACACGGGCTGGCCCGCGGGCCAGTTCAGCGAGGTGGAGGCATATCTGACTTCGTGACCGCGGCTGCGCCCCCTGACAGGTGCTGCGTCAGGGGGCGCCATCGCCGACCAGGAGAGGGCCGGCCCCGGGGTCACAGGTCCAGCACGAGCTTCTTCCCACGGCAGCGGGACACACAGATCATCATCGTCTCCCCGCTCTGCTGTTCCTCGGCGGTGAGCACCGAGTCCCGGTGGTCCGGGGTGCCGTCGAGGACGTCGGTCTCGCAGGTTCCGCAGGTGCCCTCGGTGCAGGAGAACAGCACCTCCACACCGGCCGCTCGGACGGCGTCCAGCACGGAGACGTCCGGCGCGACCGTCACCGTACGACCGCTCTGCGCCAGCTCGACCTCGAACTCGGTGTTCTCGCCATCCTCCTGGGCCTTCGGCGAGAACCGCTCGACCCGCAGCCGCTCGGCCGGGCAGCGCTCCTCGACCGCGTCCAGCAGCGGCCCGGGACCACAGCAGTACACGAGGGCGTCCTCAGGCAGGTCGTCCAGTACGGAACCCAGGTCGAGGAGCCCGGTCTCGTCCTGCGGGCAGACGCTCACCCGGTCCCCGTACCGCTCCAACTCCTCAAGGAAGGCAATGGAGTTGCGGGTGCGGCCGCCGTACAGCAGCGACCACTCGGCGCCCGCGGCCTCCGCGGCGGCCACCATCGGGAGGATCGGCGTGATGCCGATGCCGCCCGCGACGAACCGGTAACGCGGCGCGCTCTCCAGCCGGAAGTGATTGCGCGGCCCGCGCACCCGCACCTTGTCGCCCTGCCCCACCTGCTCGTGCACATGGGCGGAACCGCCGCGCCCGTCCGGCTCCCGCAGCACGGCGATCCGCCACACCGAACGGTCCGCGGGATCCCCGCACAGCGAGTACTGCCGCTCCAGCTCCGGCCCGAGCACGACGTCGACATGCGCGCCCGGCTCCCAGGCCGGCAGGTCCTCGCCGAGCGGGTGGCGCAAGGTCAGGGCGAGCACCCCGTCGGCCGCGAACTCCCGGCGCTCGACGACGAGTTCGGCTTCGTACCCGGTCATGAGCTGTTTCCTCGTGGCGCGGCGGGCTCGTGTCCTTCGGGGTGGCCGAGCATCCACTCCCACATCTCGACCGGGTCCTGGGCGCTGTGCTCGGCGCCGCAGTGACAGGTGCCGTGCAGGATGTCGGTGCCCGGCAGCCAGTCGATGCGGTAGATCTCGCCCGTGGAGCTGCTCACAGGACCTTCTCCACAGGCTTGTCGCCCTCCTCGACGAGGCGGGCGAGGATACGGCGGGCGGCGAGACCGCCGGTGTCGATGTTGATGCTGAGCTCCTGGTACCCGGTCCGCTCCGTGCCGAGCGTCTTGTGCAGCAGGTTGAGCGCGTCCACGTCCTGCATCACCACGGTGTGGTTGTTGCTCCGCATGAACTCGGTGACCTCGGCGTCCTCCGTCGCCCAGTCGCGCGAGACGGCCCAGAAGTCGTAGACCTTGCCGTCCGTCGACGGCGTGATGGCGTACGTGATCTCGGTGTGGAAGCCGTTCGGGTCGCTGCCGTCGGCCTCCGGCAGCACGCCCACCGGCGCGATCCGGCTGTGCAGCAGATACAGACACGGAGCGTGGTACTCGATGTCCTGCCAGCGGGTGATCCGGCCCTGGATGCCGGTGGAGTTGGCGTAGAACGGCGGGCACTCGGCGTCGTCCATGTGCCGGCTCACCCGTACGATGCCCGCGCCCTCGTCGACCTCGGTGGTGATCGGCGTCTCGGCGACCTCGGGGGTGCCGATGTAACCGCCGTGCAGATACGTCTCGTGGGAGAGGTCCAGGAGGTTGTCGACCAGCAGCCCGTAGTCGGCGTCGATGGGCTCCATGCCGCGGACGGTGACCCAGCCGGGCGCGTCGAGGTGCCGGGCCCGGGGGATGGTCTGCGCATCGGCGAGGGCCGGGTCGCCGATCCACACCCACACCAGGGAGTCCAGCTCGACCACCGGGTAGGAGGCCACCCGGGCGGTGCGCGGGACGCGCTTCTGGCCCGGCACGTACACGCAGGTACCCGTCGTGTCGTACGTGAACCCGTGGTAGCCGCACACCAGCTTGTCGCCGTCCAGCCGGCTGGGCTTCTCGTGCAGCGGGAAGCGGCGGTGCACACAGCGGTCGGCGAGCGCGACCGGCGTCCCGTCCTCCTCCGTCCGGTAGAACACGAGCGGTTCACCGAGGATGGTCCGGCCGAGCAGTTCCTCGCGCCCGACCTCATGGCTGTAGGCGGCGACGTACCACTGGTTCCTGGCGAAGGCGGTCATGTGAGGCATGGGGGTCCCGTCCCTGTCGGCGGGGCACCGTCGCCCCGCGTGCCGTGGTTGGACTCAGCGTCCTGACGGGTGCGACGGGCGCGCAAGACGGCTTCCGCCAGACGGAAGACGTTCCGTGAAAGGGCTGGTCAGAGTCGTCCGGGCGGTCCAGCATCGCGCAGGGCGGCGGCCGGGCATACGCATCCCGGTCCTCACCGGAATCTCTCTTGGACGCGGCACTCGACGTCAGCGGCCGCTTCCGCGTCGAACTGAACTCCCCGGCCGCAGCGTCCTCCTGGCACGGCAGGGTGACCATGTGGTGTGGGGGCGCGGAGTCGAGCACTCCTGGTTCGCCGAGGAGGAATCGGTGGTGGTGACGGCCCGCCGGCCGTCCGTGCCCGGCCACGCGGCCTGAAACGCACCACCGACGCCCGCCCGTCAGCGGGCCGGTCCCGTGCCGGGCCGCCAGTGTCAACGCCCGTCGCTCCACAAACGGTTCGCTGCCGCAAACTCCGACGAACCGTAGTCCGGGACGTCCGCAGAGCGCCGCCGGCAGCTGCTCCAGCACAGGGGCGGGTCGGTGGGGCGCGGGCTGAACGGGCGGGAGTCGACCGAGCAGTGGGCGCGGCCGACCGGGCAGCGGTCGGCGAGGCGGAGCAGCGCTGTTGCGAACCGCTCCGGGCGCGCCGTCCGAATCCGCTCCAGTGTCACAGCGCCGCTCCACCTCGGCGGCCAGTGGTACAGCGGCCCGTAGGTGCGCAGCGCGCGGGAGGCCGGGTGCCGAGTACGCCGCCGGTGGACGGCCGCCCAGCTGCCCCGCGCCACAGGGCCGATCACCAGATGGCCGGGGTGCATCCGGCCGTCCACGGCGTACGGCAGGATCACCTCGCGGCCGAGGCGGGCCCCAAGCCCTGTTCGTGGAGCCGCCGACTGCACCTGAACCTCCATGGACTTGCTCTCCGGAGCCGCCCCCGGTTCAGTGGGGCGGCGCAAATCATCAGCAAAGGATTCTTGAGCAAGGCTTGTCCGGTGTGCGGGGGGCGGCGAGTGTGCGCTGCCTAGCATTGCCGCCGTGCGTCCGGACGGGTGGGAGTGGATGAGTACGAGTCGACGTATGGTGCTGGCGGCCTTGGCCGGGGGAGCTCTGGCCGGCTGTTCGGCACCGAAGGAGGCATCAAAGGCGCAAACGGCCGCCTCTGTCCCTTCCTCCGCCCCGCCCTCCTCCGCTGTCCCTTCGCCCTCGGTCAGAGCCAGACCGGCCCGCCTGCCCACCGCGACACGCGCCGAGATCGTCGCCCGCTACGGTCACGCCGTGCCGCACACCTGGGGCTTCGACGGGCCCGGTGTCGTGCACCGGCTCCCCTCCGGTCATCGGGGCATAGCGCTGACCTTCGACGCTTGCGGCGGCCGGGGCGGCAGCGGCTACGACCGTGTCCTGATCGACTTCCTGCGCAGGCGAGAGATACCGGCGACTCTGTTCATCAACTCCCGCTGGATCGACGCCAACCCGGCCGTCTTCCGCCGACTGGCCGCCGAGCCGCTCTTCGAGATCGCCAACCACGGCACCCGCCACCTCCCCCTCTCCGTGACCGGCCGCTCCGCCTACGGCATCCCCGGCACCCGCGACGCCGCCGAGGTCTACGAGGAGATCGCCGGCAACCGGGCGAAGCTCACCCGTCTGCTGGGCAGCCCGCCGCGTTTCTTCCGCTCCGGAACGGCGTACTGCGACGACGTCGCGGCCAGGATCGTCACCGCCATGGGCGAGCGGTTCGCCGGCTTCTCGGTCAACGGCGACGGAGGAGCCACCTTCAGCCCCGAGCAGGTCCGCACGACGGTGGGGTCAGCGCCCGCAGGCTCCGTCGTCATCTGCCACATGAACCACCCTGAGGGCGGTACGGCCGCGGGCATCACCGCCGCAGTACCCCGACTGCAGGCCTCCGGCCATACCTTCGTACGACTGTCGGATGCGCTGCACTGAGCACACGGGCCGCGTCCCGGCCCTGCTGCTCGGCGAGTTCGCGGCCTGGCCCCGTTTCGCGGACGGCACAACCGCCGCGGCACACCTCCCGTACCGACGACTTTCACATGGGTGCCACCGGACCCTTCCCTGACGTTTGGTGCTCTTGGAACACTCGCACCGCGCGCAATCCGTCATGTTCCGGCCATCCGCACCAGGATGAGAGGCACCCAACCCATGCCCGAAGTCAATCGGCGCCGATTCCTGCAACTCGCGGGCGCGACCACCGCCTTCACAGCCCTGTCCAACAGCATCCAGCGCGCCGCCGCGCTGCCCGCGAACCACCGCACGGGATCCATCGAGGATGTCGAGCACATCGTCGTCCTGATGCAGGAGAACCGTTCCTTCGACCACTACTTCGGCACGCTCAGAGGCGTCCGCGGCTACGGCGACCCGCGTCCGGTGGTGACCCGGCAGGACGGGAAGCCGGTCTGGTACCAGGCGGACGCGAGCGGCAAGGACATCCTGCCCTTCCACCCGGACGCCGACGACCTGGGCCTGGCCTTCATCCAGGACCTCCCGCACGGCTGGAACGACGGACATGCCACCTTCAACGGGGGCAAGTACGACAAGTGGGTCCCCTCCAAGGGCTCCACGACAATGGCGTACCTGACCCGCAAGGACATCCCCTTCCACTACGCGCTCGCCGACTCCTTCACCATCTGCGACGCGTACCACTGCTCGTTCATCGGCTCGACCGACCCGAACCGCTACTACATGTGGACCGGTTACACGGGCAACGACGGCCAGGGCGGCGGCCCGGTCCTCGGCAACGACGAGGCCGGCTACAGCTGGACCACCTACCCCGAGCGCCTGGAGAAGGCGGGCGTCTCCTGGAAGATCTACCAGGACGTCGGCGACGGCCTCGACGCCAACGGCGGCTGGGGCTGGATCCAGGACGCCTACCGCGGCAACTACGGCGACAACTCCCTGCTCTACTTCAAGCAGTACCAGAACGCCCAGCCCGGCAGCCCGCTCTACGACAAGGCCCGCACCGGCACCGACGCCCGCAAGGGCGAGGGCTTCTTCGACCAGCTGAAGGCCGACGTGAAGGGCGGCAAGCTGCCGCAGATCTCCTGGATCGTCGCCCCCGAGGCCTTCACCGAGCACCCGAACTGGCCCGCGAACTACGGCGCCTGGTACGTCGCCCAGGTCCTCGACGCTCTCACCTCCGACCCGAAGGTGTGGGCGAAGACGGCCCTGTTCATCACGTACGACGAGAACGACGGTTTCTTCGACCACTTCGTCCCGCCGTTCGCCCCGAGTTCCGCGGCGCAGGGCAAGTCGACGGTCGACGTCGGCCCGGACCTGTTCAAGGGCAGCAGCAGCCACCCCGCCGGCCCCTACGGGCTCGGCCAGCGGGTGCCGATGATCGTCGTCTCGCCCTGGAGCAAGGGCGGTTACGTCTGCTCCGAGACGATGGACCACACCTCGATCATCCGGTTCATGGAGCGTCGCTTCGGAGTGCACGAGCCGAACGTCTCGCCCTGGCGGCGGGCGATCTGCGGCGACCTGACCTCCGCGTTCGACTTCTCCCGCACCGACACCAAGCCGGTCGCGCTGCCGGGCACGGACGGCTACCGGCCGCCGGACCACAACCGCCACCCCGACTATGTGCCGACCCCGCCCGCGAACCCGGTCCTGCCCAAGCAGGAGCGCGGCCTGCGCCCGGCGCGTCCCCTCAAGTACGCCCCGCACGTGGACGGGTCGGTGGACACGGCCTCCGGGAAGTTCACGCTGACCTTCGCCTCGGGCGCCAAGGCGGGCGCCGCCTTCCTGGTGACCTCCGGCAACCGCACCGACGGACCCTGGAGCTACACCACCGAGGCCGGCAAGACCGTCTCGGACGCCTGGAACTCGGCGTACTCCAACGGCTCGTACGACCTGTCCGTGCACGGCCCGAACGGTTTCCTGCGCGTCTTCAAGGGACCGAACAAGGTGGCGGGGCCCGAGGTCACGGCCCGCCACAGCGGCGACGACATCGAGCTGACCTTCACCAACAAGGGCTCCGGCACGGTCCGTCTGAAGCTGACGGGTGGATACGGCCACAAGCCCCGGACCTTCACGGTGCGGCCCGGAGCCACGGTGAAGCACACCGTCGACCTCGCCGAGAGCCGGCGCTGGTACGACCTCACCGTCACGTCCGAGGCCGACGCCATGTTCCTGCGGCGGTTCGCCGGACATGTGGAGAACGGGCGGCCGGGGGTGAGCGATCCGGCGATCATCACCGGGTGAACTGCCGGGCAAAGGCTGCTGAACAGCGGTTCGCGGGTACTGGCCAGGAGCCGGTGGGGCCGGGGTAGTGTGCCCCGGTGACCACGCATTCGAACACTCCTGCAGGTTGGTACCCGGATCCGCACGGAGCGCCCCAGACGCTCCGCTACTGGGACGGCGCCCAGTGGACCCAGCACACCAGCCCGGACCAGCAGCAGGCACCTCAACAGCAGGTGCCGCAGCAGCAGGTACCGCCGCAGGCCGCCGCCCCTGACCCGCGTGTGCAGCGTCAGGTGCAGCAGCAGGCCGGGGTCGCCGCCGGCGGACCCGGCGGCGGCAGCCTGTTCACCGAGCCGGTCCTGGTGGTCAACCAGAAGGCCAAGCTGATCGAGGTGACCAACGAGTACAAGGTCATGGATCAGAACGGCAACCAGATCGGCTCGGTGACGGAGGTCGGGCAGAGCACGCTGAAGAAGGTGGCGCGCTTCGTCTCCAGTCTCGACCAGTTCATGACCCACCGGCTGGAGATCCGGGACGCCTACGGTCAGCCGCAGTTGGTGCTGACGCGGCCCGCCAAGGTCTTCAAGTCCAAGGTGCTGGTCTCCCGTCCGGACGGCTCGCCGGTGGGCGAGATCGTTCAGGAGAACATGATCGGGAAGATCAACTTCGCGATGAACGTGGACGGCCAGAAGGTCGGCGCGATCAAGGCGGAGAACTGGCGGGCGTGGAACTTCGCGATCGTCGACCATGCGGAGAACGAGGTCGCCCGGATCACGAAGACTTGGGAAGGTCTCGCCAAGACCATGTTCACCACTGCCGACAACTATGTGCTGCAGATTCACTATCAGTTGCCGGAGCCGCTGTTGAGTCTTGTGGTGGCGACGGCGTTGACTGTGGACACGGCGCTCAAGCAGGACTCGCGCGGGTTGGGTTAGGGGCGCTCAGAGCGTCGTCAGGTGGCCCGGCTCAGTTGACTGCCGGGGCACCAACGCCGGTTCGGGCGTCGCAGTTTCCGGCTTCAGGGCCAGGACCGCGGCCACCGGGTGTTCTTCGTCGACCGATGCGACCGGAGCAGGTGTCGCCCGGGTCAGGAGTACCACGCCCCGGGACGCCACGGCCGCGCCCGCGAGGGCGAGGAGGACGCCCTCCGGGCCGCCGCGGAGGCCCTGGCCCAGCAGGGTGAGGCCGATCAGCGAGGCCGCCACCGGATTGGACAGCGTCACCATGGCGAGCGGGGCGCCGAGTCCGCCCCGGTAGGCCGTCTGGGAGAGCAGCAGGCCGCCGACCGCGAAGGCGGCCACCAGTACCGCCACCAGGACGACCTGGAGGCTCAGCGCGGAACCGGACCGGTCGGTCGCGGCCACCGTCACGGTCTGTGTGAGTGCCGACGCGACGCCCGAGGCGAACCCGGACGCCGTGGCGTGCCGCAGGCCCGGCCGGGCTCCCGGCCGCGACAGCAGACCGATCAGCGCGGCCGTGGTCCCCGCGACCGCCAGTGCCTCGGTCAGGCTCAGCACCTGCTGGGGCGCCGAACCGGACGCGGTGACCAGCAGCGCGGCCAGCCCGGCCAGCGTCAGTGCGGTGCCCCGCCACTCGGTCGCGCTGACCCGCCGCCCGGCCGCCCGCGCCCCCATCGGCACCGCGGCGACCAGCGTGAGCGCGCCGAGCGGCTGGACGACGGTGAGCGGACCGTACTTGAGGGCCACGACGTGCAGCAGCGCCGCGCCGGCGTTGAGCCCGACCGACGCCCACCAGGCGCCCGTGCCCAGCAGCCGCAGCATGCCGGTGCCGGAACTGCGGGAGGCGAGCCGCTCCTGGGCCACCGCGGCGGCCGCATAGGCGACGGCGGAGACCAGCGACAGGGCGACGGCGACGAGTGTGGCGGTCATCGGCCCGCTCCTACGAGGACGTGGTCGTCGGCGACGGGCGCGGCGAGCTTCTCGCTGCCGCGGCCGGCCGTGGTGACCGTGCGGTGTGGCCGGTGGATCAGCGCCAGCGTGGCGCCGAGCATGACGGTGGCGACGATCGCGTCGAGCCAGTAGTGGTTCGCCGTGCCCACGATGACGAGCAGCGTCACCAGCGGGTGCAGCAGCCACAGCCGGCGCCAGCGGGACCGGGTCGCCGCGATCAGGCCGATCGCGACCATCAGGGCCCAGCCGAAGTGCAGGGACGGCATCGCCGCGAACTGGTTGGAGAGGTGGTCCGAGGACGGCGGCCCGTAGACCGAAGGCCCGTACACGTGCGCCGTGTCGACGAGGCCCGTGGCGGCCAGCATCCGCGGCGGCGCGAGGGGGAAGACGAAGGGCAGCACCAGGGCCGCCGAGGTGACCGTGGCGAGGACCCGGCGCGCCCACACGTAATGGGCGGGGCGCCGCAGGTAGAGCCAGATCAGGAAGGCCGCGGTGGCCGGGAAGTGGACGGTCGCGTAGTAGGTGTTCGCGAGGTGCACCAGGGTGTCGCTGTGCAGCAGTACGGACTGCACCGAGCCCTCACCGGGCAGATGGAGCGTCCGTTCCAGGTCCCACACGCGGTGCGCGTTGCGCAGCGCCTCGCCGGTGTGGCCGGTGGCCAGCTGACGGCCGAACTTGTAGACGAGGAAGAGCCCTGCGACGAGCAGGAACTCACGGACGACCGGAGGCCGCGCCATCGCGCCGGTCTCTTCGGTCTCTCCTTCTGCAGGCTCGGTGCGGGCATTCATCCCCCGGCCCCTTCGCTGACGGTGGTGCGTGTGCTGGTACGTGGTGAGACCCGGATCGGAACCCGAACTCATCGGTACGCTCGCGTGCCGAAACGAAAGCGTTCCGATACGGCAGTGTACCGATACGCGAGCGTTCCGGTACACTGGCGTATCGATTGAGGTACGACACACTGGAAGCCGGGAATAAAGCGCGAATAAAGCCGGCACTCGGAGTGAGGGAGACGAGCAGATGACGTCGCAGGCCGCGGACGGACCGCAGACGGTCGCCGCCTCGCGCCGCTCCAAGCTCACGCGCGAGCGTGAGCAGGAGTTCTTCGACGCCGTCCTCGAGCAGATCCGCGAATGCGGATACGAAGCCGTCACCATGGAGGGGGTCGCCGCCAGTACGCGCTGCAGCAAGTCCACGCTGTACCGGCAGTGGAAGACCAAGCCCCAGTTCGTGGTGGCCGCCCTGCGCTCCCGCCGCAAGGCCCGCTTCGAGGGCATCGACACCGGATCGCTCGCGGACGACCTGCGCGAGGCCGCGCGGGCCGTGGGCCGCTGGTCGCAGAACGACACCAAGCTGCTGCAGGCCCTCGGGCACGCCGTCACCCAGGACGCCGACCTCGCCAAGGCGCTGCGGGAGGCGCTCGTCGACCCGGAGATCGCCGCGCTGAAGGAGATGCTCAATCGCGGGGTCGAGCGCGGCGAGATCATCGCCGGCCATCCGGCGCTGGAGTACATCCCGGCGCAGATGTTCGGCGTCGTGCGCGCCCGCCCCGTCGTGGACGGCGAGTACGCCGACCCCGACTACCTGGTCCGCTTCGTGGAGGCCGCGGTGCTGCCGGCACTGGGCCTCACCTGAGAATCAGGTCGCCGTCCGTGGGATGACTGGACGGTGACCTGCTCGCGCCGCACCGTGGGGACGGGGGCGGCGCGGACCGCCGGCCGGGTGGGGCTCCTCTTGAGCGGAGGGGCGCCCCACCCGGCCGATCGCTGTCCGGGACGGTTCACACCGTCTGGCCGTTGCCGCCGCCGGTCGACACCTTGATGCCCTTGGTGATGTCGTCGATGACCGACTGCTTCTCGGCGACGTCCACGCCGAAGCGGACCACGACGATCTGCGTCGGGTTCGCGGGGGAGGGGAAGGCCAGCGACTCGACGTAGCCGTCGGAGCCCTTGCTGGTGATCGCCTGCCAGCGGACCAGGTAGCCCTTCTGTCCGGCGACGGTGACGGCCCTGGAGTCGAGCACCTTGTGGGAGGTGATCGAGCCGTAGGTCTTGCCGCCGTAGGACTGCTCGGCGTTGGCCTCGATGTCCGCCTTCGCGACCTCCTCGGCCGTGCTGCCGGCGGTCTTGAGGAGCGCGGCCGGCGCCGAGAACGCGCCGCCCTTGGTGCAGGTCTGCGAGGTGTCCCCGGGGCAGTTGTAGGAGTCGTTCGACGTGATCGAAGCGCCCGCCGGGAGCTGCTGGCCGTACCAGTCGTCCGGGATGGGCAGGCTGATCCCGCTGATCGGGTCGGACACCGAACCGCTCTTGATCTTCGGAGCCTCGGACTGGCCGGGGCCGGGCGACTGGTTCCCGCCCGAACCGCCGTTGCCGCCGCCCGGGCCACCCTGACCGCCGCCCGGCCCCTGCTGCGAGCTGACGTTGCCGCCCGAACCGCCGTTGCCGGCCAGTGCGTACACACCCACGCCGATGCACGCGAGGACGACCACGGCCGCCCCGACGGCGATGCCGGTGCGCAGGCCGCGCCGCGGGTCGGCCGGGGACTGGGCGGGATATGTCGGATAGCCGGGGTATGCCGCATAGGCCGGGGCCGCCGGAGGGGCGGGGCTCGCCGGATCCGGCCCGGCCGTCGGCGTCTGCGCCGGGGGACCCCATACGGCGGCCGACCCCGCGGGGCGGGTCCGGTCCGTCCATGCCTTGCCGTCCCACCAGCGCTCGGTGGCGGGAGCCTCACTTGTCTGCCCGGGGTCGGGGTACCACCCGGGAGGAGTCACCTGCGTCATGCCCCCACCGTATGAGGCCTCGGTGAAAGCGGGATGAGAGGACTCCGGCTTCGGGCCACCACCAGCGGTTCCGGCGCCCGCGCGCCCGGCGGCGGCAACCGCAGCCCGTCCCGGGTGCCCGCCAGGCCGTGCGGGTCGGAAACCCGAGCACGGAGAACGCGTACGGCCCCTTCGCGGCCGAGGCCGGCCCCAGGATTGCGGACCCCGCCGCCCGAGGCGATCACCTCGCCGGCACCCAGGGCGAGCACGGGGTCCTCGGTCCGGAGCGTCCCGGACCCGGGCGGTGCGTCCCGCAGACGGCCGAGGCGGAACAGTTCCTTGCCCGTCGTCTCGGGTGCGGGCAGCGCGTGGTACGGCTCCTCGTCGTAGGTCATGGTGCCCCCGACGGCACGGCCTTCGACACCGGCCCGCATACGCGCTGATCGACGCGGCGGGGTGCCCGGACGGCCGCGGCGATGTCCCGCGGCCGGAAGTCGGCCACCACCGGCGGCCCGGTCGCGTCGGCGCGGAGGAAGCCTCACGGCCGAGGTCTCCCGCGGGTGCGGGGGGTGGCTGCCCTGCCGGCGACCCTGCTCAGCGGCCCAACAGCCCCAGCGCCACCGTGAACGACTGCCACGACCCGTACAGCCCACGCCGCCCCGCCGGCGCGAACTCGGTCATCACCGCCACCGCACCACCGAACTCCCCACCCGCGAACAGTCCCTGAAACACCCTCAGCGCCGTCAGCGGCCATGGACCCTCCGTGTCGGTGAGCACCCCGTCACGGTGACGTCTGCAGCCTGTTGACGGGTTCGACATCCGCAGACGCAGGTCGTGGGCGGTGCGCGTCGTCTGCCCGCACCCGCTGTCACCCATCACGGCAACAGCTGCCCGGACCCCCCTCCACTTCTGCAATCCGACGGCTACGCTCGATGTCTGTACGTCGTTCGGGCGACTTGGGGAGGTAGCGGGATGACGGAGGTCCGGCCCATGGAGGCCGCCTCGGCCTCCCTGTGGGAGCGCGACGAGGAGATCACCGCCGTCAAGCAGGCGATCGACACGCTGTGCGCGGACCGCTCGTCCTCGGGCAGCCTGCTGATGGTCCGGGGCGAGGCGGGCCTCGGCAAGACCGCCCTGCTGGCCGAGATCCGCCGCATCGCGGAGCAGCGCAACTGCACGGTGTGGTCGACCCGCGGCGGCGAGACCCTCAGATCCGTTCCCTTCAACGTGGTACGCCAGTTGCTGCAGCCCGCACTGGTGTCCCTCATGCCGGAAGAAGCCCGCGAATACCTGGGCGACTGGTACGACATCGCAGGCCCCGCCCTCGGCATCACGGAACCCGGCGAACGCCAGGCCGACCCGCAGGGCGTCTGCGACGGCCTGGTCGCCGGGGTGCGCCGGCTGGCCCGCCGCGACTGGCCGCTGGTCCTGCTGATCGACGACGCGCACTGGGCCGACCAGGAGACGCTGCGCTGGCTCGCCGCGTTCGCCGGGCGCCTCGACGACCTGTCCGTCCTGGTCGTCGTGGCCCGCAGGCCCGGCGAGGTCAGCGGCGAGAGCGCCCGCCACCTCGATGCGATCGCCGCCGCCTCGGGCCACCCCGAAGCCGACCTGAACGCCCTCACTCCGGACGCCACGGCGGGCCTCACCCGCGCCACCCTCGGCGCGCACGCCGACGCCCCGTTCTGCCGCGAGGTCTGGGCCGTCACCGGCGGCAACCCGTACGAGACCGTGGAACTCCTCGCCAAGGTCCAGGACAGCGAGCTGGAGCCGACCGAGAGCGCGGCCGGCGAGCTGCGCGCCCTCAACCGCTCGGCCCGCGGCGGCGGCCTCGTCGCCCGCCTCGAGGAACTCGGCATCGACGCCACCCGCTTCGCCTGGGCTGCCGCCATCCTCGGCACCGGCATCTCCGTCGGCCTGGTCGCCGAGCTCGCCACCATGGACCCCGACGAGGCACTGCGCTGCGCCGAACTGCTCCAGGACGCCCGCATCCTCACCGAAGTCGACCCGGCGAGCGCGCAGGCCGACGACGGCGACCTGGAGTTCGTGCACCCGCTGATCGCCACCGCCGTCTACAACTCCATCCCGGACGCCCTGCGCACCGCCATGCACGGCATCGCCGCCCAGGTCGTCACCGAGTCCGGACGCGGCGCCGCCATGGCCTCCCGGCACCTCCTCCAGGTGCATCCGGACGACGACGAGGAACTCGTCGAGCAGCTGCGTGAGGCGGCCCGCGAACACCTCGCCGTCGGCGCCCCCGACGCGGCCCGCCGCTGCCTGGAGCGCGCCCTGCTGGAACCGCCCCTTCCCGAGGTCCACGCGCGCGTGCTCTACGAACTCGGCTGCGCCACCCTCCTCACCGCCCCCGCCACCACCATCGACCACCTGCAGTCCGCGCTCGGCATGCCGGGCCTCGACGGCGACCTGCGCGTGGACGCCGTCGTCCGCCTCTCCCAGGCCCTCCTCCACAACGACCAACTGGAGGCGGCCGTCCGCACGGTCGAGGCGGAGGCCGCCCGGCACGAGGACGGGCCCGCCAAGATGCGGCTGCAGGCCGTGCAGTACATGTGGGAGGGCATCTACGCCGGCGAGTCGACGTCCCCGGGACGTTCCATGCGCCTCGCCGACCTCGTCCGCACCTGCATCGGCCGCAACAACTCCGAGCGCGCCCTGCTCATGCTGCGCGGCTTCGACGCCCTGCTCCAGGGCGAGAACGCCGAGGAGGTCGTCGAACTGTGCGACCGCGCCCTCGTCAACGGCCGCCTCGCACCCGGACTCGGCTGGACCGACACCGAGTGGGGCATCGAACTCCCGCTGATGCTCGCCAACTCCTACGCCTACACCGATCGCCTCGACCGCGCCGAGAGCCTCTACAACGAGGCCCTGCGCACCTACGAGTCGGCCGGCTGGAGCGGCGGCCACCTCTCCCTCGCACACGCCCATATCGGCCTCGCACACCGCAGGCGCGGACGGCTCAGGGAGGCGGAGGCGGCTCTGCGCGAGTCGCTGCGCATCGCCGAGCGCGTCGGCCGAGGCCTGCCCCTGTACTGGACCACGACCTGCAACCTCGTGGACGTCCTGCTCGCCCGCGGCCACGTCGACGAGGCCTGGGCGATCGCCGAGCAGAACGGCTTCGCGCCCGCCTACCCGTCCCCCATCGTGATGCCGGACCCGCGCTCGGTGCGCGGCCGGCTGCTGCTCGCCGTCGGGCGTACCAAGGAAGGCATCAACGAGCTGGAGGAGGCCGAGAAGGCGGCCGCGGCGCGTGACCACCACAATCCGGTGGTCGTGCCCTGGGCGCTGGACCTTGCGCGGGCCCTCGCGTCGGAGGATCCCGCTCGCGCCGGTCAACTCGCCGCCGCCGCCCGGCGGCAGGCCGAGCGGTTCGGTACGGATACTGCCATCGGAGAGGCGTTGAGGTGTGCGGCGGCGTTGGAGACCGGGCAGCGGGCTGTCCGGTTGGCCGCGCAGGCTGTCACCTACCTGGAGGCTTCGCCGTGCCAGTACGAGCATGCGGCGGCGCGTGTCGAGTACGGGATCGCTGCGCGGTCCGTCGCCGAGCTCAACAGAGGCCTGGCGCTTGCTCGTTCGTGCGGGGCGGACGGGCTGGTGGCGCAGGCTCAGGCGGCGCTGGAGAGTGGGCTCGGGGTGCGCTGAGGAGGCCGGGGCGCAAGGCCGAGTGGCGGCCCTGCGCCCAGGGGGCTTACAGCGCCAGCAGTTGGTCCGTGACCGTCGACAGACGCTTCTGTACCTCTCGGTCGTACGTCGACTCGTGCGCCCTCGACGGGGTTGTGCCGTCGAAGTAGCCGCCTGTGCCAAGGTCCCGGGTCGCCAGGGCCAGTACGCCCGGTGCGCCGTCTGCGACTGTGTTCCAGGGGGCCACTCCGCCCTCACGGACCATGGCCGTGTCCATGAAGGTCGCCGGGTGCAGGACGTTGACCGAGACCCCTGTGCCCGCCAGCTCCTCGGCCAGCGCGAACGTATGGGCCGCGAGGGCGAACTTGGCACGGCGGTAGGCGGCGAAGCCGTCGTACTGGCGCCTGAATTCGATGTCGTCGAAGTCGAGGGGGTCCTGGCCGACCGAGCCGACGTTGACGATCCGGGCGGGTGTGTTCGCGCGCAGTACCGGGAGCAGGGCGCGGGTCAGTACGACCGGTGCCAGGTAGTTCACGGCGAGGCGCAGTTCGTGACCGTCGGCGCTCAGTTCACGCCCGGCGCCGGGCGCGCCCGCTCCCACGCCCGCGTTGTTGATCAGGACGTCGAGGTCGGGGTGGGCGTCGGCGACATGGGCGCCCAGCTCGCGCACCTGCGTCAGCGAGGCGAGGTCGGCGACGAAGCCTTCCGCGTCGCCCTCGGTGCGCAGCTCCTCGACCAGGCGTTCCGTACGGCCCGGATCGCGGCCGTGCGCGAGCACGACGTGCCCCGAGCGGACCAGCTCGAAGGCGACATAGCGGCCGAGGCCGGAGGTGGCGCCCGTGATCAGGATGGTGGACATGCCTCCACCGTAGGCACGTGGAGCAGGCATGTGCGAGAGGCTGCTGGAGGTACTACCAGCAGGGTCACCCTCAGAGACCGGTCACCCTCAGAGGCCGTCCTCCTCGGCCAGCACCCGCTGGGCCGCCGCGAACGCCGAGTTCGCCGCCGGGACCCCGCAGTACACGGCCGTCTGCAGCAGTACGGCGCCGATCTCCTCGGGGGTGAGCCCGTTGCGCCGGGCCGCCCGCACATGCATGGCCAGCTCGTCGTAGTGCCCGTGTGCCACCAGCGCCGTCAGTGTGATCATGCTGCGCTCGCGGCGGCTGAGCGTCGGGTCGGTCCAGATCTCGCCCCAGGCGTAGCGCGAGATGAAGTCCTGGAAACGGGCGGTGAAGGGTGTCTGCCGGGCCTGCGCCCGGTCCACGTGTGCATCGCCGAGCACCTCCCGCCGTACCTCCATGCCCCGCTTGGCACCTCCGCCGAGATGGGTCCGGAGGGCGGCCAGCACGGCTTCCGGGCACTGCGCGGGCGCCAGATGCGCGGCGTGCGGAAGCTCGACCAGCGTGGAGCCGTGCACGGCGTCCGCGATCTCCCGCAGATGCGGTGGTGGAGTCGCCTTGTCCTCGCGCCCGGCGATCAGCAGCGTGCGCACGGAGATCTCCGGGAGCCGTTCCCGCAGGTCGAAGGTGGCCAGCGCGTCACAACAGGCGGCGTACGCCTCGGGGTCGGCCTGCGCCTGGTCCCGCACCAGTTCCGGCACGGTGAAGCCGGGCGTGAACCAGCGCGCGTCGGCACTGGCCACGAGCGAGCCCAGCCCCTCGCGCCGCACCAGCTCGGCCCGCTCCTGCCAGGGCTTGGCGCCGTTGAAGTGGGCCGAGGAGCAGATCACGGCCAGGGAGGACACCCGCTCGGGGTGGTGCAGGCCGAGATGCAGTCCGACGGCACCGCCGAGCGACACCCCCGCATACGCGAACCGTTCGATGCCCAGCGAGTCGGCGAGCGCAAGCACCAGGTCGGCGAGGTCACCGACGGTCGCGCCGGGACCGATCAGATCGGCCGCCGACCCGCCGTGCCCCGGCAGGTCCCAGCGGATGACGCGGTGGGTGATGGACAGCTCGGGTGCCACCTTGTCCCACAGCGCGAACGACGTTCCGAGCGAGGGCCCGAGCAGCAGTGGGGGAGCGGACGTGGACCCTTCGGCACGGTGGTTGAGGAGTTTCTCGGTCAACTTCGCTCCAGAGCACGGTCGGTGAGGGATCCGGCGGAGCCGGTGTAGCGGGCGGGATCGGTGAGCTCGGCGACGTCGATGTCCTTCAACTGCGGCTCTTCGGCGAGCAGTTCGGCCAACGGCCGGCCCTCGGTGTAGGTGCGCTCGGCCAGCTCCGTGAGCAGGGCTTTGGCGCGGGCGCGGCCGAGCGCGGGGGCCAGCTCCGCGGACAGCCGCTCCGAGACGATCAACCCATGGGTCAGATCCAGGTGTTCACGCATGGCGTCCGCGTGCACACGCAGGCCTTCGGCCAGTTCCGCGGCGTCCCGGGCGGCACCGCCGACCAGCCGCAGCAGGTCCCGGAGCGGCTCCCACTCGGCGTGCCAGGCCCCGGCCGGACGCTCGTCCTCGGCGGCCAGCGATCCGTACAGGGTGGCCGCGAGCTGCGGAGCCCGCCGGGCCGCGGCCGCGATCAGCGTGGACCGTACGGGGTTCGCCTTGTGCGGCATGGCCGAGGAGCCGCCACCGCTGCCCTCCGCGACCTCGGCGACCTCGGTACGGCCGAGCGTCAGCACGTCCGCGGCGACCTTCCCCAGCGCCCCGGCCGCGAAGGCCAGGCAGCCGGCGAGGTCGGCGATCGGTGTGCGCAGGGTGTGCCAGGGCAGCAGTGGCTCGCGGAGCCCGAGTTCGTGGGCGTAGGCCGCCGTCAGGGCCTGTGTGTCCTGGGCGCCGTACACGGTGAAGGCCGCCAAGGTCCCTGCTGCGCCGCCGAGTTGGGCGGGCAGTGAGTTCTGTACGGCCTTGATGCGGTCGCGTGCGTCGAGGATGAGCGAGCGCCAGCCGGCCGCCTTCAGCCCGAATGTCGTCGGTACGGCGTGCTGGG
This sequence comes from Streptomyces sp. NPDC001604, assembly GCF_042893475.1. Lineage (NCBI taxonomy): Bacteria > Bacillati > Actinomycetota > Actinomycetes > Kitasatosporales > Streptomycetaceae > Streptomyces > Streptomyces sp. NPDC001604. Next base: position 293,224 of record NZ_JBIAUY010000007.1, on the reverse strand, counting down.
TGAGCGTCCGTCCCGGCATGGCGGTGTCGCGGTGGTCGGCGGCCAGCCGGGCCAGGGCCCGTTCGGTGCGGCCGAGGTCGGCGAGGACCAGGTCCAGGGTGCGCACGGCGACCAGCATTGTCGCCGTGTCCATGATGTCCTGGCTGGTCGCGCCGCGGTGGACATGGGGTCCGTACTCCTCGCCGACCGCCTTCGTCAGGTCGGCGACCAGGGGGATGACCGGGTTGCCGCCCGCGCGGGCGCGCTCGGCGAGGGAGCGCACGTCGAAGCGGGCGGCGTCGGCCGCTTCGGTCACCGCGGCCGCCGCCTCGGGCGGCGCGAGGTCAAGGGCGGACTGGGCCCGGGTGAGGGCGGCCTCGGCGTCGAGCAGGGCCTGCAGAAAGGCCGTGTCCCCGGTCGCGGAGGCGGCGGGGGAGCCTGCCCACCCGGGGGCGCGCAGGCCCGTGTCGTCGAAGCCGGCAGAAGTCACTGGAACTCCAGGAAGACCGTCTCGCCTTCGCCCTGAAGGCGGATGTCGAAACGGTATGTGCCCTTGCCGTCGTCCGTCGCGATCAGCGTGCCGCGTCGCGCCTCCGGCACCTGGGACAGCACCGGGTCGGCGGCGAGTGCCGCCTCGTCACCGGGCAGATAGATCCGCGTGAACAGGTGCACCAGCAGGCCGCGCGCGAACACGCACACGCTGAGATAGGGCGCACTCCGCCCGCGCGCGCCGGGCCGCAGCGTCCGCGCGTACCAGTGGCCGTTGGCATCCGTCTGGATGCGTCCCCAGCCGGTGAACTCCACGCCGTTGCGGCCCAGGTAGCCGCCGCTCGCCGGGTCGCGCCGGATCGAACCGTCGACCTGTGGGATGTTGCCGTCGGGGTCGGCGCCCCACAGCTCCACGAAGGCGTCCGGCAGGGGGTTGCCCTCGCCGTCGTAGATGTACCCCTGGACGGTGATGGTGTCCGGGTGGCCGACCGGGGCGATGTCGCCGCCGCCGGGGAAGGGCAGGGCGTGGCCGTAGAAGGGGCCGACCGTGTGCGACGGGGTCGGGAGCACGGTCTCCGGACGGCTCGTGTCGATCTTCGTCATAGCGCAGCTCAGCGCCCTTCTTCGATCCAGGTGGCGTGCGGCCCGTCGAGCACGATGTCCCAGTGGTAGCCCATCGAGAACTCCGGCACCGACAGGTTGTGGTCGTAGGTGGCGACCAGCCGCTGCCGGGCCGCGTCGTCCGTCACCGACTGGATGATCGGGTCGTAGGGGAACAGCGGGTCGCTCGGGAAGTACATCTGCGTCACGAGCCGCTGGGTGAACGCCGTGCCGAAGAGCGAGAAGTGGATGTGCGCCGGCCGCCAGGCGTTGAGGTGCTGACGCCACGGGTACGGGCCCGGCTGCACGGTGGTGAAGTGGTAGTGCCCGTCGTTGTCCGTCAGCGTACGGCCGACGCCGGTGAAGTTCGGGTCCAGCGGGGCGTCGTGCTGCTCGCGCTGGTGGGCGTAGCGGCCGGCAGAGTTGGCCTGCCAGATCTCGATGAGCTGACCGCGGATCGGCCGGCCGTCGCGGTCGAGCAGTCGCCCGGAGACGGTGATGCGCTCACCGATCGGCTCGCCGGTGTGCTGCCGGGTGAGGTCGTTGTCGATCTCGGTGATGTCGCGCTCGCCGAAGGCCGGGGAGGAGAGCTCCACCAGCTCCGGGTCCTTCGTCACGTCGATGGTGATGGGCGGCTGCTTGGGATGCCGCAGGACGGACGAGCGGTACGGCGCGTAGTCGCGTCGCGGCTGGTGCTCCACGGGCGCCCCGTCGGCGATCCGCTTCTCGTACGCGGCGTGCTCGGCCGCGATTTCCTGGTCGATGTCCTGCTGGGTGAGAGTCATGGGGGTCCCTGGGGCTTCCTGGCTGTTCTTGACGCCTGGGGGTTCTAACGTTCGAGGACGAGGGCGAGGCCCTGCCCGACGCCGATGCAGAGGGTGGCGACGCCGGTGCCGGAGCCGCGGCGGGCGAGCTGGTGCGCGACGGTCCCGGCGAGCCGGGCACCGGAGGCGCCGAGCGGGTGGCCGAGGGCGATGGCGCCGCCCTGCGGGTTGAGGATCGCGGGGTCGAACTCGGGCCATTCGGCCACGCAGCCCAGCACCTGGGCGGCGAAGGCCTCGTTCAGCTCCAGCACGGACAGGTCGGCGAAGGTCCTGCCCGCCTTGGCGAGGGCGCGGTTGACGGCCTCGACCGGGGCGAGGCCGAAGTAGTGCGGGTCGACGGCGTTGACGCCGGTCGCCGAGACACGGGCCAGCGGCTCGCGGCCGACCGCCTTCAGGCCCTCCTCGTCGACCAGCAGCAGCGCGGCGGCGCCGTCGTTCAGGGGCGAGGCGTTGCCCGCGGTGACCGTGCCGCCGTCCTTGCGGAAGGACGGCTTCAGCTTGGCCATCGCGGCGAGGGAGGCGTCCGGCCGGACGCACTCGTCGGCGGCGAAGGCGACCGGGTCGCCCTTGCGCTGCGGGATGGAGACGGGCGCCAACTCGGCGTCGAACAGGCCCTGTTGCTGGGCGTCGGTCGCCTTCTGGTGAGAGGCGAGCGCGAACTCGTCCTGCTGCTCCCGGCTGATCTTGTGCTTGTCGGCGATCAGTTCGGCGGACTCGCCTAGCGGGATGGTCCACTGCGGGTCCATCCGCGGGTTGACCATGCGCCAGCCCAGCGTGGTGGAGTACAGCTCGGTGTGGGCGGCCGGGAAGGGCTTGTCGTTCTTGGGCAGCACGTACGGGGCGCGGGTCATCGACTCGACGCCGCCTGCCACGGCGATGTGGGCGTCCCCGACCGCGATGGCGCGGGCCGCCTGGATGACCGCTTCCAGGCCGGAGGCGCACAGCCGGTTGACGGTCACCCCGGGCACGGAGGTCGGCAGCCCGGCCAGCAGGCCGCCCATGCGGGCGACGTTGCGGTTCTCCTCGCCCGCCCCGTTCGCGTTGCCGAAGTACACGTCCTCGATCCGGGAAGGCTCCAACTGCGGTGTCCGGGCGAGGAGTTCACGGATCGCGTGGGCGGCCAGGTCGTCCGGGCGGACGGCGGCGAGGCCGCCGTTGTAGCGGCCGATCGGGGTGCGCACCGCGTCGACGATGTAGGCCGTGTTCACAGCAGGTCCTCCGCAACGGTCAGCTTGGCGCCGGTCTTGGCGACGATCTCGTCAACGGCCACACCGGGGGCGACCTCGGTCAACACGAGCCCGTCCGGTGTCACGTCGATCACGCCGAGATCGGTGATGACTCGGTTCACACACGCCTTGCCGGTCAACGGCAGCGCACACTCCTCGAGGATCTTCGCCGAGCCGTCCTTGGCGGTGTGGGTCATCACCACGATCACCCTGCGCGCGCCGTGCACCAGGTCCATCGCCCCGCCGATCCCGGTGATCAGCTTCCCGGGGATGGCCCAGTTCGCCAGGTCACCACGCGCGGAGACCTGCATCGCGCCCAGCACCGCGACATCGATGTGCCCGCCCCGGATCATCGAGAACGACAGTGCCGAGTCGAAGAAGGACGCCCCCGGCAGGACGGTCACGGTCTCCTTGCCGGCGTTGATCAGATCCGGGTCGACGGCGTCCTCGGTGGGGTAGGGGCCGGTGCCGAGGATCCCGTTCTCCGACTCCAGCACCACCTCCACCCCCGCCGGGAGGTGGTTCGGGATCAGCGTGGGCAGCCCGATGCCGAGATTGACGTACTGCCCGTCCTCCAGCTCGCGCGCGGCCCGCGCGGCCATCTGCTCGCGTGTCCAGGCCATCAGCTGCTCACCGTCCGCTGCTCGATCTTCTTGTCGACCGCCTGCTCCGGCGTCAGGGCGACCACCCGCTGCACGAAGATCCCCGGCAGGTGCACCGCGTCCGGATCGATCTGGCCGGGCTCCACCAGCTCCTCCACCTCGGCGATCGTCACCCGCCCGGCCATCGCGGCGAGGGGGTTGAAGTTGCGGGTGGACTTGTTGAACACCAGGTTCCCGTGCCGGTCGCCCTTCGCCGCCCGTACCAGCGCGAAGTCGGTGCGGATGCCGCGCTCCAGCACATACTCGGTGCCGTCGAACTCCCGCACCTCCTTCGGCGGTGAGGCCAGCGCGACCCCGCCCTCGCCGTCGTAGCGCCAGGGCAGCCCGCCGTCGGCGACCTGTGTGCCCACCCCGGCCGGGGTGTAGAAGGCCGGGATCCCGGCACCGCCCGCGCGCAGCCGCTCCGCCAGCGTGCCCTGCGGGATCAGCTCCACCTCCAGCTCTCCGGCCAGGTACTGCCGCGCGAACTCCTTGTTCGCCCCGATGTAGGAGCCGGTCACCCGCGCGATCCGCCCGGCCGCCAGCAGTACCGCGAGACCCGTCTCCATCGCCCCGCAGTTGTTGGAGACCACGCTCAGCCCGGACACGCCCCGCTCGTACAACGCCCCGATCAGCACGTTCGGCACTCCGCTCAGCCCGAACCCGCCCACCGCGAGCGATGCACCCTCCGGCACATCCGCCACCGCCTCCGCGGCCGTGGCGACCACCTTGTCCATCCGTGAAGCCCCATCCCGTCCGAGCGCCCGGTCACGAATTAATCAGAGCACTGAGTATTTTGGTGAAGTTTCCTTCACGCTGCCACCGGAGCCGCCGGACGTCAAGACCTCCGAGAAATGCAAGGTCAGTAGCCGCGTACAGCTCTACAGACAGTCGACTGGACGACGAGTATCGTTCAGTGCACCAACGAATCCGACCTCGGGAGCGCACATGGCCGCGGTGGACCTCACCACCCACCCCGGGCACCTGGCCCGGCGACTGCAGCAGGCCCACTACCTGCTGTGGAACACGATGGTCTCGGAGGAGATCACCTCGCCGCAGTTCGCGGTCCTCAACGCGCTCGTCGCCGAGCCGGGCCTGGACCAGCGCACGGTGGGGGAGCGGGTGGGCCTCGACCGGTCGACGATCGCCGAGGTGATCAGCCGGCTCGGGCGCCGCGGGCTGCTCGACAAGGTGCGTGATCCGCAGGACGGCCGCCGTTTCCTGCTGCGCCTGACCGAGGACGGTGTGCGCACCCACCGCAAGCTGACGGTGCGCACGGCCCGGATGAACCAGGTCTTCCTGGCCCCGCTCTCCGCCGAGGAGCAGTCGGTGTTCTTCGATCTCATCCGGCGTGTCGCCGATGCGGCCGAGGGGCTCCGCAACCCGACGGAACCCCTCGTGGCACCGGGCTGAACGCGCCGGACCTAGCCCGGTGCCTTCGTCAGTACCACCCATACCTGGCCCTCCGCGAAGTCGACCGGACTGCCGTCCTTCGTCGTGAACCGTGTGCCGTCGGTGGCCTTCCTGCGCTGCCAGTCGACGTCGTAGACCCGTCCGTCGCGCAGGACCTGCGCCTTTCCGGAGCCGACCGTCTCGGTGTACGGCGTGTTGTTGCCGAGGCGGTCGTGGAAGGCGGACTGGCGCACCTTCACGTACTGCACGACGACCGTCGCCGGCGCCACCCGCTTTCCGTCGGTCGTCGTGGTGGGGTGCCCGTCCATCGCGACGAGGTAGCGGTGCAGGTCCGCGGACCAGGTGAAGGTGAAGCCGGCGGCCGGGAAGCGGATGGTGCGGGTGTTCTCCGGTCTGCCCCCGGCCGGTGCGGCGCCGTAGCGGAAACCGGTGGTCAGCGCCTTCGCGCCCGGGGGCGACGACATCAGGCGGGCAGGGTGCAGATAGAGGTTGTGCGGTGCGGGTCTGCCGGTGCCGCGGAAGTATGCTCCGGGCGCCTTTTCGGGCGGTTCAGCCTGCAGAGGCGCGCTGTTGATCAGCGGCAGCAGCTTGTGCTGCGCCCCGGAGAAGGCGAGCGTCGGACGGTGGAACTGGCGCAGCAGTTCCAGATCCGACTCGCGGGCGCTGCGCACCGGGCCGACGACCTTCGGCAGCGTGCTCGCGTACACCGCCATCAGTCGGCTCAGCCCGCCCTCGACCTGTTCCGCGTACACGACGTCCGCCGAGCCGAGCCCCGTCTGGGGCCGGGCCTCGGGCGCGTTGTCGATCTTCACGGCGAGTACGGGGGCGCCGGCGGCGGTCTGCTGCGGCTGCCGGGGGGTCTGCGTCCGGCCGCGTCCGTCCTGCGCCGGACCGTGCTGATGTGTGCAGCCCGCCGCCAGCGCGGCCGTCGCCGTGGCGGCCAGCAGCGCCACTGTCATCGAGGCGCGTCGCGGACGCGCGCACCGTCCCGTGCTCACCGTGGCCACCACATCCCGTGTCAATGATTGTGCGCTTATACGTTCATTGATGCCCATACCCGATCGGTTCTGACCGGGCGCGTTCGATACGCCCATTGGCCCTGACCCGCTCCGGGCCCTGTTCCCGGCCGTGCTCCCGATCCCGCTTCGGGAAGTGGCGGGGCGGGTACCCGGGCCGCACCGCAGGAGCAGACACGCCGATCGATGGAGGGAGCGCCACGCGATGAAGGCTGTGACCTGGCAGGGGAAGCGGGACGTACGGGTGGAGGAGGTGCCCGATCCGGGCATCCAGGAGCCGACCGACGCCGTCATCCGCATCACCTCGACGGGGCTGTGCGGCTCCGATCTGCATCTGTACGAGGTGCTCACGCCGTTCATGACACCGGGCGACATCCTCGGGCACGAACCGATGGGCATCGTCGAGGAGGTCGGGGCCGCGGTGCCGGACCTCGCGGCGGGCGACCGGGTGGTGGTGCCGTTCCAGATCGCGTGCGGCAACTGCTGGATGTGTCTGACGGGGCTGCCGACGCAGTGCGAGACCACACAGGTGACCGGCGAGGGCATGGGCGCCGCTCTCTTCGGCTACACCCGCCTGTACGGCGCGGTGCCGGGCGCCCAGGCCGAGTACCTGCGGGTGCCGCAGGCGCAGTACGGGCCGATCAAGGTTCCGGAAGGTCCCCCCGACGACCGTTTCGTCTATCTCTCCGACGTCCTGCCCACCGCGTGGCAGGCGGTCGAGTACGCCGGGATCCCCGAGGGCGGCAGCGTCGCCGTGCTCGGTCTCGGGCCGATCGGTGACATGGCCTGCCGGGTCGCCCAAGTGCGCGGCGCCGGGCGGGTGTTCGGGGTGGACCTGGTGGGCGAGCGGCTGCGCCGGGCGAAGGCGCGCGGCGTGGAGACGTACGACCTGCGGAGCTTCGACAGCGAGAAGGAGCTCGTGCAGGCGATCCGTGACGAGACCGACGGGCGCGGCCCCGACGCCGTGATCGACGCGGTCGGCACCGAGGCCCACGGCAGCGCGGCCGCCCGGCTGGCCCAGCAGGCCTCGGCCCTGCTGCCCCGCAAGCTCGCGGGCCCGCTCGCCGAACGCTTCAGCATCGACCGCCTGGCCGCGCTGCACACCGCCATCGAACTGGTCCGCCGCGGCGGCACGCTCTCCCTCGTCGGCGTCTACGGCGGCACGGCCGATCCGATGCCGCTGCTCACCATGTTCGACAAGCAGATCCAGATCCGCATGGGCCAGGCCAACGTGCGCCACTGGAGCGACGAGATCATCCCGTACCTGACGGACGAGGACCCCCTCGGCGTCGACGACTTCGCCACCCACCGGCTGCCGCTGACCGAGGCCCCGCACGCCTACGAGATGTTCCAGCGCAAACAGGACGGCGCGGTCAAGGTGCTGATGACGCCGTAGGGTGCGCGCACCAGGCCGTCGGTGCGTGCAACCCAGCCCGTCCGGCGTTTGAGGACGAGGCCGTTCAGGCCGATACGGGGGTCTGGGGGCGGAGCCCCCGGGCGGCACGGCAGCGCCGGTCAAGCCCGGCTCCCGAAGACCTCCGCCAGGTCGTACCGCACCGGCTCCTCCAGCTGCGCGTAGGTGCAGCTCTCCGGGGTGCGGTCCGGCCGCCAGCGGCGGAAGCGGGCCGTGTGCCGGAAGCGCGCCCCGTTCTCCATGTGGTCGTACGCCACCTCGGCCACCCGCTCCGGTCGCAGCGGCACCCAGGACAGGTCCTTCTTGCCCGACCAGCGGCTCGGGGCGCCGGGCAGCCGGGCCGTCTCGTGCGCCGTCTCGTCGGACCAGGCCGCCCAGGGGTGCCCTGCGGTGTCCTCCATCCGCAGGGGCTCCAGTTCCTCGACCAGCTCCGCGCGCCGCTTCATCGGGAACGCCGCCGACACGCCCACGTGCTGCAGGGCACCCCGGTCGTCGTAGAGGCCTAGCAGCAGTGAGCCCACGATCGGGCCGCTCTTGTGGAAGCGGTAGCCCGCGACGACGACGTCCGCCGTGCGCTCGTGCTTGATCTTGTACATGGCGCGCTCGTCCTGGAGGTAGCGGCCGGTGAGCGGCTTGGCGATGACGCCGTCCAGGCCCGCCCCCTCGTACTGCTCGAACCAGCTCTGCGCCACATCGATGTCGGTGGTGGCCGGCGCGAGGTGGACCGGCGCGGTGACCTCGGACAGCGCCCGCTCCAGCAGCGCACGCCGGTCGGTCAGCTGCACATCGAGCAGCGACTCGTCCGCCAGGGCCAGCAGGTCGAAGGCCACGAACGACGCCGGGGTCCTCTCCGCGAGCATCCGCACCCGGGAGTCCGCCGGGTGGATGCGCTCGGTGAGCGCGTCGAAGTCCAGCCGGCCCTCCCGGGCGATGACGATCTCCCCGTCCAGCACGCACCGCTCGGGCACCCGCTCCTTCACCGCCGCCACCAACTCGGGAAAGTACCTGGTCAGCGGCTTGCCCGTACGGCTGCCGAGCTCGACCTCGGTCCCGTCGCGGAACACGATCGCCCGGAAGCCGTCCCACTTCGCCTCGTAGTGCATGTCCGGCGGAATCCTCGCCACCGACTTGGCGAGCATCGGCTTCACGGGCGGCATCACGGGCAGATCCATGCGTCCGATTCTGCTCGCATACGTCGCTTGCCGCCCGGTATGCGAGGTGTGTGAGGTGCGCCTACCGTGGCCGCATGGGTGAAGCGGTGGAACTGGAAGCGGGCGGCCGCACCGTCCGCCTGTCCAGCCCGGACAAGATCTTCTTCCCGGAGCGCGGTTTCACCAAGCTGGACCTCGCCCGGTACTACATCGCGGTCGGCCCCGGCATCCTGCGCGCCCTGCGCGACCGGCCCACCACCCTGGAGCGCTATCCGGAGGGGGTGACCGGCGAGAACTTCTTCCAGAAACGGGCGCCCAAGAACATGCCCGACTGGATCCCGACCGCCCACATCACCTTCCCCAGCGGCCGCAGCGCCGACGAGATGTGCCCCACCGAGGAGGCGGCGGTCCTGTGGGCGGCCCAGTACGGCACGCTCACCTTCCACCCCTGGCCGGTGCGCCGCGACGACGTCGACCGCCCCGACGAACTCCGCATCGACCTCGACCCGCAGCCCGGCACCGACTACGACGACGCCGTCCGCGCCGCCCACGAACTGCGCGCCGTCCTCGACGAGTTCGGCGGCCTCAAGGGCTTCCCGAAGACCTCCGGCGGGCGCGGACTGCACGTCTTCGTGCCGATCGAGCCGCGCTGGACCTTCACCCAGGTCCGCCGTGCCGCCATCGCCGTGGGCCGGGAGATGGAACGCCGGATGCCGGACCACGTGACGATCAAGTGGTGGAAGGAGGAGCGGGGCGAGAAGATCTTCATCGACTACAATCAGACCGCCCGCGACCGCACCATCGCCTCCGCCTACTCCGTACGGCCCCGCCCGCACGCCCCGGTCTCGGCGCCCCTGCGGTGGGACGAAGTGGGCGTTGCGCACCCGCGGGACTTCGACATCGCGACCATGCCCGCGCGCTTCGCCGAACTCGGCGATGTGCACGCGGACATGGACGACCGGCGCTTCTCGCTGGAGGCCCTGCTCGAACTCGCCCGCCGCGACGAGCACGACCACGGGCTGGGGGATCTGCCGTACCCGCCCGAGTACCCCAAGATGCCGGGGGAGCCCAAGCGGGTACAGCCGAGCCGGGCGAAGAAGCAGCCGCCTACAGCCCCTTGACGGGCGCGGCGGGGAGAGGACCTGGCCGCCACGGCGGATCCCGATGATCCGAGAGCGCTCTCACGGCGCTGCCCGCCCGGAGCTATCCTGATCGGCAACCGCCGAGCAGGAGCAGGAGCCCGAAGTGACCGACACAGCGCCGCGCCCCACGCTGGAGGCCGTGGCCGCCCGGGCGGGCGTGTCCCGGGCGACCGTCTCACGCGTGGTGAACGGCGGCGACGGGGTCAGGGAACCCCTGGTGGCACGGGTCCGGCGGGCGGTGGAGGAACTCGGATACGTGCCCAACCAGGCCGCCCGCTCCCTGGTGACCAGACGGCATGACGCCGTGGCCGTGGTCATCGCGGAGCCGGAGACCCGCGTCTTCGCCGACCCCTTCTTCGCGCTGCAACTCAGGGGCATCAGCAAGGAGTTGACGGCCCACGACAACCAGCTCGTGCTGCTGCTCACCGAGGGCCGCGACGACCACGCCCGCGTCGGCCGCTATCTGGCCGGCGGTCATGTCGACGGTGCCCTCGTCTTCTCCCTGCACCTCGACGACCCGCTGCCCGGGCTGATCCAGCACGCGGGCGTGCCGACCGTGTTCGGCGGGCGGCCCGGCTGGAGCGACGGCCGCAGCGGGGTGGTCTACGTCGACAGCGACAACCGCGGCGGCGCCCGCGAGGCCGTACGTCATCTCGCCGGCCTCGGCCGGACCCGGATCGCACACATCACCGGGCCCCTCGACCAGACGTCCGCGGCGGACCGGCTCGACGGATTCCGGGACGTCATGGTCGACGCCGATCCCCGGCTCGTCGTCGAGAGCGACTTCACCCCGGCCGGCGGTGAGCGGGCGATGCGTGAACTCCTCGAGCGCCGCCCCGACCTGGACGCCGTGTTCGCCGCCAACGACCTCACCGCGGCGGGTGCCCTGCGCGTGCTGCGTGAGCGCGGGCGGCGAGTGCCCGAGGACGTCGCCGTGATCGGCTTCGACGACATGCTGCCGGTCGCCGAGCAGACCGATCCGCCGCTGACGACGGTGCGTCAGGACATCGAGGAGATGGGCCGGCTGATGGCCCGGCTGCTGCTGCGCCGCCTCGGTCCCCGCTCCGCCGACCAGGGCGTCGCAGACGCGCCGGCCGGCGTGGTCCTGCCGACGACGCTTGTGCGACGGGCCTCGGCCTGAGCCGAATGCGTCTCCGCCGGGCGCGGGCAGCTCGGCCGGGCCGTGGTGGCGTCAGGCCGTGGCGTGGGAACGCCGGCTGCTGGATGAGCCGGTGGAGCGGTCCGCCTCGTCCTGCACGAGCAGGGAGAGCAGCGCTGCCACGGTCAGTCCGGCCTCGGCGGGATGGCGCAGGACCTTGCTCGGATCGATCCGATAGGTGTTGGTCCGTCCCTCCCTGGTGTGGGAGAGATAGCCGGCCTGTTCCAGGTCGGAAATGATCTTCTGGACGGCGCGTTCGGTGAGGCGGCAGCGTGCGGCGATGTCGCGGATCCGGGCGCTGTGGTTGTCGGCGATGGCTGCCAGTACGCGCGCGTGATTCGTGATGAACGTCCATCCGGTGTGTGGCTCGGGCACTCCATCCATGTGCCAACTGTAGCGACTCACTATTCGCGCATTCAAAAGCACGTACTGGATTTCATGTATTTCTTGACGTGTGCCGGGGAAGGGGGGAACCTTGGGAGCGGACGGACGAGCACTCGAGGGAGAGACGGCCATGCCGGAGCCTGCGCAGGAGGCGCAGACATGCCTGGTGACGATCGACGTGGTGCCGGACGGCGATCGCATGAACGTCCGGGTGTGCGGCGAGCTCGACCACGGCGGTCTACAGCTCGAACGCGGCCTGACGGAGGCCCTGGACAGCTCGGCGAGCGGTATCGACCTGGACCTGAGCGCCATCGGGTTCTGCGACTGCTCCGGGCTCAACCTGCTGCTCGGTCTGCGGCGGAAGGCTCTCGACGACGGCAAGACGATCACCATCAGCGCCAGCGGCCCTTCCGTCGACCGGCTGCTGGAGCTGACCGGCGCCCGGGAGCTGTTCGCGCGCCCCGGCGCCGACCATGACGGGAGCACCGAGCCGAATGCCGCCGGTGACGGACTGAAGGCGCCGGAGGCGGTCGATCAGGAGCTGCGCAAGGAGGTCGCCGAGCTGCGACGGGCGATGCAGACCCGCCCGGCCATAGACCTGGCCCGCGGCATCCTGATGGCCTCCTTCAGCCTGAGCCCCGAGGTGGCGTGGACCGTGCTCGTCACGGCCTCCCAGAACACCAACACCAAGCTGCACGTCCTGGCCCAGGACCTGGTCGGCACCGTTCAGGGCACGCCACTGCCCGAGGAGGTGCAGCAGCAGCTGGCGGCCGCGGTCACCCAGGCGCGCGCGGCCGTCCCGCTGGCATGACCCTTCGGCGTCCTCGTCACCTCATGTCTGCGGTGGTGCGCTCTTGATCACCGCGAAGCGGGCGCCGTAGGGATCGGCGAGCTTGGCGAAGCGGCCCACGCCCTCGATGTCGGTGGCCGGGACGCGGATCTCGCCGCCCAGTTCCTGTGCCCTGGCGACCGTGGCGTCGGTGTCGGCGACCTCGAAGTACGGCAGCCAGTAGGCGCGGTCCTCCGACGGGTCCTCGGCGAGCGGGACGATGCCGCCGAACATGGAGTCCTCGCCGCCCCCGGCCGGGTTGACGGTCGTGTACGTGCCACCGGGGAAGTCCACCGCCGCCGTCTCCAGGCCCAGCGTCTCGAGGTAGAACCAGGCGGCCGCGGCGATGTCGGGGGTGTACAGCTCGACCCAGGCCAGCGCCCCCGCCTCGTTCGCCACGTCCACGCCCTTGGTACGGCCGGGCTGCCAGATGCCGAAGGGCACTCCCGCCTTGTCGGCGAGGATCGCCATGTGTCCCTCGCCCATCACGTCCATGGGCTGCATCAGCACACTGCCGTGCGCCTGCTCGGCCGCCTTGGCGGTGGCCTCGGCGTTCCCGCTCTGGAAGTACACGGTCCAGGACGGCGGCCCCTGCTCGGGCGTGGTCTGCACACCGCCCGCCGCAGTCTTCCCGTCCAGCTGGAAGAAGCCGTATCCGCCGGCGTCCGGCCCCGCCGACTGGAACCGCCAGCCGAAGAGACCGCCGTAGAAGGAGATGGCGCCGTCGATGTCGGAGGTGCTGACGTCGAGCCAGTTGGGAGCGCCGTTGACGAAACGGGTGGTGAGCATATTCGCCCTCCTCGGAAGGGTCCCGTTCTCTGCACTGCCGAGTCTTGCACCGCCCACTGACAATCGCTGCCGGAGCCTTCTTTCCACCGGCTTCCGCGCGCCGCCGTGCGCGGCGGTGGGGCAGGGCGCGACCATCAGGGTGGCCGGGGGCCCCGCCGGGCGGCGTTGATGGCGCGTTGATCGAACGTTTTTCGGCCCCCGGCACGATCTCGTCCATGCACATCGACACCATCACCCCGGCCGACTTCGCCTGGCAGGCCCAGGCGCTGTGCGCGCAGACGGGGGCGGACTTCTTCTTTCCGGAGCCGGGCAGCTCGGTGCGTGAGGCGAAGCGCATCTGCGGCATGTGCGAGATGCGCCCGGCCTGCCTCGAGTACGCCCTGCAGAACGATGAACGCTTCGGCGTCTGGGGCGGCCTGTCGGAGAAGGAACGCCTCGCGCTCAGGCGGACGACACGCTGAAGCGGCCGGTACGCACGTGCGTACCGGCCGCTTCCCGGCCCGGAGCAGGGCCTGCCGTCGGATGTGCCGTCAGCCTGCGGCGCGTGCCGCCATGCGCGCCTTGCGTGCCGCCAGCTTCTCGTCGAACTTCAGGGCCTCCGCGTCCAGGCCGCCCAGGAACAGGCCGAGTTCGTCCTGGGCCTGCTGCCCCTCGGGGCCGAGGCCGTCGATCTCCATGATCTTCAGGAAGCGCAGGACCGGCTGGAGCACGTCGTCGTGGTGGATGCGCAGGTTGTAGACCTCGCCGATCGCCATCTGCGCGGCGAACCGCTCGAAGCCGGGCATGCCGTGGCCGGGCATTCGGAAGTTCACCACGACGTCCCGGACCGCCTGCATGGTCAGGTCGGGAGCCAGCTCGAAGGCGGCCTTCAGGAGGTTGCGGTAGAAGACCATGTGGAGGTTCTCGTCAGTTGCGATCCGCGCCAGCATGCGGTCGCAGACCGGGTCGCCGGACTGGTGGCCGGTGTTGCGGTGCGAGATACGGGTCGCGAGCTCCTGGAAGGCCACGTAGGCGACCGAGTGCAGCATCGAGTGCCGGTTGTCCGACTCGAAGCCCTCGCTCATGTGGGCCATGCGGAAGGCTTCCAGCTTGTCCGGGTCCACCGCGCGCGAGGCGAGCAGGTAGTCGCGCATCACGATGCCGTGCCGGCCCTCCTCGGCGGTCCAGCGGTGCACCCAGGTGCCCCAGGCGCCGTCACGGCCGAACAGCGAGGCGATCTCGTGGTGGTAGCTGGGCAGGTTGTCCTCGGTGAGCAGGTTCACCACCAGCGCGATCCGGCCGATCTCGGTGACCTTGGACTGCTCCTTGTCCCAGGCCTCGCCGTCCTCGAACAGGCCTGGGAAGTTACGGGCGTCCGACCAGGGCACGTACTCGTGCGGCATCCAGTCCTTGGCGACCTTCAGATGCCGGTTGAGTTCCGTCTCGACCACTTCCTCCAGGGCGTACAGCAGCTTGGCGTCGGTCCAGACGGCGGGGCTGCCGAGGTGCGGGGAAGTGATCGTCACGGGAACTCCAGGGGGACGCGCAACACAGGGGGACAGACCGGCGAGCGGTGCCGGAACCTACGGGATCGTAGGCTACGAAACCGTAGGTTACGAAGCCGTAGGTTAAGCGCGGTGTAAAGATCCCTGATCAGGCCATGTTTCGTAGGACTTCCAAGGAAGGCCGAAAAGCCCCAGGACCCGCAGGTCCCAGGGCTGGAAGGGTGATCGGCACACCCGTCAGGCGTACAGCTCCCGCAGTCGCACCGAGAGACATGTCACACAGCCCTCGAGCTTCTCGAACTCGCTGATGTCCACCACGACCGGATCGTGACCGAGGTCGGCGAGCAGCTCCGCCGACTTCGGCGCGCTCGCCGCCATCAGCAGCTTGCTGCCGCCGAGCAGCACCACGTGCGAGCCCGACTCCTCGGGCACCGACAGGAAGCGCGGGAACAGCGACGGCCGGTCCACCTTGGGGATGTGCCCGATGACCGTCCCGTCGGGCAGCGCCGTGACCGCCGACTTCAGGTGCAGCACCTTGCTCACGGGTACGGCGACGACCCGCGCCCCCAGCGGCTCGAAGGCGGCCCGCAGCTGCTGGACACCGGCCGCGTTGGTGCGGCCGCCGCGGCCGACGTAGATCGTGTCGCCGATCTTCAGGACGTCACCGCCGTCCAGGGTGCCCGGCTCCCAGATCCAGTTCACCGAGCAGCCCAGGCGCGCCACGGCCTCCTCGACGCCGGCCGTCTCGTCCCGCCGGGACTCGGCCCCGGGACGGGTGATCAGCGCGACGTTCTTGTACATGACGACGGTGTCCTCGACGAACACCGAGTCCGGGCAGTCGTCCTCCGGGTCCACCTCGACCGTCTCCCAGCCGTGCTCGCGCAGGGCCTCGACATACGCCTCCCACTGCGCGACCGCGAGATCGAAGTCGACCTTCTCCCGCTCGATGTGCGTCACCAGCCCTTCGGCGAGGCGGGGGCTCGGGCGGCGGACGAGGGCCTTCTTGCTGGGCACGACGGAACTCCGAATCGGCGGGACGGCAGACCGGGCGCCCATGACGCGACACCCGGTCCGCCATCATGCAGCGCCGATCCGCGACGGCAAAACCCTCGTTGCCAGGCTGTGCCCCTCCTGAGACGCGCGATCGGCAGCTATCCGATCGCCTCCGGCGTCGTCTCCTGCAGCTCACCGTCCAGCAGCAGCCACCGGGTGATCCCGATCGACTCCAGGAACGGCAGGTCGTGGCTGGCCACGACCAGCGCCCCTTCGTACGACTCCAGGGCCGACGTCAGCTGCCGCACGCTCGCCATGTCGAGGTTGTTCGTCGGCTCGTCGAGCATCAGCAGCTGCGGTGCCGGTTCGGCCAGCATCAGCGCGGCCAGGGCCGCCCGGAAGCGTTCGCCGCCGGACAGGGTGGCCGCCTTCTGGTCGGCGCGGGCGCCACGGAACAGGAAGCGGGCAAGGCGCGCCCGGATCCGGTTGTTGGTGGCGGCCGGCGCGAACCGGGCCACGTTCTCGGCGACCGACAGCTCGCCGTCGAGCACGTCGAGGCGCTGCGGCAGGAAACGCAGCGGCACATGCGCGTGCGCCTCGCCCGCCACCGGCGCCAGCTCCCCGGCGATGGTGCGCAGCAGCGTCGTCTTGCCGGAGCCGTTGCGCCCGATCAGCGCCACCCGCTCCGGGCCGCGCAGATCAAGACCGCCGGCCACGCGCGCGCCGTACGCGAGCTGCAGGTCCATGAGGGTCAGGACGGTACGGCCCGGCGGTACGGCCGTGTACGGCAGGTCGACGCGGATCTCGTCGTCGTCCCGCACGGCCTCCACCGCCTCGTCGAGCCGGTCCTTCGCCTCGCTGAGCCGCTCCTCGTGCATGATGCGGTGCTTGCCCGCGGACTCCTGCGCCGCGCGCTTGCGCGCCCCCATGACGATCTTCGGCTCGCGCTTCTGCTCCCACATCTTCTGCCCGTACCGTTTGCGGCGGGCCAACTTGACCTGGGCGTCGACCAGTTCGCGCTTCTGCTTCCTGAAGTCGGCCTCCGCGACGCGCACCATCCGCTCGGCGGCCTCCTGCTCGGTGGCGAGAGCCTCCTCGTACGCGGAGTAGTTGCCGCCGAACCAGGTGACCTCCCCGGAGCGCAGATCGGCGATCTGGTCGACCAGTTCCAGGAGCTCGCGGTCGTGGCTGACCACGACCATCACTCCCGGCCAGGACTCGACGGCCGCGTACAGCCGCCTGCGCGCGTACAGGTCGAGGTTGTTGGTCGGCTCGTCCAGGAGCAGGACGTCCGGGCGGCGCAGCAGCAGTGCGGCCAGCCGCAGCAGCACCGACTCGCCGCCCGACACCTCGCCGATGGTGCGGTCCAACTCGATGTGCCCGAGGCCGAGTTCACCGAGCGTGGCGAGCGCGCGTTCCTCCACGTCCCAGTCGTCGCCGACCGTCTCGAAGTGCTCCTCGGCCACGTCGCCCGACTCGATGGCAAGCAGCGCGGCCCGCTGTGCGGCGATGCCGAGCGCCTCGTCGACGCGCAGCCGGGTGTCGAGCGTGACGTTCTGCGGGAGGTAGCCGACCTCGCCCGCGACGCGTACGGCGCCGTCGGCCGGGGCGAGCTCACCGGCGATCAGCTTCAACAGGGTCGATTTCCCGGACCCGTTGACGCCGACGAGCCCCGTCCTGCCGGGAGCGAAGGACACATCGAGGCCCTCGAAGACGGGGGTGCCGTCGGGCCAGGTGAAGGACAGGGACGTACAAGTGATGGAAGTAGACATGCGGGCCTCGCGGTTGCTTGGTGTGGTCAGGGGCAAACGCGTATCGAGACACCGGAGACCTACGACGGGAGAGGAGAGCCCTGGGGCACGAAAAAAGCCCTGCTCCGTCAGGACGGCTCGAACGTCGAGGTCGCACGCAGCGCACACACCTCATGTGTGTGACACGGTGTCTCAGGACCTCAGACGAGCAACGTCCTTCTCCAATCGACGGCAACAGAACCGCTGTACACCGTAGGAGGCGGTCGGCGGGCTGTCAACGGATTAATTGATCCCGCCCTCACCGCACGAAGGAGTCCCCGTGCCCAACGGCCCGCTCTCACTGCCCGCCCGGCTCTATCTGCTGGCCTGGGACACCGACACCGGCGAGGTCACCGCCGCCGCCCGCCTGCATCACCTGGTGCGGGCCGGCGCCCTCACCGAACTGGCCCAGCGCGGTCTTCTCGTGGACGAGGACGGCATCGCCACGCCCGCCGACATGGACTCCCTCACCGGGGACGCCGTCCTCGACGGGCTCCTGGAACTGGTCCGCGAGTCCCGGCCGCACCGCTGGCAGACCTGGGTGACACTGCACGCGCGCGTGACCCTCGACGCCGTACGGGAGCAACTGACGGCGGAGGGCTGTCTGCGGGCGGAGAAGAAGCGGGTCCTCGGGGTCTTCCCGAGCGTGGCGCACGTGCTGGCGCGGGCGGACGTCGTGGACGCGCTGCGTGCGGGGGCGCGGCAGGTTCTGGAGGGCCCGGTGCCGGTGGCGGAGGTCTCCGACCGGGACGCGGCCGTCGTCGCCCTCGCCGCCGCCGCGGAGCTGCCCACGCTGGTGCCGGGCAAGGACCGCAAACGCCTCCACGCGCGCGTGGCGGAGCTGACCGAGCGCAGCGGGGCGGCGGCGCCTGCGCTGCGGAGGGTCGTCACCGAGGTGCACACGGCGGTGACCGCGTCCGTGACGGCGGTCGCCGCGGCCACGGGCGGCTGAACCGCACCCGGCCCCGGCGCCCACCCAGATGTCGGATTCCTGCCAGCTGCCGCCCGGGAGCGGCTGGTTGAGTGAGCCGCATGACGACCGAGAACCCTCTCCGTGACCGCGCTCTCGCCTTCCGCTCGCTGCACGTGCAGGCCGGCCCGCTCGTGCTGCCCAACGCCTGGGACATCGCGAGCGCCCGCATCGTCGAGGACGCGGGTGCCGCCGCGGTCGCCACCACCAGCGCGGGGCTGTCCTGGGCCCTCGGCGCGGCGGACGGCGACCGGCTGGACCGCGACCGGGCCCTCGCCGCCGTCGCGGACATCGCGGCCGCGGTCGACGTGCCGGTCAGCGCGGACGTCGAGAGCGGCTACGCACAGGACGCCGCGGGCGTCGCCGACACGATCCGCGCGGTGCTCGCCGCGGGCGCGGTGGGCGTGAACATCGAGGACGCGCTGTACGAGGCAGGGGAGGGGCCGTTGCGTCCCATCGGCGAACAGGCCGAGTGGATCGCGGCCGCCCGCGAGGCCGCTGACGCGGAGGGGGTGCCGCTGTTCGTCAATGCCCGGATCGACACGTTCCTCAGGGGAGCGGGCGGAGTGGACGCCACCCTGGAGCGGGCCGCGGCCTTCCTCGCCGCGGGCGCCGACGGCATCTTCGTCCCGGGGCCGACCGACCCGGAGACGGTCGAACTCCTCGTCGACGGGATCGACGGTCCACTGAACGTCATGGCAGGCCCCGGCGCCCTACCCATCCCCGAACTGGCCGCACTCGGAGTCGCCCGCGTAAGCGTGGGCTCGGCCGTCGCCCAGTCAGCCCACGCCCTGGTCCACCGCGCCACACGGGAGCTGCTGGGAGCGGGGACGTACGGGGCGTTGGAGGGAGGCCTCGACTACGGCGAGCTGAACAAGCTGCTGGCGTTGCGCTGACCGCCCCCACCGACCCGGCGGGGCACCTGCCGGCGCAGCGCTCAGCACGCGTCGCGGATCAGCTCCGCCAAGTCATGGTCCAGATCCAGCTGCAGATGCTCCAGCCCCACCGGCACCAGCGCACTCGTGGCGTCGAGGAACCGGCGTATCTCGTGCGACCGGACGTGCACCACGGCGGTGCCCTCGGGGGCGTGGAACTCCAGGACGGTGCGCTCGTAGCCGTACGGCCGCACGCGCACGTCGCCGTGGCCCTCGGGCTCGTGCAGACCGGCCGCGAGGAGTTCGCGCGCGAACGTCCAGCAGACCTCCACGCCCTCCAGGGTGGCAGGCGCCGGGAAGGTCATACGGACCGCGAACGGGTCGCTGCGGTCGTAGTGCAGCTTCGCCGGGATGCTCGGCATGCGCGGCGCGGCGGCGACGAGGCGGGCCTCCACGGGTTGTTCGATGACGGTGGACAACGCCTTGCTCCCTTGTGACGTCTGGGCGGACTTCCGAGTGGATTGGGCCGGGCACTGCTAGAGACGCTGGAATCAGCCAATCCGTGCACACCTGTGTCGAGTGACCTGCGTCACCGCATTCATGCACAGGAGTGACGCAGTCCATTTCCCGTGCACGGATGGGCAGTTGTGGAAAGAGCCGCCATCTGGACGGGACCGGGGGTGTCGGATAGCTTCGCCCGCCATGAGGCGCATGGGGAACACGCGACGAATGAGACCCACCTTTCGGACAGTGGCCGCAGGGGCGGTGTGCTCGGCGGCGCTGGCCGCCCTGACCGCCGTGCCCGCAACAGGCACAGCAGCCCGGCCACCCGGCGCCGCACTGGGAACTCAAGGACACCGGAACGACCGGTGTGCGCTTCCGGGGGCTGTCGGCCGTCAGCCGGGACACCGCCTGGGTGGCCGGGACCGGCGGCACCGTGCTGCGCACCACCGACGGCGGGGCGAGCTGGCGGAACGTCTCGCCGCCGGGCGCCGGCGAGCTGCAGTTCCGGGACATCGAGGCGTTCGACGCGCGGCGCGCCGTCGTGCTGGCCATCGGCGAGGGCGAGGCCTCCCGGGTGTACCGCACCGACGACGGCGGCACGACCTGGACCGAGTCCTTCCGCAACACCGACACCAAGGCCTTCTACGACTGCCTCACCTTCTTCGACCGTCGCCACGGCCTCGCCGTGAGCGACCCGGTGGACGGCAAGTTCCGCATCCTGTCGACCGGCGACGGGGGCCGCTCCTGGAAGGTCCTCCCGAGCGACGGCATGCCGGCCGCCCTGGACGGCGAGGCGGGCTTCGCGGCGAGCGGCCAGTGCCTGGTCGCCTCCGGTCCCTCGGACGTCTGGCTGGCCACCGGCGGCGGTGCACGCGCGCGCGTGCTGCACTCCGCCGACCGCGGGCTCACCTGGACGGCCACCGACACACCGATCCCGGCGGGCGATCCGGCGAAGGGCGTCTTCGCGCTGGCCTTCCGCGACCGCACCCATGGGCTCGCGGTCGGCGGCGACTACCGCCCCGACCAGGCCTCCCCGCAGGCCGCGGCCCGCACCTGGGACGGCGGCCTCAGCTGGCCGTCCGCCGCCGCCCCGCCGCCCGCCTACCGCTCCGGCGCCGCCTGGCTCCCGCACAGCCGCACCGCCGCCCTCGCGGTCGGCCCCACCGGCACCGACCTCACCACCGACGGCGGCCGCACCTGGCGGACCGTCGACACGGGCTCGTACGACACCGTGGACTGCACTGCGGACCTGGGCTGCTGGGCGGCGGGGGAGCAGGGGAGGGTGGCTCGTCTGGAGCGGTGACGCATGGGATGAATGCGGGTACTCGGTCGCGGACTGCGAAAGGAGTGAGCGAGCATGCCCGCAGGTTCCAGCTCCAAGCGTGAGCGCCAGTACGAGCACATCAAGAAGAGCGCGCAGGACCGGGGTGAGAGCACCGGACGGGCCAAGGAGATCGCGGCGCGGACGGTGAACAAGGAGCGCGCCCGGTCCGGCGAGTCCAAGTCCGCCAGCCGCAGCTCCACGAAGGACATGTCATCCGGCAAGCGCGGTGGCCAGCGGTCCGGCCAGGGCTCCCAGGGCCCCACCCGCGACCAGCTGTACAACGAGGCCAAGCAGCGCGGTATCGAGGGCCGTTCGAACATGAACAAGGACCAGCTGCAGCGCGCGCTGAACGCGAAGAAGGGCTGAGTTCCCCGTCCCCCGCGGCAGCAGGGACCCTCCCGCCGTCGCGGGGGTTCGTGCGTCCGGCGCCACGCGCCCGACGCCCCCTCAGGGGCCGTACGCTCGTGCCCATCATGACGACCGTACCCATCCCCGCGGGCTGGCCCGCGACCGAGGAACAGGCCCGCGCCGAACAGGACCGGCTGCGGGCACAGGTGGTGCTCGACGAGCCGGGACCGCCGCCGGGCAGCGGTCATGTCACCGGTGTCGACGTGGCGTACGACGACGAGCGGGACGTCGTCGCCGCCGCGGCGGTCGTCCTGGACGCGGCGACCCTGGAGGTGGTCGCAGAGGCCACGGCGGTCGGCCGCATCTCGTTCCCGTACGTCCCCGGTCTGCTCGCCTTCCGCGAGATCCCCACGGTCCTCGCCGCCCTCGACGCCCTGCCGTGCCCGCCCGGCCTGGTCGTCTGCGACGGCTACGGTCTGGCCCACCCGCGCCGCTTCGGCCTCGCCAGCCACCTCGGCGTCCTGACCGGCCTGCCCACGATCGGCGTCGCGAAGAACCCCTTCACCTTCATCCACGCCGACCCGGACGCCCCGCGCGGCAGCACCTCACCCCTCCTCGCCGGCACCGAGGAGGTCGGCCGCGCCCTGCGCACCCGCGACGCCGTCAAGCCGGTCTTCGTGTCCGTGGGCCACCGGGTGGACCTCGACAACGCTTGCGCCCACACGCTGGCCCTGACCCCGGAGTACCGCCTGCCGGAGACGACCCGCAGGGCGGACGCGTTGTGCCGCAAGGCGTTGCGGGAGGCCGCGGCCCCGAGGAAACCCCTGGCCGACCGCGCGGCGGCGGACCCCACCCGGTCGTGGGGGCGCACCCTGTTCGAGCGTCAGTCCGACCCGGTGACCTGGGCGGGCCATGTGCTCCGGGCGGCGGCCCTGGGGCAGGGGCGGACGCCGGAGATCGAGGCTGCCTTGGAGTTCGCGAAGGACCGCGACCGGTGGAGCCATGGACGCGAGGTGTTCGAGCTGGTCCGCCGCGGATGGGCGGACGAGGAGCAGTTCACGCAGGAGCAGCGGATCGTGTTCCGCCTCGCGGAGCTGGTCGGCAAGGTCGCCCACAACGAGGCCGGGCCTCCGCCGTTCTTCGACCACCACGCGGGGTGGCAGATCGGCCCCCTCGCCTGGCGGCTCGCCGCCGCGGCCGACCCCGCCGTGCGGGACCGGATCGCGGACGCGCTGGGCGAGCGGCCGCCGGAGCCGCTCGACGGGTGATCTGAGTACCCGCACTGAGTACCCGTACGGATGTGGGTGCGGTGCGCCGGTCGGCAGGCTGTGCCGCATGACGACGCACCGCGCTCCCAAGCCCCTGGCCGATCCCAACCGTCCCGTCGAGCGTGCCGTGACGGCCGCGCTGGTCCTTGCCGTGCTGGCGGGGCTCGCCTGGATCGCCGGGATGCTCTACACGGTGGCGGGGTGGTCCTAGCTCCCGTTCTGCGGGTGGCGACAGCGCCGACTCGCGACCTGCACCGCGCGCTCGACGGCGCCTGACCCCACCCCATTCTCATTGGGCCAGTGCGTAGGCACTCTTTCCCACCAGCAGCAGGCCGACCACGACACTGCCGTACACGATCGCCTGTTCCGCGTGGCCCTGCATCCAGGAACGCAGTTCCCTTAGCCGGTGTTGGGCAGACGCCGGTTTGAAGACCACGTACAGCTCCGCTGCGAGCAGAGTGGCGGTCGCGATGATGCAGTACGCGACCAGTACCAGCCAGGTCGTGGGGTCGGAGCCGTCGGCCTCCACCACGGTCACGGCGCCGGCGGCGACGAGCCCCCACGGTTGCAGCAGGATGGCGAGTCCCGCCGCAGGCCAGAGCGCGCCGCGGTCCATCCGGGAGGTGAGGAAGGCGGACGACCTGCCCTTCGACGGCGAGGCGACGGCGCCGGGCGGACCGTGGCGACCGGCCCTTCGGTGCCTGTGGACGCCGTAGACGACCAGCGACACTCCGATGGCGACCTTGATCGCGAGGTTTGCCGTGGACGGAGGCGACCTCGGCTCCGGGGGCTTCCCGCCGGTCACGGTCAGGACCAGAGCGATCACCGCGACGAAACACGTCATCCATCCCGCGATGAAGGCGAGCCCTGTCCGAACGCCCCTGACGGATGCGACCACCAGGACGAACGCCATGAGGGGGAGTGGGTCGAGCGTGATGGCGAGGGCGATGAGCAGGAGGTCGAAGACCATGGGCGATCCCATCAGGCACCGTACGGGTCGAGCCTATGCACGGCAGTGACCCACCGCATCTCATGTGACGGTCGCGCCAGCCTTGTCCCGTTGTCCCGTTGCCCCGTTGCCCCGTGGCCGCGGCAGGGTGCCGTGGCCCGCTTCGTCGCGCACCCTGGAGAGGGAAGGGGCGACGATGGAGAATCGCGGCTGATGCGGCGCGGGGATACGGGCGTGGACTCGCGCGCACCACGGTGGCGTGGCCGTCTCGGGCAACTGACGGTCCGCCTGAAAGCCGCCCACGCGCGCCTGGAGATCCGCTTCCCCGTCATCACAGGACTTCTGGACCGCATGGTGGCGGTGAACATCTTCGACTCCGCCACCCGCATCGCGGCGCAGTGTTTCCTGACCGCGGTCCCGTTGCTGTTCGTGCTGTCCGCGTACGCGCCCGAGTCGGTGCAGACCCAGGTCGTCAAGTCGGTCAGCGCCGTCTTCGGCCTGAGCGGGCAGTCGAAGGCCGAGGTGCAGCAGGTGTTCCAGCCACCGACCGACGACGTGCGCCAGGCGATCGGCGTGGTGGGCGGGCTGATGGTGCTGCTGTCGGCCACCGCGGTGAGCCGCGCGGTGCAGCGGCTGTGCAGACGGGCCTGGCTGCTGCCCCACGGAGCAACGAAAGTCGCTCCGTGGAGGTGGCTCACATGGATCGCGCTGTGGCTCGGCGCATTGGTTGCGCAAGGGCTGCTGCGCGACGGGTTCGGCCTGGGCGCGTGGCTGGGAATTCCGATCGTCGTGGCCGTGCAGACGGCCATGTGGTGGTGGACACAGCATCTGCTGCTGGGCGGGGCCGTCCGCTGGGCGCCCCTGCTGCCGGGAGCGGTCCTCACGGCGATCGCAGTGAGCTGCCTGTCCGTGGCCGCGCACTTCTACATGCCGCGGGCGCTCAACCGGGCCCTGTCCGACTACGGTTCCGCGGGTTCGGTCTTCGTCATGCTGTCCTGGCTGATCGTCGTGTCCGTGGCCGTCGCCGTAGGGCTCAGTGTGGGCGCCGTACTGTCCCAGGAGCCGTTCCTGCGGTGCCGCCTCGGAACTCCGACATCGCCCCCCTGATGCTCCCCGGCCCGGAAAGCCCCGTCAGATGTTTCCAAGGGGAGGGCCTCGTCAGGGGGAGCAGCCTCCGATCAGGCGCGCCGGTCCCGCTCGCTCCTGCGCCTCGCGGAGTGCCGATTCACCGGCTGGACGCCACCCGGAAGGTGATCCCCGCCCGCCGAAGCCGCTCCGTGAGCGCGTCGCCCATCGCGACCGCCGTGGTGACCTGGCCGGCCGTCGGGGGCAGGTCGTCGAAGGCCAGCGACAGCGCCGACTCGGCGAACATCTTCGCCGTCTCGTCGTAGCCGGGGTCGCCGCCCGCGACCTCCGTGAGCACCCGCCGGCCACCGCCCTCGCCCACGAAGCGGACCTTGAACCAGCTCTTCGCCCGCTTCTCGGCGCTCGGCCCCTCGCCGGGCTTGAGCCGGTCGGACAACCAGCGCCGTGCGGGCGGCAGCTGCGCGGCCGCGAAGAGGCCGCCGACGGCCGCGATCCCGCCCACGGCGACGGGCAGGTGCCGCACCGCCGCGTAGTGGCGGTAGCGGAAGTCGGGGCCGTAACGCTCCAGGGCCTTCGCGGAGCGGCCCACGATCTGCGCGTCGATGGTCGGCAGCGGCAGCGCCCAAGCGCCGACCTCCTTCGCGAACCGCGGCACACCCGTGGGCGCTGCGGCCCGCCGCCCCACCAAGCGTGGCTCGTGCCGCTTGCGGTCCCGCTCGGCGGCCAGCATCGGCCGCACCCGTGAGAACTGGTTCAGCGCCGAGGCGAACGTCCCGCCGGAGAAGGTGGCGTCCGCCGTCACGAACCCGTCCACCGCCAGCGGCACGCCCACGGGCAGCTGCCGCACGGTGAAGTACGCGCCCAGGTCATGGGGGATCGAGTCGAACCCGCAGGCGTGCACCAGCCGCGCCCCGGTCTCACGCGCGCGTGCATCGTGGCGGACGTACATCAGGTCCACGAACTCGGGCTCACCGGTGAGGTCGAGATAGTCCGCACCGCTGTCCGCGCAGGCGGCGACCAGCTCTTCGCCGTACGTCACATACGGCCCCACCGTCGTGGCCACCACGCGCGCGTGCTCCGCGAGTTCGCGCAGCGACGCCGGGTCGGCCACGTCCGCCCGCAGCACCCCGACCTTCCCGTTGCCGGGGAGTCGCTCGCGCAGCCGCTCCAGCTTCTGCTCGCTGCGGCCCGCGATCGCCCAGCGCAGATCGTCGGGCGCATGCGCGGCGAGGTACTCCGCGGTGAGCGTCCCGACGAAGCCCGTGGCTCCGAAGAGCACGATGTCGTACGGACGGTCCGTCCTGTTCAGCCTGCTCATGACACCCCTCGGTCCGCAGCACGCGCCGTTGTCGGTGGCCGAGGCTAGCGTGAAGAGTGCGGAGCCCGACGACGAGCCCGGAGGTAAGCGGTGACCGTGCCGAGGAATGCCCTGAAGAAGTGGGAGAAGGTGCGCGAATTCGCCCTCACCGCCCCGGGCGCGGAACCCGCCGGGTACGGGCTGGGCAAGGCCGGCTGGGTCCGCATCCCGCTTGCGGAGCAGGGCGCCCCGGCGGCGGAATTGCTGTGCGACTGGGTGGAGGAGAGCTACCGGGTGGTCGCACCGAAGCGGCTGATAGCCGACCTGGACGCTCGTTGAGCCGCATCCATCCTCCGGCACAACTTGGCTAAGCGCTTGCTCTCCCAGGTCTTGTGTCCGCTGGAACGTGTTCCTAACATCATTAGTGTTACAGCAGTTGTGTCACAACCCCTGGGGACTGCATGGCAGAGGCAAAGACGCCTGGACACGGCCCGCTCTCCGGCGTGCGCGTGGTCGAGCTGGCCGGTATCGGGCCCGGCCCGTTCGCCGCCATGCTCCTCGCCGACCTCGGCGCCGACGTCGTCCGCGTGGACCGCCCCGGCGGCGTCGGGCTCGCGATCAACACGGAGTACGACATCACCAACCGCAACAAGCGCTCGGTGATCGTCGACCTGAAGTCCGCGGACGGCGCCGCGCGCGTCCTGGACCTCGCCGCGCGTGCCGACATCCTGATCGAGGGCTACCGCCCGGGAGTGGCCGAACGCCTCGGCGTGGGCCCCGAGGCCTGCCACGCCCGCAACCCGAAACTCGTCTACGGCCGGATGACCGGCTGGGGCCAGCAGGGCCCCCTCGCCCACCGCGCCGGCCACGACATCGCGTACATCGCCCTCACCGGCACCCTCGGCATGATCGGCAGCCCGGACGAGCCCCCGGCCGTCCCCGCCAACCTCCTCGGCGACTACGCGGGCGGCTCCCTCTACCTGGTCGTCGGCGTCCTCGCCGCCCTCCACCACGCGCGCGTGGGCGGCACCGGCCAGGTCGTCGACGCCGCCATCGTCGACGGCACCTCGCACCTCGCCGCGATGATCCACGGCATGCTCGCCGCCGGCGGCTGGCAGGACCGCCGCGGCGCCAATCTCCTGGACGGCGGCTGCCCGTACTACGGCACCTACGAGACGGCCGACGGCAAGTACATGGCCGTCGGAGCCCTGGAACCGCAGTTCTACGACGAGTTCGTGCGCGTCCTCGGCATCCCGGAGCACGCCGACGCCCGCAAGGACTGGACCCGCTGGGGCGAGCTGCGCGAAGCGGTCGCGGCCGGCTTCAAGTCCCGCACCCGGGACGAGTGGACGGCCGTCTTCGAGGGCTCCGACGCGTGCGTGGCGCCCGTGCTGTCCCTGCGCGAGGCCCCGCACCACCCGCACCTCGCCGCCCGCGGCACCTTCACCGACCACGGCGGCATCACCCAGCCCGCCCCCGCACCCCGCTTCTCCGCCACCCCCACGGCCGTACGCACCGGCCCCGCGCAGCCCGGCGCCGACACCGCCGACGTGGCACGCGACTGGGACGTACCCGCTCTCCTGAAGGACCAGGAACTCATGAAGGGCTCCGAATGAAGCGGCAGATCTTCGCCCCCGAGCACGACGCGTTCCGCGCGACCGTGCGTGCCTTCCTGGCCAGGGAGGTGCTGCCGTACTACGAGCAGTGGGAGAAGGACGGCATCGTCTCCCGCGACGCCTGGCGGGCGGCCGGCAAGCAGGGCCTGCTCGGACTCGCCGTGCCCGAGGAGTACGGGGGCGGCGGCACCTCCGACTTCCGCTACGCCACCGTACTCGCCGAGGAGTTCACCCGAGCGGGCGCTCCCGGGCTCGCCCTCGGACTGCACAACGACGTCATCGGCCCGTATCTCACCGGCCTCGCCACCGACGAGCAGAAGCGGCGCTGGCTGCCCGGCTTCTGCGACGGGTCGATCATCACCGCCATCGCCATGACCGAGCCCGGTGCCGGGTCCGACCTCCAGGGGATCCGTACGCACGCCGAGGACCGGGGCGACCACTGGCTGCTCAACGGAGCCAAGACGTTCATCTCCAACGGGATCCTCGCCGACCTGGTGATCGTCGTCGCGAGGACGACACCGGAGGGCGGCGCCCACGGCCTGTCCCTCCTCGTCGTCGAACGCGGCACGGACGGCTTCGAGCGCGGCCGCAACCTCGACAAGATCGGCCAGAAGGCGCAGGACACGGCCGAGTTGTTCTTCACCGACGTGCGCGTGCCCAAGGAGAACCTGCTGGGCACGCTCAACGGCGCCTTCGGCCATCTGATGACCAACCTCGCGCAGGAGCGCCTCAGCATCGCCGTCGCCGCGATCGCGGCCGCCGAGCACCTGCTGGAGATCACCACCGAGTACGTCAAGGAGCGCGAGGCCTTCGGCCGGCCGCTCGCCACCAAGCAGCACATCCGCTTCGAGATGGCCGAGATGGCCACCGAGTGCGCCGTCACGCGCGCGTTCCTCGACCGCTGCGTGGAGGAGCACTCGGACGGCCGGCTCGACGCGGTGGACGCCTCCATGGCCAAGTGGTGGGCGACCGAACTGCAGAAGCGGGTCGCCGACCGCTGCCTCCAACTGCACGGCGGCTACGGCTACATGACCGAGTACCCGGTCGCCCGGGCCTTCACCGACGGCCGTATCCAGACCATCTACGGCGGAACCACCGAGATCATGAAGGAGATCATCGGCCGTTCCCTGCTGGGCTGAAGCTCATCGCCCGGCCCACCCTCACCCCGAAAGGCCTTCCAGTGAGCACCGAAGCGTACGTGTACGACGCGATCCGCACCCCGCGCGGCCGCGGCAAGGCGAACGGCTCCTTGCACGGCACCAAGCCCATCGACCTGGTCGTCGGGCTCATCCAGGAGATCCAGGGCCGCTTCCCGGGCCTCGACCCGGCGGCCATCGACGACATCGTGCTGGGCGTCGTCGGCCCCGTCGGCGACCAGGGCTCCGACATCGCCCGCATCGCCGCCGTCGCCGCGGGCCTCCCGGACACGGTCGCCGGCGTACAGGAGAACCGCTTCTGTGTGTCCGGTCTGGAGGCCGTCAACATGGCCGCCGCCAAGGTCCGTTCGGGCTGGGAGGACCTGGTCCTCGCGGGCGGCGTCGAGTCCATGTCCCGGGTGCCGATGGCCTCCGACGGCGGCGCCTGGTTCAACGACCCGATGACCAACCTCGCCGTCAACTTCGTGCCGCAGGGCATCGGCGCCGACCTGATCGCCACCATCGAGGGGTTCTCGCGGCGTGACGTCGACGAGTACGCGGCGCTCTCGCAGGAGCGGGCGGCCACGGCCTGGAAGGAGGGCCGCTTCGACCGCTCCGTCGTCCCGGTGAAGGACCGCAGCGGTCTGACGGTCCTCGACCACGACGAGCACCTGCGCCCGGGCACCACCGCCGACTCCCTCGCCAAGCTGAAGCCGTCCTTCGCGGACATCGGCGAGCTGGGCGGCTTCGACGCGGTGGCCCTGCAGAAGTACCACTGGGTCGAGAAGATCGACCACGTCCACCACGCGGGCAACTCCTCCGGCATCGTCGACGGCGCCTCGCTGGTCGCGATCGGTTCGAAGGAAGTGGGGGAGCGGTACGGGCTGCGGCCGCGCGCGCGGATCGTCTCCGCCGCCGTCTCCGGCTCCGAGCCGACCATCATGCTCACCGGCCCGGCGCCCGCCACCCGCAAGGCCCTCGCCAAGGCCGGGCTGACCATCGACGACATCGACCTCGTAGAGATCAACGAGGCCTTCGCGGCAGTCGTCCTGCGCTTCGTCAAGGACATGGGCCTGTCCCTGGACAAGGTCAACGTCAACGGCGGCGCGATCGCCCTCGGTCACCCGCTCGGCGCGACCGGCGCCATGATCCTCGGCAGCCTCGTCGACGAACTGGAGCGCCAGGACAAGCGCTACGGCCTCGCGACCCTCTGCGTCGGCGGCGGCATGGGCATCGCCACGATCGTCGAGCGCATCTGAACACCCGGCGGAACCAAGAGACTTCACAGACTTCAACGGAGACCCCCGTCATGACGCAGAGCACCACCATCCGCTGGGAACAGGACCGCACCGGCGTCGTCACCCTCGTCCTGGACGACCCGAACCAGTCCGCGAACACCATGAACCAGGCGTTCCGCGACTCCCTCGCCGTGATCACCGACCGTCTGGAGGCCGAGCAGGACTCCATCCGCGGCATCATCCTCACCTCCGCCAAGAAGACCTTCTTCGCCGGCGGCGACCTGCGCGACCTCATCCGGGTCACCCCCGAGACCGCGCAGGACCTCTTCGACGGCGGCATGGCCATCAAGCGCCACCTGCGCCGCATCGAGACCCTCGGCAAGCCGGTCGTGGCCGCGATCAACGGCGCGGCCCTGGGCGGCGGCTACGAGCTCGCGCTCGCCTGCCACCACCGGGTCGCCCTCGACACCTCCGGCACGAAGATCGGCTGCCCGGAGGTCACCCTCGGCCTGCTGCCCGGCGGCGGTGGCGTCGTGCGCACCGTACGCCTGCTGGGCATCGCCGACGCGCTGCTGAAGGTGCTGCTGCAGGGCACCCAGTACAACGCGCAGCGCGCCCTGGAGAACGGCCTGATCGACGAAGTGGCCGCCACGCAGGACGAGTTGCTCGCCAAGGCCCGCGCCTTCATCGACGCCAACCCCGAGTCGCAGCAGCCCTGGGACAGGCCCGGCTACCGCATCCCGGGCGGCACCCCCGCCAACCCCAAGTTCGCGGCCAACCTGCCCGCCTTCCCGGCCAGCCTGCGCAAGCAGACGGGCGGCGCGCCCTACCCGGCGCCGCGCAACATCCTCGCGGCTGCCGTCGAGGGCTCCCAGGTCGACTTCGAGACGGCGCAGGTCATCGAGGCGCGCTACTTCGTGGAGCTGGCCGCCGGCCAGACGTCCAAGAACATGATCCAGGCCTTCTTCTTCGACCTCCAGGCCGTCAACTCCGGCGCCAACCGCCCCAAGGGCATCGAGCCGCGTCCGGTCCGCAAGGTCGCCGTCCTCGGCGCCGGGATGATGGGCGCGGGCATCGCGTACTCGTGCGCCCGCGCGGGCATCGAGGTGGTCCTGAAAGACGTGTCGCTCGAGGCGGCCGTCAAGGGCAAGGGCTACTCCGAGAAGCTGTGCGCGAAGGCGGTCTCCCGGGGCCGCACGACGCAGGAGAAGGCAGACGCGCTGCTGGCCCGCATCACGCCGACCGCCGACCCGCAGGACGTGGCGGGCTGCGACGCGGTCATCGAAGCCGTGTTCGAGAACCCGGAGCTCAAGCACAAGGTCTTCCAGGAGATCCAGCACCTCGTCGAACCGGACGCGCTGCTGTGCTCCAACACCTCGACCCTGCCGATCACCGCGCTGGCCGAGGGAGTGGAGCGCCAGTCGGACTTCATCGGTCTGCACTTCTTCTCGCCCGTGGACAAGATGCCGCTCGTGGAGATCATCAAGGGTGAGCGGACGGGCGAGGAGGCCCTCGCGCGCGCCTTCGACCTGGTCCGCCAGATCAAGAAGACGCCGATCGTCGTCAACGACTCGCGCGGCTTCTTCACCTCCCGCGTGATCGGCCACTTCATCAACGAGGGTGTCGCGATGGTCGGCGAGGGCATCGAGCCCGCATCCGTCGAGCAGGCGGCGGCCCAGGCCGGGTACCCGGCCAAGGTCCTCTCCCTGATGGACGAGCTGACGCTCACGCTCCCCCGGAAGATCCGCAACGAGTCGAAGCGGGCCGTGGAGGAGGCGGGCGGCACCTGGCCGACGCACCCGGCCGAGGCGGTCATCGACCGCATGGTCGACGAGTTCGGGCGCACGGGGCGCAGCGGGGGAGCGGGCTTCTACGACTACGACGAGGCGGGCAAGCGGGTGGGGCTGTGGCCCGGGCTGCGCGAGCACTTCACCAAGCCGGGGCATGAGATTCCGTTCCGGGACATGCAGGAGCGGATGCTCTTCTCCGAGGCGCTCGACACGGTGAAGCTGCTGGAGGAGGGGGTGCTGACGTCGGTGGCCGACGCGAACATCGGGTCCATCTTCGGGATCGGGTTCCCCGGCTGGACGGGGGGTGTCCTGCAGTACATCAACGGCTACGAGGGCGGGCTGCCGGGCTTTGTGGCACGCGCGCGTGAGCTGGCGGACCGCTATGGGGAGCGGTTCGCGCCGCCGGCGCTGCTGGTGGAGAAGGCGGAGAAGGGGGAGCGGTTCACGGACGCGTGACCCTCGCGGCGGCGGTGCGCGGAGGGTGTTTCGCCCCCGCCGCCCCTTCCCATTCCCGTCCCCTGGGGGCTGCCGCCCCCAGACCCCCGCTTCGGCCTGCACGGCCTCGTCCTCAAACGCCGGACGGGCTGAGATGGGCTGAGCCAAATTCAGCCCCTCCGGCGTTTGAGGAGCGGGGGTCCGGGGGCTGGCCCCCGGGTCGGGACGGGAAGGGGCGGCGGGGGCGACATCCGTCGGTCCTGAGCGGGCAGACGCTCAACGTGTCAGGAGGCCCGACCCGCCTCTGAGACGCCACGCTCCGAGACGGGTTCCTCCGGGACACCTTCCTCCGGGAGGTCGAGTGAGGCGTCCAGCCACTGGTGCACCTCCTCCTTCAGCGACCGCTGGAAGGTCGTCAGCAGCGCCTGCACCACGATGGGCTGCATATGCGCGGACAGCGACTTCACGTCCCGCTCCGCCCGCTCGGACACCTCGCCCCGGAACAGCTGGGACAGCTCGTGCGCGGCGGCCCGCGAATGCTCGATCAGCACCCTGCGCGCCGCGAGGATCGCCTCCTCCGACAGCGGTACGTCGAGGAGCTGCACGGCGAGCCGGAGCAGGCCGGAGTCGACGCGGTACGACTCCCCGTCGCGCCGGATCACATTCATGGCGCACAGCCGCTCGACCTCGTCCTCGGCCAGCGGCCGTCCCGCCCGGCGCCGCAGCTCCGCCGCGCTCACGGTCTCCACGATGTCCGGCGCCCAGGACGCCACCACGGCCCGGTGGATCGCCAGGTCGTGGTGGCTGAGGCCGGGCGGCAGCTGCGCCATGTACCGCTCGATCGCCGCCAGCGTCATGCCCTGGTGCTGCAGCTCCTCGATCAGCGCCAGCCGGGCCACGTGCTGCTGCCCGTAGCGGCCCACCCGGCGCGGACCGATCTCCGGCGGCGGCAGCAGCCCCTTGGTTCCGTAGAACCGGACCGTGCGGACCGTGACGCCGGCCCGCGCCGCCAGTTCGTCGATCGTGAGCGTCGGCTCCGCGGTGTCGCCGTCCGGGTCGCTGCCGGTGTCGGTGTCGGTCGTCATGTGCAGCAGTATCGCTGTCACACCAGTACTGCGAAACCCGGTACGAGGGGCCCGTGAGGCTTGTGAGAAGTACCGCTGTGTGATCCATGCCATCGCATGCGCGCCGACACCTGGGGAAGGTGCCGCGTTGGTCCGCGTCTTCGACCGAAGAGCGCCGACCGAGTACGTCCGGACAGCCGAGCGCGACCCGCTCGGGCGCACCAGAGAGTGGAACCACCTGTGAGCAAGGACGCCGTGGACACGGCACAGGCCGCCACCCGGACCGACGCGGCCCAGGTGCCCGCGGACGCGGGAGACGCCGGCTACAGCAAGGACCTCAAGGCCCGCCACGTCAACATGATCGCCATCGGCGGCGCCATCGGCACCGGCCTCTTCCTGGGCGCCGGCGGCCGCCTGCACAACGCGGGCCCGGCCCTCGCACTCGCCTACCTGGTGTGCGGGATCTTCGCCTTCTTCGTCGTCCGGGCGCTGGGCGAACTGGTCCTCTACCGCCCCTCCTCCGGTTCCTTCGTGTCGTACGCGCGCGAGTTCCTCGGCGAGAAGGGGGCGTACGTCGCCGGCTGGATGTACTTCCTGAACTGGTCGACGACCGGAATCGCCGACATCACGGCGATCGCGCTGTACACGCACTACTGGAGCATGTTCACGAGCATCCCGCAGTGGGTGCTCGCACTGATCGCGCTGGCCGTCGTGCTCGCCGTGAACCTGATCTCGGTGAAGATCTTCGGCGAGATGGAGTTCTGGTTCGCGATCATCAAGGTGGCCACGCTCGTCGGCTTCATGCTGATCGGCATCTTCCTGCTGGCCACCCGGCACGAGGTCGGCGGCCGGACCCCGGGCCTGTCCGTGATCGCCGATCACGGCGGCGTCTTCCCGCACGGCGTGATGCCGGTCGTCCTCGTCATGCAGGGCGTGATCTTCGCGTACGCCGCGCTGGAACTGGTCGGCGTTGCCGCAGGCGAGACCGCCGAGCCGGAGAAGGTCGTCCCGCGCGCGGTGAACTCCATCATGTGGCGGGTGGGTCTCTTCTACGTCGGCTCGGTCGTCCTGCTGGCCCTGCTGCTCCCCGGTTCGGTGTACTCGGCGGACGAAAGCCCCTTCGTCACGGTGCTGTCGAAGATCGGTATCCCGGCGGCGGGCGACGTGATGAACCTGGTGGTCCTGACGGCCGCGATGTCCTCGCTGAACTCGGGCCTGTACTCGACGGGCCGCATCCTGCGCTCGATGGCGACGGCGGGCTCTGCCCCCAGGTTCACGGCGCGCATGAACCGCAGCCAGGTCCCCTACGGCGGCATCCTGCTCACCTGCGCGGTGTGCGTGCTCGGCGTCGGCCTCAACTACCTGATGCCGAGCCAGGCCTTCGAGATCGTGCTGAACGTGGCCTCCCTCGGCATCGTCTCGACCTGGGTGATCATCATGGTCTGCCACCTGGTCTTCGTCCGCCGCGCCAAGGCGGGCCTCGTCACCCGCCCGTCCTTCCGCCTTCCCGGCAGCCCGGTCACGGAGATCACCACGATCGCCTTCCTGCTCGCCGTACTCGCCCTCATGTGGAACGACCCCGAGGTCGGCCGCAAGACCCTCCTGCTCATCCCGGTGATCGCCGCCATGCTGGTCGCCGGCTGGTTCGCGGTACGCCGCAGGGTCGTGAGCAACGGCGACCAGGAACTGACCGAACTGACGAAGTAGCAGGCCAGAGCCACTGTCAGTGGCATCGCCTACGGTGGCGTCATGTCGGAGATCATCCATGTCCGGGGTGAGGCCACCGATCCCTCCGGATTGCGTCACTGGCCGGAGCCGGAGCCGGCGTACGGTCAGGGATGCGCCCTGGAGGGGGGCGGAGCTGTGACATCAGCGGCTCCGCCGCGGGGCCCGACCAGCCACCCACCAACCTGCAGCTGCCCGACGTCCGGTGGACCCACGGCGATATAGCCTGCCAACCCGGCAGAGCGTCTGCGCGCACTGCCGGAGGTGAATGTCCCGCATCGAACCGCTGATCACCGAGCGGCTCGTGAAGCGGGACATCAAGGTCAGCGTCTACGACCATGGGAGGGCCAGAGTTGAGCCGTGAAACCGACGTCCTCGTGCTGGGCGGTGCCGGCGTGGACACCATCGTGTATGTGCCGGAGCTGCCGCTGCCGTACGCCGACAGCTACATGATCGAGTCCGGGATCCGCACTCGCGCCGGACAGACCGGCGACTTCGTCGCCCTTGGGCTCAACGCCCTCGGCCTGCGCGTCCATCACCTCGACATGCTCGGTGACGACCCCGAGGGCGACCTCGTCCGCGCCCTGCACCGGGACAACGGCATCGCGCTCAGCGCCGTCCCCCACCCCGCCGGCACCAAGCGCGCGGTCAACCTGGTCGGCCCCGACGGCAGACGTCTGTCGCTGTACGACGTGAGCCGCACGCAGGGCGTGGACCGCTTCCCTGAGGACACGGTGCGCGCGCTGGCGGCGGCGAGCCGCCACGCGCACGTCGCCATCACCCAGCCCTGCGCAGATGCGCTGCCACTCCTGCGCGAGTCGGGCGCCACCATCTCCACCGACCTGCACGACTGGGACGGGAAGAACCCGTACCACGAGCCGTTCGCGCAAGCCGCGGACGTCGTCTTCCTGTCCGCTGCCGCGCTGTCCGACCCCGAGCGCACGATGCGCCGGATCGCCGATCGGGGCCGGGCCCAGGTGGTCGTCGCCACGGCCGGCGCGAAGGGCGCGTACCTCCTGGCCGACGAAGAGCTGACCCATGTACCGCCCGTCGCACCGCCCGCCCCGGTGGTGGACTCCAACGGCGCGGGCGACGCTTTCGCCGCAGCCTTCCTGCACGGCTGGCTGAACCGCGAAACCCCACAGCGCTGCGCCCTGTACGGCAGCATCGCCGGCGCCCACGCCTGCACGATCCCTTCGACGGAGACGGAGGCAATGAGCCGAGAGGAACTCCTGGAAGCGGTGAGTGCAGCGGGCCAGTAAGGGGCGCGGGGCTGTGACATCAGCGGCTCCGCCGCGGGCCGCGACCAGCCACATCCGTTCCGCAGTCCCCGCACCACCGAACCCGGCAGTTCCTCAGTGGACGTCGTTCGTCGCTTCGATCTTCTTCCACGACCTCGGCCGCACCGAAGCAGCCGTCGACTTGGCGACAGCCACTGCCTTCGCCGCCGACGCCGCAGGCTTGCTCGGCTGGAACAGCCAGGTGTCGAACAACGAGGACAGGGACTTCCCCGACACCTGCTCGGCGTAGGCCTGGAAGTCGGCGACAGAAGCGTTGCCGTACGCGTGCGTCTGCGGCCACCCCTTCAGAATGGCGAAGAACGCATCGTCGCCGACCGCGTTCCGCAGCGCCTGTACCGCCAGCGCCCCGCGGTCGTAGACAGCGATGTCGAACTGGTTGTCAGGCCCGGGGTCGCCCGGCTTGACCGTCCAGAACGCGTCGTCCGCGGGGTGCGAGGCGTACACGTAGTCGGCGAGCTGCTGCGTCGTGCCCTCGCCCTCGTGCTCGGACCACAGCCACTGCGCGTACCGCGCGAAGCCCTCGTTGATCCAGATGTCCTTCCAGCCCTTCAAGGACACGCTGTCGCCGTACCACTGGTGCGCCAGCTCGTGCACGACCACCGAGGTGTTGGAGCCGTTCGCGAACTGCTTCGGGCTGTAGTACACACGGGTCTGCGTCTCCAGCGCGTACCCGGTGGTCGTGTTGGGCACGTACCCGCCGGCCGAGCTGAAGGGATACGGCCCGAAGTAGCCGCTCAGCCAGTCGACGAGCTCCCCGGTGCGCTCGACGCTCGCCCGCGCAGCCCCGTCGTTGTCGCCGAGGTCCTTGCTGTAGGCGTTGACGACCGGCACACCGCCCTCGGAGGTGCTGGTCGTGATGTCGAACTTGCCGACCGCCAGCGTGGCCAGATAGGTCGCCTGCGGCTTGTTCTCCCGCCAGTTGTAGCGGGTCCAGCCGAGCTTCGAACTCGTCGACTGCAGCGTGCCGTTGGAGATGGCCTGGGTGCCGTCCGGCACGGCCACCGACACGTCGTAGGTCGCCTTGTCGAGCGGGTGGTCGTTGCTGGGGAACCACCACCAGGCCGCCTCGGGCTCGTCCGCCGCGACGGCTCCGTCCGGCGTGCGGTGCCAGGTGTTGAACCCGTACGCGCTCTTGGTGGACGGCACTCCGCTGTAGCGGACCACCACGGTGATCGGCGTGCCCTTGGCCAGCGGCGTCTTCGGCGTCACCACCAGCTCGTGCTGGCCCGAGGTCGCGAAGGACGCCTTGACCCCGTTGACCCGCACCTCGCTGACGTCCAGCAGGAAGTCCAGGTCGAAGCTGGAAAGGTCCTGCGTCGTCTTCGCGAGAATCGTGGCCGTACCGGCCAACTCGTCGGTGGCGGGCTGGTACTGGAGCCGCAGGTCGTAGTGGGAGACGTCGTATCCGCCGTTGCCGTAGGCCGGGTAGTAGGGGTCGCCGATGCCCGGTGCGCCGGGGGAGTAGCTCGCGGCCGACGCCGGGATCGCCAGCATCAGGGACGCGGCAGCGAGTGCGCCCGGCGTGATGATTCTGCGGTGCACGAAAGCTCCAAGTCGTAGGAGTACGAGGTCTGTTCGGAGCCTATTCAGTCCCTGTGGCCCCGGGCATGTCCATGGCCCCACGTGTCACACGATCGCCATTCGGCCGACATGAGCAACCGCCCCCGCCCCCTCACGGACCTCACAGGCGTCCGATTGCACTCTTCTGTACGGGAGTTGACCGTTGTACCGTCCGCGCATGCCCATACGCATGCGCTTCACGACCTGGAGACCGCTCGCAGCGGCGGCCGTAGCCGCCCTCATGGCAGCGTTCCTCACTCCCGCGGCGGCTCACAGTGCCCCGCAGGAGAGCCAGCCCGTCTACTCCTACGACAACGCCATCCGCGAGGCCGTATGGGTGGACACCGGACTCGACGGGGACGGCGACGGCAGGGCCGACCGGGTCGCCGTCGACATCGTCCGCCCCCGCGAACCCGCCCAGCAGGGCCGCAAGGTTCCGGTCATCATGGACGCCAGCCCCTACTACTCCTGCTGCGGCCGCGGCAACGAGAGCCAGAAGAAGACGTACGACGCGAACGGCAACGTCGTCCAGATGCCGCTGTTCTACGACAACTACTTCGTGCCGCGCGGCTACGCCTTCGTCGGCGTCGACCTCGCCGGCACCAACCGCTCCGACGGCTGCGTGGACGTCGGCGGCCGCAGCGACATCCAGTCCGCGAAGGCCGTCGTCGACTGGCTGAACGGCCGGGCCAAGGCGTACACGACCCGCACCGGCACCACGACCGCGAAGGCGGCCTGGACCAACGGGAAGACCGGCATGATCGGCAAGAGCTGGGACGGCACGATCGCCAACGGCGTCGCCGCCACCGGCGTCAAGGGCCTCAGGACCGTCGTCCCGATCAGCGCCATCTCCTCCTGGTACGACTACTTCTTCGCCAAGGGCGCCCCGCTCTACGACTCCGGCCCCGACTGGCTCTCGAACTATGTCGACAGCCCCGACGCCCGGGCCAAGTGCGCCGCCGTCCAGCAGAGGATCGTCGACGGGGCGCCGCGCACCGGCGACTGGACGCCGTTCTGGACCGAGCGCGACTACGTCAGGAACGCGAGCAAGGTGCGGGCCAGCGTCTTCCTCGTGCACGGCATGCAGGACCTCAACGTCCGCACCAAGCACTTCGGCCAGTGGTGGGACGCTCTCGCCAAGAACGGCGTCGAGCGCAAGATCTGGCTCTCCCAGACCGGCCACGTCGACCCCTTCGACTTCCGCCGCGGTGCCTGGGTCGACACCCTGCACCGCTGGTTCGACCACGAACTCCTCGGCTACGACAACGGCATCGACCGCGAGCCCATGGCCGACATCGAACGCCACCCCGACCAGTGGGTGACCTCGCGGTCCTGGCCCCCGAGCGGCACCCGCATCACAACCCTGCGCCCGGACCAGGGCACGCAGGCGGGCATCGGCGCCCTCGGCCTCACCAAGGGCGACGGCACCGAGACCTTCACCGACAACCCGCAGCTGAGCGAGACCGACTGGGCCGCGAAGATCGACACGTCGACCCCCGACAAGGCCGGCTTCGTCACCAAGCCCCTCACCCACGACCTGCGCCTGTCCGGCTCCTCCAAGGTCACCGTCACCGCGACCCCCACCACGAAGACGGCCCACCTCTCCGCCGTCCTCGTGGACCTCGGCCCGGACACCATCCGTGACTACGCCGACTCCGCCGAGGGCATCACCACCCTCACCGACCGCACCTGCTGGGGTGCGAGCACGGCGGGCGACAGCGCCTGCTTCAAGGCCACCGAGGCCAAGAAGACCGCCGTCGACTACACGGTATTCAGCCGCGGCTGGGCCGACCTCGGCAACTACGCCTCCGACCGCAAGGGCGTCCCGCTCACCCCGGGCAAGCCGTACACCATTACCCTGGATCTCGCGGCCACGGACCACGTCGTCCCGGCCGGCCACCGCCTCGCCCTGATCGTCGCGGGCACCGACAAGGACCTCATCGACCCCCCGACCGACAAGCCGACCCTGACCCTGGACCTCACCCACACCTCGGCCGACGTCCCGCTGGTCGGCGGCGCGGCAGCCTTCGCCCGCGCCACCTCCGGCAAACCGTCGGCAGTACCTGCGGCCACGCAGCTCAAGGGCGTACGCAATCCGGGCGCCGCACACCGCGTGCCCATCGGCTGAGCGGGCTGCGCAACGTCCCCGACGGCTCAACAGCGGATTTTCAGGGGCGCGGGGCTATCTCAATTTGAGGCTCCGCCGCGTGGGCGCGACCAGCCACGACGGCGCAGCAGACGACAAACAACGCACCCCGCGGAGCGCTGGGCGGCCGGGCAAGCAAACCCGGCCGCCTCCTCCGCAACCCCCGGCCCCGCCATGCCCATAGTTGTGCACCAACACCCGCCCACCGGGCAGGACTTCACCCTCCAGCCGCATCACCAACCGGCTCCGGCGCGACCAGGCATCGTCATCCGCAGTGCCGCCCAGCAACAGCCGGCCGGGCGGCGGCCCACGTCCGGATGCCCGGGTTCTCCACAACCACGGTGCAGTTGACGACCACCGGCGCGTCCGCCTCCGCGAAGTCGGCGACCGTAAGCTCCTCCAGCACCCCACCCGCCCTCACCAACCGCTCCCGCAGCCCGGGCACTCGGGCGGCCGCCGATGCCTCGGCCCGGTCGAGATCCGCCGCGCCCAGTACTCCTTCGACCATGCGTACGCCGGTCGCCCCGGGCCGCCGCGCTCCGCGAGGACGACGGCCGTCGTCAGCCCTGTGACCCCGGCGCCCACCACGATGACATCGTTGTTCCGCACGTTGTCCACGCGGGGACGTCAGCGGAATGTGTCATGCCGTGCTCAGACAGCTCCCACTGCGGGAATACTCACAGCATGTCTGCCGAATACGCGACCTTCGGCCTGGCACCGGCGATGCGTGCCGGTGGAGTCCTCGCCAACGGTGACTACCAAGTGCACCGGGACTTCGTGGACTTCATCGTCGACGGACGTCCGCTGCTGTTCCAGCTCTCCGACCTCGATGCCGTCTCCCCGCTCGCCTCCGACATCCCACCCGCGATCTTCACCGAACACGTCCGCAGCCTCCTCCTGGAGGCGGACCCACCGCTTCCGGGCGGCCGTTACGTCATCTACGGCTGCCCCGAGTGCGCCGACCTGGCCTGCGGCGCGGTCACCGCGATCATCGAGCGGGGAGGCGATGAAGGGGAGGACTACATCTGGCGGGACTTCGCCTGGCAGACCGACGAACACGCCGACCTCGAACTCAACGGCTACCACGGCATCGGACCCTTCCGCTTCCGGGGCGCCGAGTACCGAGAGGCACTGGCCGCCCTCCTCGAAGGCGAGTCCCCGGGCACCCGCCGCCGGGTCCTGCTCATCGGCGCCCGCGTCGCCCTGCTCGCCAAGCTCGCCGCCGCCCTGCGCACCATCGGCATCGGCGCCGACATCGCCCACGACGCCGACGGCGTCCCCGCCGACGAACTGCGCGCCTACGGCGCCGTCGCCTTCGGCCGCGCCGTCACCCAGGAGGAACGCACCGCCGTACGCCGCTCCTTCGAGCAGGCGGGCGTCGAGGTGGTCTACGTCGAGGGCCTCGCCCCGATCGTCCCGCTCCTCGTCGCCCAGATCGAACACGCCCTGGACCGCAGCCCGGCGGAGCAGCGCCGGCTGACCCGCCTGGTGGCGGCCGACGGCGAAGCGGGCGTCGAGGTCACCTCACCCTGCCGGGTCCGCCTCACCACGTACCGCCTCGACCGCCTCTACCGCACCCACACCCACGAGGTCTTCGACGGCGTCCTCGAACCGGGCCGCCATCGCATCGCCCTGGACGCCAAGGCGGTGAAGGGGGAGTCGTTCGTGGTGGCACGGACGGCGGGGAGCGTGCTGGTGGAGGCGATGGCGCGGTAGCGCTCCGCTTCGGGGCCATCGACCGGAGAGGGGGTGCCGCGAGCTGACATCAGCCGTCTGCGGGCCCGTTGTGGCTGGTCGCTCCCATGGAGGCGGAGCCGCAGATCGACACGCGTTTCACCGACGGCACAGCCCGCACCCTTCGCGGGCGCGCCCGACGTGACCCGCCCATTAGGATCGCCCCCTGTGACCGCCACTCTCGTCGCCAAGAACCTAGCCGCCGGCCACGGCGACCGCTCCCTCTTCTCCGGACTCGACCTCGTCGTCGCGCCCGGAGACGTGATCGGGCTGGTCGGCGCCAACGGCGCGGGCAAGTCCACCCTGCTCAGGATGCTCGCGGGACTGCTCGCCCCGGAGCAGGGGGAGCTCAGGCTCTCCCCGCCGACCGCGACCGTCGGCCACCTCCCGCAGGAGCCGGAGCGGCGCCCCGGCGAGACGGTCCGGGAGTTCCTCGCCCGCCGTACCGGTGTCGCCGAGGCGCAGCGCGTGATGGACGAGGCCACGCAGGCCCTGGTCGACGGCGCACCCGGCGCCGACGACGCGTACGCGACCAGCCTGGAGCGCTGGCTCGACCTGGGCGGCGCCGACCTGGACGAGCGGGCCGAGGAGGTCGCCGACTCCCTGGGCCTGGCCGTGGACCTGGACCAGCCGATGACGTCCCTGTCCGGCGGCCAGGCGGCGCGCGCCGGACTCGCCTCCCTGCTTCTGTCCCGCTACGACGTCTTCCTGCTCGACGAGCCGACCAACGACCTCGACCTGGACGGCCTGGAGCGCCTGGAACGGTTCGTGAAGAGCCTGCGCGCCGGCACCGTCGTCGTCAGCCACGACCGCGAGTTCCTCACCCGGACCGTCACCAAGGTCCTCGAACTCGACCTGGCCCAGCGGCAGATCAACCTCTACGGCGGCGGCTACGAGGCCTACCTGGAGGAGCGGGACGTCGCCCGCCGGCACGCCCGCGAGGACTACGAGGAGTACGCCGACAAGCGCGCCGCCCTCCAGGACCGGGCGCAGATGCAGCGCTCCTGGATGGACAAGGGCGTCAAGAACGCCCGCCGCAAGGCGAGCAACGACAACGACAAGATCGGCCGCAAGTTCCGCAGCGAGGCCAGCGAGAAGCAGGCCGCGAAGGCCCGGCAGACGCAGCGCATGATCGAGCGGCTCGACGTGGTCGAGGAGCCCCGCAAGGAGTGGGAGCTGCGCATGGAGATCGCGTCGGCCCCGCGCTCGGGCGCGGTCGTGGCCACCCTGCGGGACGCTGAGGTACGGCGCGGCGACTTCACCTTCGGCCCGGTCTCCCTGCAGATCGACTGGGCGGACCGGGTGGCCGTGACCGGGGCGAACGGCGCCGGCAAGTCGACCCTGCTGGGCGTGCTGCTCGGCCGTATCCCCCTGGACGCGGGCCATGCCAGCCTCGGCTCCGGGGTGCTGGTCGGCGAGGTCGACCAGGCCCGCAAGCTGTTCCACGGCCCGGAGGCCCTGCTGGACGCCTTCTGCGCCGCCGTACCGGACACCGAACCGGTCGAAGTACGCACCCTGCTGGCCAAGTTCGGCCTCAAGTCCGACCACGTCCTGCGCCCGGCGGCGACCCTCTCCCCGGGCGAACGCACCCGCGCCGCCCTGGCGCTGCTGCAGGGACGGGGCGTCAACCTGCTCGTCCTCGACGAGCCGACCAACCACCTCGACCTGCCGGCGATCGAGCAGCTGGAGGCGGCCCTCGACGCCTATGAGGGCACCCTCCTCCTGGTCACCCACGACCGCCGCATGCTGGACGCGGTCCATGTGAACCGGCGGCTGGAGGTGGCGGACGGAAAGGTCACGGAGCGCTGAGC
Organism: Streptomyces sp. NPDC001604; assembly: GCF_042893475.1. Lineage (NCBI taxonomy): Bacteria > Bacillati > Actinomycetota > Actinomycetes > Kitasatosporales > Streptomycetaceae > Streptomyces > Streptomyces sp. NPDC001604. The sequence goes on along the minus strand of NZ_JBIAUY010000007.1, from coordinate 249,724 downwards.
AGGACGGATGAGGTCCGCCACGGCTCAGGGCAGCGCCCCGGAAGGGTCGGCTTCAGCGCAGGCGCGTCGCCAGCCCGGGATAGTCGACGACGCAGCCGTTCGCGTCGAACTCCAGGTCACTGCGGAACTCGCCGGACGTGAACCGGACATGGCCGCCGCCGTCGGTGCGCCCGAGGTGGGTGTAGGTCTGCTGCGACGGCCGTACCACCAGTCCCGGCACCGACACCCACGCCATCAGGAACTCCCGCTCGCCCGGCGCCCGATGAAGGTCGTGCCGCAGCACCGGCATGGTGTTGGTGAGCGGGCACAGGCCCAGATCGCAGTCGAGCGCACCCCCGACACCGGGCACCGGTTCGCCGTCCGCGGTCCACCGCCCGGCGTCGTCGCGCCGCAGGTCGAGAGTGCGGGTACTGCTCTCGGTCTCCGCAGTGACCGCCAGCCGGCGGGTCACGAACCCCGCACCGGTCTCGAGCTCGTACGAGATCCAGTACGGCTCCGGAACGGCCCCGACGGCCCGCCCGCGCGCCCGCAGCGAGCCGTCGCCGAACTCGACCCAGGCGGTCTCGTACCCCCGGCTCTCCAGCACTTCCCAGGTGACGGCGTGCGATGTGACCATGCCGTCACCTTAGGTCTGAAGGGGCGCGAAACGCCCCCCAGGACCTCCCCCTCAGCTCACCGCTTACCCTTCGGATCAAGCAACCCCGCCCGGCGCAGAGCATCGGCCATCGCGCTGTTGGCGGGTGCCGCCGCCTGGCGCGAACCGCCGCTCTGGCCGCCACGGCCGCCGCTCTGCCCGCCACGACCGCCGCCCTGACGCTGCTGCTGCCGCTGCTGAGGCGGACGCGCACCCCGCTGCCGGCGGTCGCCGCCGCCGTCCCCCTGCGGCGCGGCCTCGTCGTCGAGGCGCAGCGTCAGCGAGATCCGCTTGCGCGGAATGTCGACGTCGAGCACCTTCACCTTGACGATGTCCCCGGGCTTCACCACGTCCCGCGGGTCCTTGACGAAGTTCTTGGACAACGCGGAGACATGCGCCAGACCGTCCTGGTGGACACCGATGTCGATGAACGCACCGAAGGCCGCCACATTCGTGACCACCCCCTCCAGGACCATCCCGGAGGCCAGGTCGGAGATCTTCTCGACGCCCTCCTTGAAGGTGGCCGTCTTGAAGGCGGGCCGCGGGTCGCGGCCGGGCTTCTCCAGCTCCTTGAGGATGTCGGTGACGGTCGGCAGACCGAAGGTCTCGTCCACGAACTCATCCGGCTTCAGCGAACGCAGCACGCTCGTGTTGCCGATGAGTGACGCCACCTCCTGCCCGGTCGTCTTCACCATGCGCCGGACGACCGGGTACGCCTCCGGGTGCACGCTGGAGGCGTCCAGCGGGTCGTCGCCGCCGCGGATCCGCAGGAAGCCCGCGCACTGCTCGTACGCCTTCGGGCCGAGCCGGGCCACGCTCTTCAGCTGGGTGCGGGATTTGAAGGGGCCGTTGGCGTCGCGGTGCGCCACGATGTTCTCGGCCAGCCCGGAGGTGATGCCGGAGACCCGGGCGAGCAGCGGGGCCGAGGCCGTGTTGACGTCCACGCCGACACCGTTCACACAGTCCTCGACCACTGCGTCCAGCGAGCGCGACAGCTTCACCTCGGACAGGTCGTGCTGGTACTGGCCGACGCCGATCGACTTGGGGTCGATCTTCACCAGCTCGGCCAGGGGATCCTGGAGGCGGCGCGCGATGGAGACGGCGCCGCGCAGCGACACGTCCATGTCGGGCAGCTCCTGCGAGGCGAACGCGGACGCCGAGTACACCGACGCGCCCGCCTCGGACACCATCACCTTGGTGAGGTTCAGCTCGGGGTGCCTGCTGATCAGTTCACCGGCGAGCTTGTCGGTCTCGCGGGACGCCGTGCCGTTGCCGATCGCGATCAGTTCGACCGCGTGTTCCTTCGCGAGGCGGGCCAGCTTCGCGATCGCCTCGTCCCACTTGTTCGCCGGGACGTGCGGGTAGATCACGTCCGTGGCCACCACCTTGCCGGTGGCGTCGATGACGGCGACCTTCACCCCCGTACGGAAACCGGGGTCCAGGCCCAGGGTGGCGCGCGTGCCGGCCGGGGCGGCGAGCAGCAGGTCGCGCAGGTTCGCGGCGAACACCTGGACGGCCTCGTCCTCGGCGGCCGTGCGCAGCCGGAGGCGCAGGTCGATGCCGAGGTGCACCAGGATGCGGGTGCGCCAGGCCCAACGGACGGTGTCCGTCAGCCACTTGTCGGCGGGACGGCCGCGGTCGGCGATCTGGAACTTCGCGGCCACGATGCCCTCGTAGGACGAGGGGCCGTCCGTGGGCTCCTCCGGCTCCAGGACGAGGTCGAGGACCTCCTCCTTCTCGCCGCGCAGCATGGCGAGGATGCGGTGCGAGGGCAGTTCGGTGAACGGCTCGGCGAAGTCGAAGTAGTCGGCGAACTTGGCGCCCGCCTCCTCCTTGCCCTCCCGCACCTTGGCGGCCAGCCGCCCGCGCACCCACATGCGCTCGCGCAGCTCGCCGATCAGGTCGGCGTCCTCGGAGAACCGCTCGGTGAGGATCGCGCGGGCGCCGTCCAGGGCGGCCTGCGGGTCGGCGACGCCCTTGTCCGCGTCGACGAACGCGGCGGCCGCGGCGAGCGGCTCGACCGTCGGGTCGGCGAGCAGGCCCTCGGCGAGCGGTTCGAGCCCGGCCTCGCGCGCGATCTGCGCCTTGGTGCGGCGCTTGGGCTTGTACGGCAGGTAGATGTCCTCGAGCCGCGCCTTGGTCTCGGCGCCGCGGATCTGCGCCTCCAGCTCCGCGGTCAGCTTGCCCTGCTCGCGCACCGACTCCAGGATCGCGGTCCGCCGCTCCTCCAGCTCCCGCAGATAGCGCAGCCGCTCCTCGATCGTGCGCAGCTGCGCATCGTCGAGCATCTCGGTCGCTTCCTTGCGGTAGCGGGCGATGAAGGGCACCGTCGAACCGCCGTCGAGCAGTTCCACGGCAGCCTTGACCTGCCGCTCCCGGACGCCGAGCTCCTCGGCGATCCTGCCTTCGATGGACCCTACGTTGGTGGACCCGCTGGACCCGGGTGTCGTCACGATCCCGTACCGCCTTCTCACTGAGGTTGCGCCGCAATTGTGGCAGGCGGCACCGACAGTCGGGGATCAGGGCGGCAACCGGCGAGGCGGGGTGGCGCAATCAGGCCCCGTGGCCCCGCGCGGAGCCGGAGGCTCCACCGAACAGCCGGGCCAGCGCCCGGAAGGGCAGGGTGACGACGGTGGCGATCGCTCCGCCGATCTGGCGCAGCACGTCTGCAATGGCGCGGAACACGAAATTCCCCTCTCCGTTCCCGGTTTCCGCCCGGCCGAGGCGGCCGGGCGAGATCCGGGTACCCGGGTTTCTCAGGCCCTTGCCGATCAGATGTGTCGGGTGGGCGCCGGCGGCGAGTGCGGTCCGCGCGGTCCCGAGGTTCGCCGGCTGGGCGACAGTCTCTGCTTGGGTCTCCTCAGCGGTTGCCGATGAGAGCGGCGGGGTGGGCCTTGGCTGCGAGTGCGGCTCGGCGAGGCCTGTCCTGGGCTGCGTCGACCGGGTGAGGGTTCCTGCCGGGGTCTTTCGTCACCGCTTGCCGATCAGATCCGCGGTGTGGGTCTCGTCGGCGAGTGCGGCCCGCGCGTGGCCTTCCCGCGCTGCGTCGGCCCCGGCGATGCCCTCCGCCTGGGTCTCGTCAGCGCTTGCCGATCAGATCCGCCGGGTACGCCCCGGCCGCGAGTGCGGCCCGTGCGAACCCCGCTCCCAGCTCCGTCAGACGGGCGACACCCTCCGCCCCCAGGTGCTCGTACGGTGCCCGGTCCAGCCGGTCCGTCTCCGTCTCGATGTGCGCCCGCAGCGCGACGCCCCGCTCCGTCAGCTCGCCCGCCTCGTCCAGCAGCCCGCGCTCGCGCAGCCGCCCGCAGGCCGCGTCCCAGTCCTCCTGCTTCCAGCCGCGGCTGCCGAAGACCCACTTCGGTGTCATGCCCTTGCCGGTCGCGGTGTGGGTCACCACGGCCTCCAGACCGTCCAGTTCCGCGGACATCAGCACGGCGAGATGCCCGTCGCCCCGGTGCTCGCGCAGCAGCGTGGTGGCGTGGAAGTACGCCAGATGCGGCTCCTCGGGCACCGGCAGATCGGCATACGCCGAGTACAGCGGCCGGGCCGCGCGTGAACAGGCCTCGGCGGCCCGCAGCGCCAGTCGCGCCGCCTCCGCCATCTCCTCGGACCCCACGATGTCCTCGCCCAGCAGGCGCCGCAGGGTGGCATCGACGGCACGCGCGCGTGCGGCCAGGATCTGCCCGGGCGCGGCGGTCTCCCACACGGCGGGCACATGTCGGGCCACGAGCTCGTACTTGTAGTTGTAGAACGTCGCCGCCACCGTGCCCGGGCCGACCGGCCCCAGCGCGGCCGCCCGCGCCGCCAGGTTGACGGCCCTCGGACGGGTGATGCCGAGAGCGCCCAGTTCCCTGCCCAGGTCGGGCGAGAAGTAGTACGTCGCGTGCAGGGAGTTGAGCGCGTTGTGGCAGCGGCGACCGGCGTGCGGATCGAGGGCGGTGGTAGTCATGCCCGGCAGGCTACCGACTGGTCGGTACGGACTCCAGGGCTGGGGCCCGGATGGCAGGAAAGGTGGGGAACCCGTCATTGCAGCCATCCGCCCGGCTGCCAAGAATCATGGGTATGCCGCAGCGAACCGTCCTGCTCGTCCTCTTCGACGGCGTCCAGAGCCTCGACGTCACCGGCCCCCTCGAGGTCTTCGCGGGCGCCGAACTGCACACCCCGGGCACCTATCGCCTCCGTACGGCCTCCGTGGACGGCGCACCGGTCCGCACCTCCAGCGGCCTGACCCTCGTACCGGACCAGGCCCTCGCGGACGCGCCCGCCCCGCACACCCTTCTGGTGCCGGGCGGTCAGGGCACCCGCCGTCCGGGGCCCGACCCTCGGCTGACCGGCTGGCTGCGCGAGTGCGGCCCGGGCGCGGAGCGGCTCGTCTCCGTCTGCACCGGCGCCCTCCTCCTCGCGGAGGCGGGCCTGCTGGACGGGCGCCGCGCCACGACCCACTGGGCGTACTGCGACAAGCTCGCCCGCGACCACCCGTCCGTCGAGGTCGACCCCGACCCCATCTATGTGCGCGACGGACACGTCTTCACCTCGGCGGGCGTCACCTCCGGCATCGACCTCGCGCTCGCCCTGGTCGAGGAGGACCTGGGCCGGGAGACGGCGCTGACCATCGCCCGCCACCTGGTCGTCTTCCTGCGCAGGCCCGGGAACCAGGCCCAGTTCAGCGCGCAGCTCGCCGCCCAGACCGCCCGGCGCGAACCGCTGCGCGAGGTCCAGCAGTGGATCACCGAGCACCCCGACGGGGACCTGGACGTCGAGTCCCTCGCCGCCCGTGCCGCCCTCTCGCCCCGCCACTTCGCCCGCGCCTTCCAGGCGGAGACCGGCATGACCCCGGGCCGCTATGTCGACCGTGTCCGCCTCGAACACGCCCGCCGCCTCCTGGAGGACACGGCCGACGGTATCAAGGAGATCTCCCGTGCCAGCGGCTACGGCACCCCCGAGGCCATGCGCCGCGCCTTCGTCAGGACCCTCGGCACCGCCCCGGCCGAGTACCGCCGCCGCTTCCGCCCCGTATCCACCCGCTGAAAGGAACCCGATGCAGATCGCCGTCCTGCTCTTCGACCGCTTCACCGCCCTGGACGCCGTGGGCCCGTACGAGACCCTGGGGCGCCTTCCCGACGCGGAGACCGTCTTCGTCGCCGAACGGACCGGCCCCGTCCGCACCGACACCGGCCACCTCGCGATCGTCGCGGACAAGACCCTGGCCGAGGTGGAGCACCCCGACATCGTGATCGTCCCGGGCGGCCCAGGACAGACCCCGCAGATGGAGAACGAGACCCTCCTGGACTGGCTGCGCACCGCCGACGCCACCAGCACCTGGACGACATCCGTGTGCACGGGCTCCCTGCTGCTCGCCGCGGCCGGGCTCCTCCAGGGCCGCCGCGCCACCTCCCACTGGCTGGCCCTGGACTTCCTGAAGCAGTTCGGCGCCGAGCCCACGGGGGAGCGGGTGGTCCTCGACGGCAAGTACGTCACCGCGGCCGGCGTCTCCTCCGGCATCGACATGGGCCTGACCCTGCTCGGCCGGATCGCCGGCGACGAACACGCCCAGGCCGTCCAGCTGTTGACCGAGTACGACCCGCAGCCGCCCTACGACGCCGGCTCCCCCGAGAAGGCGCCCGCGCACCTCGTCGAGGAGTTCCGCTCCAAGAGCCGCTTCATCCTGACGTAGTCCAGGTGAAGCGCGGCTGCCTGCGCTCCAGGAACGCGGCGACCCCCTCCACGGTGTCGCCGCTGCCGCGCGCCTGCTGCGTCCAGTACGCGTCCCGGTCGGTGCGCCCGTTGGCGAACTCCTTCGCGGCGGCCTGGGTGAGCTGCGAACGTGACACCAGGATCCGGGTGAACTCCGCGACCCGCTTGGCGAGTTCGCCCTGAGGCAGCACCTCGTCCACCAGGCCGGTGCGCAGCGCCCGCTCCGCGTCGATCAACTCGCCCGAGAACAGCAGGTACTTGGCGGCGGCCGGACCCACCAGCGACACCAGACGGCGCGTGGAGGAGGCCGGATACACGATCCCGAGCTTCGCCGGCGTCACCCCGAACAGCGCCCCCTCCATGGCGAACCGCAGATCACAGGCCGCCGCCAGCTGCGACCCGCCCCCCACGCAGTGCCCGCGGATCGCGGCCAGCGTCGGCTTCGGGAAGGCGGCCAGCGCCTCCTCGGCCCGCACCGCGAGCCCCTGCGCCTCCTCCGGCGACCCCCGCAGCGTGGAGATGTCGGCACCCGCGCAGAACGTCGAACCCTCACCGGTCAGCACCAGCGCCCGTACGTCCGGATCCGCGGCGAGGGTGTCGAGCAGCGGCGGCAGCGCGGCCCACATCGCGGCCGTCATGGCGTTGCGCTTCGCCGGGTGGTGGATGACGACGGTGGCGACCGCGTCGGTGACACTGTGCAGCAGCTGGGGCTCCATGGCCGGATGCTAGCCGCCTCGCCGGACACGTGATCAAGAAGGGGGCGCCCTAACCCGTACAACCCGAAGAGTTCGCGAAGTCGGCTGAAGCGTGAAAAGACCAGTCCCACAACTGACCGTGTCATACGCCAACGGTCATAAGTGCTCGATACCTGCTGACTTGTGTTCAGTCATCCGGAGTGCCGTGGGTCGTTCCCAACACTCGACGTGTGGTGACAATCGAGCGCAAGGGTGGCGACCGGACGATGGACAACCATGGGCGCGGGTCCGGCCCACGCCCAGAAGGCGGCGCCGACGAGCCCCGCGACCCGGGGCCGGCCGCGGACCCGCTGCCGTACGAAGGTGTCTGGCGGTTCACCGCCCCTGCCATCGAGGCCTCGGTCCCGCAGGCGCGGCACGCCGTGCGGGACCTGCTCCACCGCCAGGGGGTGCCCGTATCCGACGATCTGGTGTACGGCCTGCTGCTGATCGTCTCGGAGCTGGTCACGAACGCCGTCCGGCACGCGGCACTGCTCTCGCCGATGCTCGCCGTGGAGGTCGCCGTCGGCGCCGAGTGGGTGCGGGTGTCGGTGGAGGACAACCACCCCTACCGCCCGACCGCTCTGGAGGCCGACCACAGCGGCGAGGGCGGCCGGGGTCTGCTCCTGGTCAGCGAGGTCGCCCGGGAGGCGGGCGGGGTGTGCGACGTCGAGCACACGTCGAGCGGCGGCAAGGTGATCTGGGCCGCCCTGCCGCTCAAACCCCTGCGGGTGCTCTGAGGGAGGTCACCAGCCGGCCGACGGGCCGGTCAGCTCCCTGACGGCCGGGCGGGCCGCGTCCAGAACGGTCATGAACCAGGACGAGAAGGTGTCCTTCGCGTGCCGCTCCGCGAGCTCCGCGGGCGTCACGAAGGCCGTCGCGCCGACCTCCTCCGGGTCCGGCCGCAGCGGCGACTGCACCATGCCGACGAACAGGTGGTTGTACTCCTGCTCGACCAGGCCCGAGTCCGGGTCCGGGTGGTTGTAGCGGACCGTGCCCGCCTCGGCGAGCAGCGAGGGGGACACCCCCAGTTCCTCGTACGTGCGGCGGGCCGCCGCCGCGAAGGGGGCCTCGCCGGGGTAGGGGTGACCGCAGCAGGTGTTGGACCACACGCCGGGGGAGTGGTACTTGCCCAGGGCCCGCTGCTGCAGCAGCAGTCTGCCGCGCTCGTCGAAGAGGAAGACGGAGAAGGCGCGGTGCAGCTGCCCCGGCGGCTGATGGGCGGCGAGCTTCTCCGCGGTGCCGATCGTGACGCCGTTCTCGTCGACCAGTTCCAGCAAAATCGCGTCTGCGGCGCCGTTCGACGAAGTGTGCGTCGCGGTAGCAGGTGTGATCGGCATACCCATCCTTCACATCGGTCTTCGCGCCCCAAGTCTGCCGTACGAATCCGGCACTCCCGGCACTTCGCGGCGCGCCCGCATGTCCCGCGCGGCGCGGGGCACGGCCGTCACCGGTTGAAGACCGGAAGAGGGGCCCGGTAGTTGATCGTGCCCCTGGCGGTCGGCGGGGAACCGTCCGGGGCAACGCTGTGAGGCTTAACGACGCCGGGTCACGCCGGACGGCTGCATTCCGGCCAAGCTGCGGCGCACCTGCCTCAATGGCACACCCTCGCCTCGTGTTCCGCGTGCCCGCCCGGTTCCAGCTGGAAGGTGCAGTGGGCCACGTCGAAGTGGTCGCCGAGGCACTCCTGGAGCTCGTGGAGCATCTTCTCGTGGCCGATGGCGCTGAGGACGTCGGAACGCACGACCACGTGCGCGGACAGCACCGGCATCCCGGACGTGATCGTCCAGGCGTGCAGGTCGTGGACGTCCTCGACCCCGTCCAGGTCCAGGATGTGGGCCCGTACGTCCGCCATGTCGACGTCCCGCGGAGCTGCCTCCAGCAGGACGTCCAGGGTCTCGCGCAGCAGCTTCCAGGTGCGCGGCACGATCATCACGCCGATCACGAGCGAGGCGATCGGGTCGGCGGCCTGCCAGCCGGTGGCCAGGATCACCAGCGCGGAGATGATCACGGCGAGGGAGCCGAGCGCGTCCGCCGCGACCTCCAGGAACGCGCCGCGCACGTTCAGGCTCTCCTGCCGGCCGCGCACCAGCAGCGTCAGCGAGATCATGTTCGCGACCAGGCCGATCGCACCGAACACGATCATCAGCCCGCCCGCGGTGTCGGCCGGGGTGAAGAACCGCTGGACCGCCTCGTACAGGACGTAGCCGCCGACGCCGAGCAGCAGCAGACAGTTGGCGAGCGCGGCGAGGATCTCGGCGCGGGCGTACCCGAAGGTGCGGTTGCCGCTCGGCGGGCGGTTGGCGAAGTGGATCGCCAGCAGCGCCATGCCCAGCCCGAGGCCGTCGGTCGCCATGTGGGCGGCGTCCGCGATCAGCGCGAGCGAGTCCGCGAGCAGACCGCCGACGATCTCGACCACCATGACGGTGAGCGTGATCGACAGCGCGACGCGCAGCCGCCCGCGGTACGCCGCTGCGGCCGTACCGGTGGGCGGGGCATGCGAGTGCCCGTGCCCGTGATCGTGCCCAGCCCCCATGGCAGCCGCCTTCCCTTGTTGCGCCCGGGGTGCCAGTGAACTACGGGCGGGGGGTATCGGGCAACGCGGCACTGAACACCGTTGTCATGTGCCCTGACCTGCGGAAACGATATGCAGGTCAGGGCAGCCCCAGTTCCCTTGCCGCGCTGTCACCTGCCGTGGTGCAGCAGCCAGCCCTGCCACGCCGACTCCACCATCTCGGGCACCCCGCGCCGTGCGGTCCAGCCCAGCTCCGTCGCGGCCCGGGCGGCGGAGGCGACCGCGCGGGGCGCGTCCCCGGGGCGGCGGCCCTCGACCAGGGCCGGGCGGCGGTCGCCGGTCACCTCGCCGATGACCGTGATCAGCTCGCGGACGGAGACGCCCTCGCCGCGGCCGATGTTCACCGTGAGGTCACCGCTGCGGCCGGCGAGCCGCCGTGCCGCGGCCAGATGTGCCTCGGCCAGGTCGGCGACGTGGATGTAGTCGCGGATGCAGGTGCCGTCCGGCGTCGGATAGTCGTCGCCGAAGATCCGCGGGGCCTCGTCGCGGGTGAGCCGGTCGAAGACCATGGGGACGATGTTGAACACGCCGGTGTCGGCCAGCTCGGGTGCCGCGGCGCCCGCCACGTTGAAATACCGCAGGCAGACCGTGGAGATGTTGTGTGCCAGGCCCGCGGCCCGGACCAGCCACTCACCGGCGAGCTTGGTCTCGCCGTACGGGTTCACCGGCGCGCACGGGGTGTCCTCCGTGATGAGGTCCACATCGGGGTTGCCGTAGACGGCCGCGGACGAGGAGAACAGGAACTTCCCGATCCCGGCCTCGGCGACCGCCTCCAGGAGCGTCGCGAGACCGCCGACGTTCTCCCGGTAGTAGCGGGTGGGCTGCGCCACGGACTCGGCGACCTGCTTGCGCGCGGCGAGATGGACGACGCCGGTCACCCCGTGCTCGGCGAACACCCTCTTCAGCAGGTCGCCGTCGAGCGTCGAGCCCTCGACGAGCGGCACGCCCGCCGGCAGCCGCTCGGGGATCCCTGCCGAGAGGTCGTCGAGTGCGACCACGCGCTCCCCGGCGCCGGTCATGGCCCGCGCCACATGGGCCCCGATGTATCCCGCTCCGCCTGTGATCAGCCATGTCATGGTCGCCCACCCTATGCCGAGACCACCCGGCGCTCCCCAATGTCCCGGATGCCTGATCTGGGCACCGCGGTTTGTCGGCGGGACCCCGGATCATCGATGATGACCGCGGCAAAGGCCAGTGGAGACGGCGTTGATCGACCCGTGAACGGGCGGTGAACTCCGCGCTCCGGGCATCCGATAGCCTCTGCCGACATGCCGCCCGCCTGGTGCAGCCAAGGGGCGCCCACCATGCACATGACCGGCGCCGGCGCGTCGGCACCCAGGGAGTGAGTTCGGTTGTCGACCGCCATCCTCACCGGTCAGCCGGTCCCCGGATCGTCGATCGAGGGCGATCTGCGGTCCCTCGGCTTCGACGTACGGATCGCCTCCGACGCGGCCGACGCCGAGACGCTGCTGGCCCAGGTCCCTGGCGACCAGCGGGTCGCGGTGGTCGACGCCCGCTTCGTGGGCCACCTGCACGCCCTGCGCCTCGGCCTCACCGACCCCCGCTTCCCGCTCGTCGCGATCCCGGGCGCCGTCACGGCCCAGCCGGCCGGCCGCCAGACCCTGACCCGTGCGATGGCCCGCGAGAACTCGGCCGGCGGCGGCACGGCCCATGTTGGTGCCCCCGGGGGAACGCAGTTGAGCGTGAGGGAGGACGTCGACAGCCTCGTCGGCCTCGCCGACCACATCGTCACCGCCCTCGACAGCGACGGCGCCGACGTGCACCGCCCGGAACTCGGCAGCCTGGTCGCGGCCGTTCCTGCCGACCCGCAGTCCCGCAACGAGGCACGGCAGGCCGTCGCGAACGTCGACGACGAGGCCGTACGCCTGAAGTCGGCGGTGAAGTCCCGCGACGGCTTCTTCACCACGTTCTTCATCAGCCCGTACTCCCGCTACCTCGCCCGCTGGTGCGCCCGCCGCGGCCTGACCCCGAACCAGGTCACCACCGCGTCGCTGCTCACCGCGCTGATCGCGGCGGGCTGCGCGGCCACCGGCACCCGGACGGGCTTCGTTGCCGCGGGCGTCCTGCTGATCGCCTCCTTCGTACTGGACTGCACCGACGGCCAGTTGGCCCGCTACTCCCTGCAGTACTCCACGCTCGGCGCCTGGCTCGATGCCACCTTCGACCGGGCCAAGGAGTACGCCTACTACGCGGGGCTGGCGCTGGGAGCGGCCCGCGGCGGCGACGACGTATGGGCGCTCGCGCTCGGCGCGATGATCCTGCAGACCTGCCGGCACGTCGTCGACTTCTCCTTCAACGAGGCCAACCACGACGCCACCGCCAACACCAGCCCCACGGCGGCCCTCTCCGACAAGCTGGACAGCGTCGGCTGGACGGTGTGGGTGCGCCGCATGATCGTGCTGCCGATCGGCGAGCGCTGGGCGGTGATCGCGGTCCTGACGGCCGTCACGACACCCCGCATCACCTTCTACGTGCTGCTCATCGGCTGCGCCTTCGCCGCGACCTACACCACGGCGGGCCGGGTCCTGCGCTCGCTGACCCGCAGGGCCCAGCGCACGGACCGGGCGGCGAAGGCACTGGCGGACCTCGCAGACAGTGGCCCGCTGGCGGAGTTGCTGGTGCGAGCGAGCCGGGGCGCCTATCCGCGCGCGGCTTCCTATGCCGCTTTTGCGGGCGGCGTCCTTGTGGTCGCCGGCGCGCTGTTGTGGGGCGGCGACTGGCCGGCCGTGCTGTGCGGCTGCGGTTACGTCCTCATGTCGGCGGTGGCCGTCCACCGCCCCCTCAAGGGCGCCCTCGACTGGCTCGTACCGCCGCTGTTCCGCGCCGCCGAATACGGCACCGTCCTGCTCCTGGCGGCCGAAGCGGACGTGAACGGGGCGCTTCCCGCGGCTTTCGGGCTGGTGGCGGCCGTCGCCTACCATCACTACGACACGGTGTACCGCATCCGCGGCAACGCCGGAGCGCCCCCGGCCTGGCTGGTGCGCGCCATCGGGGGGCACGAAGGGCGGACGCTGCTGGTCACCGTCCTGGCCGCCGCGCTCACCGCCTCGCAGTTCAAGGTCGCGCTCGCGGTGCTCGCCGTGGCCGTCGCCCTGGTGGTGCTCGTCGAGAGCATCCGCTTCTGGGTGTCCGCTGGGGCGCCCGCCGTACACGATGAAGGAGAACCCGCATGATCGGCCTCGTGCTGGCGGCCGGCGCCGGACGCCGTCTGCGCCCCTACACCGACAGCCTGCCCAAGGCGCTGGTGCCGGTGGGGCCCGCGGGCATAGAGGGCGAGCCCACGGTTCTCGACCTCACCCTCGCCAACTTCGCGGAGATCGGCCTGACCGAGGCCGCGGTCATCGTCGGCTACCGCAAGGAAGCCGTGTACGAGCGCAAGGCCGCCCTGGAGGCGAAGTACGGCCTCAAGCTCACCCTCATCGACAACGACAAGGCCGAGGAGTGGAACAACGCCTACTCCCTGTGGTGCGGCCGTGACGCCCTCAAGGACGGTGTGATCCTCGCCAACGGCGACACCGTCCACCCCGTCTCCGTCGAGAAGACGCTGCTCGCTGCCCGCGGCGAGGGCAAGAAGATCATCCTCGCCCTGGACACGGTGAAGAACCTGGCCGACGAGGAGATGAAGGTGGTCGTCGACCCCGAGCAGGGCATGACGAAGATCACCAAGCTGATGGACCCGGCGGAGGCGACCGGCGAGTACATCGGCGTGACCCTCATCGAGGGCGACGCCGCCCCCGAGCTGGCCGACGCCCTGAAGGCCGTCTGGGAGACCGACCCGCAGCAGTTCTACGAGCACGGGTACCAGGAACTGGTGAACCGCGGTTTCCGGATCGACGTGGCGCCGATCGGCGACGTCAAGTGGGTCGAGATCGACAACCACGAGGATCTCGCCCGCGGACGGGAGATCGCGTGCCAGTACTGACCCGGCTCATCCCCTCGCCGCTCGTCGTGGACATCCGTCCGGGTGCCCTCGACGACCTGGCCTGCGTGCTCGCCGACGAACGCATCTCGACCTCGGGCCGGCTCGCCGTCGCCGTCAGCGGCGGCTCCGGCGCCCGGCTGCGCGAGCGCATCGCCCCGGCCCTGCCGGGCGCCACCTGGTACGAGGTCGGCGGCGGCACCCTGGACGACGCGGTCCGGCTGGCAGGCGACATAAAGGCCGGCCACTACGACGCCGTCGTGGGCCTCGGCGGCGGCAAGATCATCGACTGTGCCAAGTTCGCCGCGGCCCGGGTCGGCCTGCCCCTGGTCGCCGTGCCGACGAACCTTGCGCACGACGGGCTGTGCTCGCCGGTCGCCACCCTCGACAACGACGCGGGCCGCGGCTCGTACGGCGTGCCGAACCCGATCGCGGCCGTCATCGACCTCGACGTCATCCGCCAGGCCCCGGCGCGGTTCGTGCGCGCGGGCATCGGTGACGCGATCTCCAACATCAACTCGATCGCGGACTGGGAGCTGTCCAACCGCGTCAACGGAGAGAAGATCGACGGCCTGGCCGCCGCCATGGCCCGCCAGGCCGGTGAGGCGGTGCTCCGCCACCCCGGCGGCATCGGAGACAACGACTTCCTCCAGGTGCTCGCCGAGGCGCTGGTCCTCACCGGCATCGCGATGTCGATCTCCGGCGACTCGCGCCCCGCCTCCGGCTCCTGCCACGAGATCAACCACGCCTTCGACCTGCTCTACCCCAAGCGGGCCGCCAGCCACGGCGAGCAGTGCGGCCTCGGCGCCGCCTTCGCGATGTATCTGCGCGGCGCGCACGAGGAGTCGGCGTACACGGCCGAGGTGCTGCGCCGGCACGGGCTTCCGGTGCTCCCGGAGGAGATCGGCTTCACGGTGGACGAGTTCGTCCGCGCCGTGGAGTTCGCCCCGGAGACCCGGCCCGGCCGTTACACGATCCTCGAACACCTCGACCTGAAAACCGACCAGATCAAGGACATCTACGCCGACTATGTCAAGGCCATCGGTAGCTGAACTCCGTCCGGTCGTCCACCCCGCAGGGGTCAAGGACCGGCGCAGCGGTGAGCACTGGATGGGACGCCTCTACATGCGTGAGGTGTCCCTGCGGGTCGACCGCTACCTGGTGAACACCAGGGTCACGCCCAACCAGCTCACGTATCTGATGACCGTCTTCGGCGTGCTCGCCGCCCCGGCCCTGCTGGTGCCGGGGATCACCGGCGCCGTGCTCGGCGTGGTCTGCGTGCAGATGTACCTGCTCCTCGACTGCGTCGACGGTGAGATCGCCCGCTGGAAGAAGCAGTACTCGCTCAGCGGCGTCTACCTGGACCGGGTCGGCGCCTACCTCACCGACGCCGCCGTCCTCGTCGGCTTCGGGCTGCGCGCCGCCGACCTGTGGGGCGGCGGCCGTATCGACTGGCTGTGGGCCTTCCTCGGCACCCTGGCCGCGCTCGGCGCCATCCTGATCAAGGCCGAGACGGACCTGGTCGGTGTCGCCCGGCACCAGACGGGCAAGCCGCCGGTCCAGGAGGCCGCCGCCGAGATGCGCTCCTCCGGCATGGCGCTGGCCCGCCGGGCCGCCGCCGCGTTCAAGTTCCACCGCCTGATCCTCGGCATCGAGGCGTCCCTGCTGATCCTGGTCCTGGCGATCGTCGACCAGGTGCGCGGCGACCTCTTCTTCTCCCGGCTCGGCGTCGCCGTACTCGCCGGCATCGCGCTGCTGCAGACCCTGCTGCACCTGGTGTCCATCCTCGCCTCCAGCAGGCTGAAGTGAGCGGCATGAAGGTCGGCGCGGTGATCATCACCATGGGCAACCGCCCCGACGAACTCCGCGCCCTGCTCGACTCGGTCGCCAAGCAGGACGGCGACCGTGTCGAGGTGGTCGTGGTCGGCAACGGCTCGCCCGTCCCCGACGTCACGGAGTTCTCGTCGGGTGTCCGTACGATCGAGCTGCCCGAGAACCTCGGCATCCCCGGCGGCCGCAACGTCGGCATCGAGGCCTTCGGCCCCAGCGGCCGCGATGTCGACATATTGATGTTCCTCGACGACGACGGGCTCCTCGCCCAGCACGACACCGCCGAGCTGTGCCGCCGGGCCTTCGAGGCCGACCCGAAGCTCGGCATCATCAGCTTCCGCATCGCCGACCCCGACACCGGGGTCACCCAGCGCCGCCACGTGCCGCGCCTGCGCGCCGCCGACCCGATGCGCTCCTCCCGGGTCACCACCTTCCTCGGCGGCGCCAACGCCGTCCGTACGAAGGTCTTCGCCGAAGTCGGCGGACTCCCGGACGAATTCTTCTACGCCCACGAGGAAACCGACCTGGCATGGCGGGCCCTCGACGCGGGCTGGATGATCGACTACCGGTCCGACATGGTGCTGTACCACCCGACGACCGCGCCCTCGCGGCACGCGGTCTACCACCGCATGGTCGCCCGCAACCGGGTCTGGCTGGCCCGCCGAAACCTTCCGGCCCCGCTGGTCCCCGTCTACCTCGGGGTGTGGCTGCTGCTCACCCTCGTCCGCCGCCCCTCACGGCCCGCCCTGAAGGCATGGTTCGGCGGGTTCAGGGAAGGCTGGACGACTCCGTGCGGCCCACGCAGGCCGATGAAGTGGCGTACCGTGTGGCGGCTGACCCGGCTGGGCCGACCTCCGGTGATCTGACAAGCTCGTTCCTGTGAGCAATCGGCCCACCCGGCCAAGGCTCCTGCGCATGCCCGCACAGGCTGCGCATCCCGAAGACGAAAGTTTCCACCAGTGAGTGAGACAACGCACGACGACAGGGTCGCCCTGGGCGCGGCCATGTCGCCCGACGAGGGCCTCCCGGCGAGCCGGCTCGCCGCCAAGTACGGGCTGACCGTGAGCGGCGCCCGGCCTGCCCTCGCCGAGTACGTCCGCCAGCTCTGGGACCGGCGTCACTTCATCCTCGCCTTCTCCCGGGCGAAGCTGACCGCGCAGTACAGCCAGGCGAAGCTGGGCCAGCTGTGGCAGGTGGCCACGCCGCTGCTGAACGCGGCCGTGTACTTCTTCATCTTCGGCATGCTCCTCAAGGCCAACCGCGGACTGCCGCGCGACATCTACATCCCGTTCCTGGTCACCGGCGTGTTCGTGTTCACCTTCACGCAGAGCTCGGTGATGGCGGGCGTGCGGGCGATCTCCGGAAACCTCGGCCTGGTGCGCGCACTGCACTTCCCGCGGGCCTCGCTTCCGATCTCCTTCGCGCTGCAGCAGCTCCAGCAGCTGCTCTTCTCGATGATCGTGCTGTTCGCTGTGGCGATCGGCTTCGGCAGCATCCCGGACCTGTCCTGGCTGCTGATCCCCGTGGTACTGGCCCTGCAGTTCCTGTTCAACACCGGCCTCGCGCTGATCATGGCCCGGGCGGGCGCCAAGACCCCGGACCTCGCCCAGCTGATGCCGTTCGTGATGCGGACGTGGATGTACGCGTCCGGCGTGATGTTCTCCATCCCGATCATGCTGGCCGACAAGCCGCAGTGGCTGGCGAACGTCCTGCAGTGGAACCCGGCCGCCATCTACATGGACCTGATGCGCTTCTCGCTCATCGACGGCTACGGCTCCGAGAACCTGCCCGAGCACGTCTGGGTGGTCGCGGGTGGCTGGGCCGCCCTGTTCGCCGTCGGCGGCTTCGTGTATTTCTGGAAGGCGGAGGAGAGGTACGGCCGTGGCTGAGCAGACCGACCGGCAGAGCGGCGAGCGGGTCCCCACCGTCATCGCCGACGAGCTCCACATCGTCTACCGCGTGCACGGCGCCAAGACCGGCAAGGGCAGCGCCACCGCCGCCCTCAGCCGCATCATCAAGCGCGGCGAGGAGCGCGGGGTGCGCAAGGTGCACGCCGTCAAGGGCGTCTCCTTCGTCGCCTACCGCGGCGAGGCCATCGGCCTCATCGGCTCCAACGGCTCCGGCAAGTCGACCCTGCTGCGCGCCATCGCCGGGCTGCTCCCGGCGGAGAAGGGCCGCGTCTACACCAACGGCCAGCCCTCGCTGCTGGGCGTGAACGCGGCGCTGATGAACGACCTGACCGGCGAGCGGAACGTCATATTGGGCGGGCTCGCCATGGGGATGTCCCGCGAGCAGATCAAGGAGCGCTACCAGGGGATCGTCGACTTCTCGGGCATCAACGAGAAGGGCGACTTCATCACCCTGCCGATGCGCACCTACTCCTCCGGCATGGCGGCCCGACTGCGCTTCTCCATCGCTGCCGCCAAGGACCACGACGTCCTGATGATCGACGAGGCGCTGGCCACCGGCGACCGAAAATTCCAGAAGCGCTCCGAGGAACGCATCCGTGAGCTGCGCAAGGAGGCCGGCACGGTGTTTCTCGTCAGCCACAACAACAAGTCGATCCGCGACACCTGCGACCGCGTCCTGTGGCTGGAACGCGGCGAGCTGCGCATGGACGGGCCGACCGAAGAGGTCCTCAAGGAGTACGAGAAGTTCACCGGCAAGTAGTGCAGGTCGGCCTGGACGCACAGGCCAGGACGGATCGCGGGGCCCTGCCGCAACCTCTGCGGCGGGGCCCCGCGTCTGCAAAGGAAACGTCAACTCGGTCTCGCCTTAGGAATCTTGACGCCAATCGGTGTGTTGTTGTGATGTGCAGGACACCCCAGGGAACCTCGCTGCGTTGTACAACGTAAGCTGTACCGGTCCCGAAACGCGGCAAGTGGGGCGATAAGGCGCGACACCCCCGGCCGGGACAGCCGCGCGGACGGCCGGGCGGCGTGTCCGAAATAGTATGCATTGGGTCGGCAGTGTAGAACGGGAGATGTGACGGCAATGGCTACGGAAACTCCCCAGCTGAACGCAGCATGTGCCGTCCCCGCGCCGGGCAGTCACCGGTGACGGGAACCGGCATGTCGCATGCCGTTGATCCGGAGCGCGACACGCTCGACAAGGCCGCGGGCGAGAACTTCCCCGTGGCGCCTTTCTTCCTGCCCAGGGCCTGGCGCGCCGACCTCATGGCCGTGTACGGCTTCGCCCGTCTGGTCGACGACATCGGCGACGGCGACCTGGCGCCCGGCGGCGCCGACGCCCGTCTGCTCGGCGTGTCGCCCGAGGACGCCGAGGACCGGCTGCTGCTCCTGGACGCCTTCGAGGCCGACCTGAACCGGGTCTTCGACTCGACCCCGCACCACCCCCTGCTGCGCCGCCTCCAGCACACGGTCCGCCGTTGCTCGCTCACCCCCGAGCCCTTCCACGGCCTGATCGCCGCCAACCGCCAGGACCAGCTCGTCAGCCGCTACGAGACCTACGACGACCTGCTCGCGTACTGCGAACTCTCGGCCAATCCCGTCGGCCGCCTGGTGCTGTCCGTCACCGGCACCTCGACGCCCGAACGGGTCCGCCTCTCGGACGCGATCTGCACGGCCCTCCAGATCGTCGAGCATCTGCAGGACGTCGCCGAGGACCTCGGCCGCGACCGCATCTACCTGCCCGCCGAGGACATGAAGCACTTCCATGTCCAAGAGGCGGATCTCGCCACGTCCACCGCGGGCGCATCGTTGCGCGCACTGGTTGCGTACGAAGCACAACGCGCCCGCGATCTCCTGAATGAAGGCGCCCCCCTCGTGGGTAGCGTCCACGGCAGGTTGAAGCTGCTGCTTGCGGGATTCGTGGCGGGGGGAAGGGCGGCGATCAAGGCGATCGCCGCCGCGGAATACGACGTACTTCCCGGCCCGCCCAAGCCCGGCAAGGTCCAGCTGCTGCGCGAGGTGGGCGTGACTCTGCGAGGAGAGGGGTGATCCGGACCGTGGAGTCGGAACAACACGTGTCCGCACCGGTACTCGCCGCCTACAGCTACTGCGAGGCCGTCACCGGACAGCAGGCCCGTAACTTCGCCTACGGCATCAGGCTGCTGCCGACGCCCAAGCGCCGCGCGATGTCGGCGCTCTACGCGTTCTCCCGGCGTGTCGACGACATCGGCGACGGCGCACTGGCCGGCGAGGTCAAGGTGGCAAGACTCGAGGACACCCGGGCGCTGCTGACCCGGGTGCGTGAGGGGTCGGTCGCCGAGGACGACATCGACCCGGTCGCCGTCGCCCTCGCCCATGCCGCCGAGACCTTCCCGATCCCGCTCGACGGCCTGGACGAGCTGATCGACGGCGTGCTGATGGACGTGCGCGGCGAGACCTACGAGACCTGGGACGACCTGAAGGTCTACTGCCGCTGTGTCGCGGGCGCCATCGGACGCCTCTCGCTCGGTGTGTTCGGCACCGAACCCGGGGCGCGCGGCGCCGACCGTGCCCCGGAGTACGCCGACACCCTGGGCCTCGCGCTGCAGCTCACCAACATCCTCAGAGACGTCCGCGAGGACGCCGAGGGCGGCCGCACCTATCTGCCCTCCGACGACCTCGCGAAATTCGGGTGCTCGGCCGGGTTCAGCGGGCCGACCCCACCCGAGGGCTCCGACTTCGCGGGCCTCGTGCACTTCGAAGTGCGACGGGCCCGCGCCCTTTTCGCCGAGGGCTACCGGCTGCTGCCCATGCTGGACCGGCGCAGTGGTGCCTGCGTCGCCGCGATGGCCGGCATCTACCGGCGGCTGCTCGACCGCATCGAGCGCGACCCGGAGGCCGTGCTGCGCGGCCGGGTCTCGCTGCCCGGCCGGGAGAAGGCCTACGTCGCCGTACGCGGACTGTCCGGGCTGGACGCCCGGCATGTGACGCGGAGGACCGTCAGGAGGCGCGCCTGATGGACAAACGGGGCCAAGGTGATGCCACCGGTGAAATGCGGCACGCAACCCTCCGGGCGGGGACGGCGTCCCTGACTGCAGCGGTCGGCCGTGCACCGTTCAACCACGGCGGTCGCGCAGGGGAGGGTGCACGATGAGCGACGACGGTACGCGGGCCGACGAGCCGCTCGCGGATCCGGCGGGGCGTTCCGCAAGGGACGCCGTCGTGGTCGGCGGCGGGCTGGCCGGCATCACCGCCGCACTCGCACTCGCCGACGCGGGGGTCCGCGTCACCCTGATCGAGGGCAGGCCCCGCCTCGGCGGCCTGGCCTTCTCCTTCCAGCGCGGCGAGCTGACCGTCGACAACGGACAGCACGTCTACCTGCGCTGCTGCACCGCCTACCGCTGGTTCCTCGACCGCATCGAGGGAACGGCGCTGGCACCCCTGCAGGATCGTCTCGACGTGCCCGTACTCGACGTAGACAAGCCCGAGGGGCGGCGACTGGGCAGACTGCGGCGCGATGCGCTGCCGGTGCCCCTGCACCTGGGGCGCAGCCTCGCCACGTATCCGCATCTCTCGCTCGCCGAGCGGGCCAAGGTGGGCCGTGCCGCGCTCGCGCTCAAGGCGCTCGACCTCGCCGATCCGGACCTGGACACCCAGGACTTCGGCAGCTGGCTGACCGCGCACGGTCAGTCGGCGCGTGCCGTCGAGGCCCTGTGGGACCTGGTCGGGGTCGCCACCCTCAACGCGGTCGCGGGCGACGCCTCGCTCGGGCTCGCCGCGATGGTGTTCAAGACCGGTCTGCTGTCCGACCCGGGTGCGGCCGACATCGGATGGGCGCACGTCCCGCTGGGCGAACTGCACGACCGGCTGGCCCGCAAGGCGCTCGACTCCGCGGGCGTCCGTACCGAGGTCCGTACACGCGTCACCTCCATCCTCACTGACGAAAACGGGCGCTGGAGCGTTCAGGTTCCCGGCGAGAGCCTCACCGCGGACGCCGTCGTGCTCGCCGTACCCCAGCGCGAGGCCCACGACCTGCTGCCCCAGGGCGCGCTGGACGCCCCGGAAAATCTTCTGCAGATCGGCACCGCGCCGATCCTCAACGTCCATGTCGTCTACGACCGCACGGTGCTGCACAAGCCCTTCTTCGCGGCCCTGGGCACCCCCGTGCAGTGGGTCTTCGACCGCACCGCGACCTCGGGTCTGCGCGAGGGCCAGTACCTCGCGCTGTCCCAGTCGGCCGCGCAGGACGAGATCGACGAGCCGGTCGCCGTGCTGCGCGAGCGCTATCTGCCCGAGCTGGAACGGCTGCTTCCGGGTACGCGCGGCGCGGAAGTGAAGGACTTCTTCGTGACCAGGGAGCGCACGGCGACGTTCGCCCCCACCCCCGGCGTCGGACGGCTGCGGCCCGGCGCCCGTACCAAAGCCCCCGGCCTCTACCTGGCCGGAGCGTGGACCGCCACAGGGTGGCCCGCGACCATGGAGAGTGCGGTCCGCAGTGGAGTGAGTGCGGCGGACGCCGCCCTCGCCACCCTGGGCCGGCCCCGCCCGAGTCACCTCTTCGACGTCGAGGAGGCGGCCTGATGCTCGATCAGCATGCGGCAGGCCCCCGCACCCCCGGTACCGCAACAAGAGGAGAGACTGTGCCCACTGTGCCCCCGGCCGAGAAGGCCGATCGAGCGACCGCAGTGGACGTGACCGCGCTCCTGGAGCGCGGCCGGACCCTTGCCACACCGGTACTGCGGGCGGCCGTCGACCGCCTGGCCCCTCCCATGGACACCGTTTCCGCCTACCACTTCGGCTGGATCGACGCCGAGGGCAACCCCGCCGAGGGCGACGGCGGCAAGGCCGTGCGCCCCGCCCTCGCGGTCCTGTCCGCCGAGGTCACCGGCGCCGCACCCGAGGTCGGCATCCCCGGCGCCGTGGCCGTCGAACTCGTCCACAACTTCTCGCTGCTGCACGACGACCTGATGGACGGCGACGAGCAGCGCCGCCACCGCGACACCGTCTGGAAGGTGCACGGCCCCGCCCAGGCGATCCTCGTCGGCGACGCCCTGTTCGCCCTCGCCAACGAGATCCTCCTCGAACTCGGCACCGTCGAGGCCGGCCGCGCCACCCGCCGTCTGACCACCGCCACCCGCGCCCTGATCGACGGCCAGGCGCAGGACATCTCCTACGAGCACCGCGATCGCGTCAGCGTCGAGGAGTGCCTGGAGATGGAGGGCAACAAGACCGGCGCCCTGCTCGCCTGCGCCTCCTCCATCGGCGCGGTGCTCGGCGGCGCGGACGACCGCACCGCGGACACCCTGGAGAAGTACGGCTACCACCTGGGCCTCGCCTTCCAGGCCGTCGACGACCTGCTCGGCATCTGGGGCGACCCGGTCTCCACCGGCAAGCAGACCTGGAGCGACCTGCGCCAGCGCAAGAAGTCCCTGCCGGTCGTGGCCGCGCTCGCAGCGGGCGGACCGGCCTCCGAGCGGCTCGGGGAGATCCTCGCCGCCGACGCCAAGAGCACCGACTTCGAGAACTTCTCCGAGGAGGAGTTCGCCTCCCGTGCCGCCCTCATCGAGGAGGCGGGCGGCCGCGAGTGGACCGCCGAAGAGGCGCGGCGTCAGCACAACACCGCCATCCAGGCCCTGCACGCCATCGACATGCCCGACCCGGTCCGGGACCGGTTCACGGCGCTCGCCGACTTCGTCGTCGTACGAAAGAGATGATCACTATCGGTCGAACAGCCCTCGCGTAGTCGCCGGCCGGTGTCGCGGGAACACGAGCACCGGCCGACGGCGGACCCACAGCAGCACGATGTGTACGACTGCACGAAGGGGAAGCCATGACAGCGACGACCGACGGAAGCACCGGGGCCCTGCCGCCCCGGGCAGCCTCGGCCAGCGAAACCGACAGCACGAGCCCCGAGGCGGCGGGGGTGCGCGATGCCGCCGTACGCGCCGTCCAGCGCTCCACCGAGTTCCTGCTGTCCCGGCAGGACCCCGAGGGATGGTGGAAGGGCGACCTCGAGACCAACGTGACCATGGACGCCGAGGACCTGCTCCTTCGGCAGTTCCTGGGCATCCTGGACGAGGACACCGCGCGCGCCGCCGCCCTGTTCATCCGCGGCGAGCAGCGCGAGGACGGCACCTGGGCCACCTTCTACGGCGGGCCGGGCGAACTCTCCACCACCATCGAGGCATACGTCGCCCTGCGTCTGGCGGGCGACACGCCGGACGCCCCGCACATGGCGAAGGCCTCCGCCTGGATCCGCGAGCAGGGCGGCATCGCCGCGGCCCGGGTCTTCACCCGGATCTGGCTCGCCCTGTTCGGCTGGTGGAAGTGGGAGGACCTGCCCGAACTCCCGCCGGAGCTCATCTACTTCCCCAAGTGGGTACCGCTCAACATCTACGACTTCGGGTGCTGGGCCCGGCAGACCATCGTCCCGCTGACGATCGTGTCCGCCAAGCGGCCGGTGCGGCCCGCGCCCTTCCCGCTCGACGAGCTGCACACCGACCCGGCCAACCCGAACCCGCCCAAGCCCCTTGCCCCTGCGGCAAGTTGGGACGGCGCCTTCCAGCGCCTGGACAAGGTGCTGCACCAGGCGCGCAAGGTCATTCCGCGCAGACTGCGCAAGGCGGCCATGAACTCCGCCGCCCGCTGGATCATCGAGCGGCAGGAGAACGACGGCTGCTGGGGCGGCATCCAGCCGCCCGCCGTGTACTCGGTGATCGCCCTGTATCTACTGGGCTACGACCTCGAACATCCCGTGCTGCGCGAGGGCCTGGCGTCGCTGGACCGGTTCGCCGTGTGGCGCGAGGACGGGGCCCGGATGATCGAGGCCTGTCAGTCACCCGTGTGGGACACCTGCCTCGCCACCATCGCGCTCGTCGACGCGGGCGTGCCGGCCGACCATCCGCAGCTGGTCAAGGCCGCGGACTGGATGCTCGGCGAGGAGATCGTCCGGCCCGGCGACTGGGCCGTCAGGAGACCCCAACTGCCGCCCGGCGGCTGGGCGTTCGAGTTCCACAACGACAACTACCCCGACATCGACGACACCGCCGAGGTCGTCCTCGCGCTGCGCCGCGTCAAGCACCACGACCCGGAGCGGGTGGAGAAGGCGATCGGGCGCGGGGTGCGCTGGAACCTCGGGATGCAGTCGAAGAACGGGGCGTGGGGCGCCTTCGACGTCGACAACACCAGCCCGTTCCCGAACCGGCTGCCGTTCTGCGACTTCGGCGAGGTCATCGACCCGCCGTCCGCCGACGTGACCGCGCACGTGGTCGAGATGCTGGCCGTCGAGGGCCTCGCCCACGACCCGCGCACCCGGCGCGGAATCGAGTGGCTGCTCGCCGAGCAGGAAGCGGACGGCTCCTGGTTCGGGCGCTGGGGCGTCAACTACGTCTACGGCACCGGATCGGTCGTACCCGCTCTCGTCGCCGCAGGATTTCCCGGTTCGCACCCCGCGATCCGCCGGGCCGTGGCCTGGCTGGAGTCGGTGCAGAACGACGACGGCGGATGGGGCGAGGACCTGCGCTCCTACAAGTACGTCGAGGAGTGGAGCGGCAGGGGTGCCTCCACCGCCTCGCAGACGGCCTGGGCGCTGATGGCCCTGCTGGCCGCCGGGGAGCAGGACTCCAAGGCCGTCGAGCGCGGTGTGGAGTGGCTCGCGGCCACCCAGCGGGAGGACGGTTCCTGGGACGAGCCGTACTTCACCGGGACCGGCTTCCCCTGGGACTTCTCGATCAACTACCACCTCTACCGGCAGGTCTTCCCGCTGACCGCACTCGGCCGCTACGTCAACGGCGAGCCCTTCTCCAAGAAGCCTCTCGCCGAGGCCGAGGGGGGCTGATGAGCACCCCGCCCGCCCCGGCCCCGCTGCTGATCGCCTGCGCGCTCGGCATCGAGCACCTCGCCCTGCGCGCCGGCGACCGCGGCGGGGCCGGCGGGCCCTTCACCCTGCTCCGTACGGGCATGGGGCCCAAGGCGGCCGAGCGCTCCGTCACCCGTATGCTCGCGGACCCGGAGTGGAGCGGGGCGGCCGTGCTGGCCACCGGTTTCTGCGCGGGGCTCGCTCCCGGCATGCACCCGGGAGACCTGGTCGTCGCCGAGGAGACCCGGGACCCGGACGGAACCGTTCCGTGCGTGGGGACCGACCTGCTCGTCAAGGAGCTCGGGCGCGCCGTGCCCGGGCGCACCGTCCACACCGGTCCCGTCACCGGCTCCGATCATGTCGTACGCGGTCAGGAACGGTCCGATCTGCTCGCGACCGGCGCGATCGCGGTCGACATGGAGTCCGCGGCGACGCTTCTGAGCGCCGTGCGCACCGGCGTGCGCCCGGTTGCGGCCGTGCGGGTGGTCGTGGACGCTCCTGAACATGAACTTGTTCGAATCGGCACGGTCCGCGGTGGAATATCAGCTTTCCGTGTCCTTCGTGCCGTACTTCCAGCTTTCTTCGAATGGCACCGTTCTTTGCTGCTCCCCAGGAGGTGAGCCAGATGGCCATGCCGCTGCGTCAGTCCATCAAGGTCGCTACGTATTTGGCTGAACAGAAGCTCCGCAAGCGGGACAAGTTTCCGCTGATCGTGGAGCTGGAACCGCTCTTCGCGTGCAATCTGAAGTGCGAGGGCTGCGGCAAGATCCAGCATCCGGCGGGTGTGCTCAAGCAGCGCATGCCGGTCGCGCAGGCCGTCGGGGCGGTGCTCGAATCCGGTGCCCCCATGGTGTCCATCGCGGGCGGTGAGCCCCTGATGCACCCTCAGATCGATGAGATCGTGCGGCAGCTGGTGGCGAGGAAGAAGTACGTCTTCCTCTGCACCAACGCGATGTTGCTGCGCAAGAAGATGGACAAGTTCAAGCCCTCTCCCTATTTCGCCTTCGCCGTGCACATCGACGGGCTGCGCGAGCGGCACGACGAGTCGGTGGCGAAGGAGGGCGTCTTCGACGAGGCCGTGGAGGCGATCAAGGAGGCCAAGCGGCGTGGCTTCCGGGTCACCACGAACTCGACCTTCTTCAACACGGACACCCCGCAGACCGTCATCGAGGTGCTCAACTTCCTCAACGACGACCTCAAGGTCGACGAGATGATGATCTCGCCCGCCTACGCCTACGAGAAGGCACCCGACCAGGAGCACTTCCTGGGCGTGGAGCAGACCCGTGAGCTGTTCAAGAAGGCCTTCGCGGGCGGCAACCGCAGGAAGTGGCGGCTGAACCACTCGCCGCTGTTCCTCGACTTCCTCGAGGGCAAGGTCGACTTCCCGTGCACCGCCTGGGCGATTCCCAACTACTCGCTCTTCGGCTGGCAGCGCCCCTGCTACCTGATGAGCGACGGGTATGTGCCGACGTACCGCGAACTGATCGAGGAGACCGACTGGGACAAGTACGGCCGCGGCAAGGACCCGCGCTGCGCCAACTGCATGGCGCACTGCGGCTACGAGCCCACCGCCGTCCTCGCCACCATGGGGTCCCTGAAGGAGTCCCTGCGCGCGATGCGCGAGACGGTCTCCGGAAACCGGGAGTGACGCGATGACCGCCATCTCCTTGGGCGTCCCCGAGGTACCGGCCCGGCCGATCGCCGAGCGGCGCGTGTCGCGGCAGATCCATGTCGGGCCGGTGGCGGTCGGGGGCGGCGCCCCGGTGTCGGTGCAGTCGATGACGACGACCCGCACCTCGGACATCGGCGCCACCCTGCAGCAGATCGCCGAGCTCACCGCGTCCGGCTGCCAGATCGTCCGCGTCGCCTGTCCCACGCAGGACGACGCGGACGCGCTCGCGACCATCGCCCGCAAGTCGCAGATCCCGGTGATCGCGGACATCCACTTCCAGCCGAAGTACGTGTTCGCCGCCATCGAGGCCGGGTGCGCCGCGGTGCGGGTGAACCCCGGCAACATCAAGAAGTTCGACGACCAGGTGAAGGAGATCGCGCGGGCCGCGAAGGACCACGGCACGCCGATCAGGATCGGGGTCAACGCCGGGTCGCTGGACAGGCGGCTGCTGCAGAAGTACGGCAGGGCGACTCCGGAGGCGCTCGTCGAGAGCGCGCTGTGGGAGGCGTCCCTCTTCGAGGAGCACGGCTTCCGGGACATCAAGATCTCGGTCAAGCACAACGACCCGGTCGTGATGATCGAGGCGTACAAGCAGCTCGCCGCGCAGTGCGACTACCCGCTGCACCTCGGCGTGACGGAGGCCGGTCCCGCCTTCCAGGGCACGATCAAGTCGGCGGTCGCCTTCGGGGCGCTGCTCTCGCAGGGCATCGGCGACACCATCAGGGTCTCGCTCAGCGCCCCGCCCGCCGAGGAGGTCAAGGTCGGCCTGCAGATCCTGGAGGCGCTGAACCTCAAGCAGCGTCGGCTGGAGATCGTCTCCTGCCCGTCCTGCGGCCGTGCCCAGGTCGACGTCTACAAACTGGCCGACGAGGTCACGGCCGGACTTACGGGCATGGAAGTCCCGTTGCGGGTAGCCGTGATGGGTTGTGTGGTCAACGGCCCGGGTGAGGCGCGGGAGGCGGACCTCGGGGTCGCCTCCGGCAACGGCAAGGGGCAGATCTTCGTCAAGGGCGAGGTCATCAAGACCGTACCCGAGTCGAAGATCGTGGAGACCCTCATCGAGGAAGCGATGAAGATCGCCGAACAGATGGAACAGGACGGCGCGTCGGGGGAGCCGGCCGTCACCGTGAGCTGAACAGCACGGACCGAAGGGGGCCCGAGCGTGACCATTCTGGAGAACATCCGGGGACCACGCGACCTGAAGGCGCTGTCCGAGACGGAGCTTCGCGAACTGTCCGAAGAGATCAGAGAGTTCCTGGTGCACGCGGTGGCCAGGACCGGCGGGCACCTCGGGCCCAACCTGGGGGTGGTGGAACTCTCCATCGCGCTGCACCGGGTCTTCGAGTCGCCCGTGGACCGCATCGTCTGGGACACCGGCCACCAGAGCTATGTCCACAAGATCCTGACGGGCCGTAAGGACTTCTCCAAGCTGCGCGGCAAGGGCGGCCTGTCCGGCTATCCCTCGCGCGAGGAGTCCGAGCACGACATCGTCGAGAACAGCCACGCCTCCACGGCGCTCGGCTGGGCCGACGGCCTCGCCAAGGCCCGCGAGGTGCAGGGCGAGAAGGGACACGTGGTCGCGGTCATCGGCGACGGCGCCCTCACCGGCGGCATGGCCTGGGAGGCGCTGAACAACATCGCGGCCGCCAAGGACCGCCCGCTGATCATCGTCGTCAACGACAACGAGCGCTCGTACGCGCCGACCATAGGCGGGCTCGCCAACCACCTCGCCACCCTGCGCACCACCGACGGCTACGAGAAGGTGCTCGCCTGGGGCAAGGACGTCCTGCTGCGCACACCGGTCGTCGGCAACACCATCTACGAATCGCTGCACGGCGCCAAGAAGGGCTTCAAGGACGCCTTCGCCCCGCAGGGCATGTTCGAGGACCTGGGCCTCAAGTACGTCGGCCCGATCGACGGGCACGACATCGGGGCCGTCGAGTCGGCGCTGCGCCGCGCCAAGCGCTTCCACGGACCGGTCCTCATCCACTGCCTGACGGAGAAGGGCCGCGGCTACGAGCCCGCCGTCGCCCACGAGGAGGACCACTTCCACACCGTCGGTGTGATGGACCCGCTCACCTGCGAGCCCCTCGCGCCCTCCAATGGGCCCTCCTGGACCTCGGTGTTCGGCGACGAGATCGTCGCGATCGGCGAGGAGCGGGAGGACGTCGTCGCGATCACGGCGGCCATGCTGCACCCGGTGGGGCTCGGCAAGTTCGCCGCCCGCTTCCCGGACCGGGTGTGGGACGTCGGCATCGCCGAGCAGCATGCGGCCGTGTCCGCGGCCGGCCTCGCGACCGGCGGTCTGCATCCGGTCGTCGCCGTCTACGCCACCTTCCTCAACCGAGCCTTCGACCAGCTGCTGATGGACGTGGCGCTGCACCGCTGCGGGGTGACGTTCGTGCTGGACCGGGCCGGTGTCACCGGCGTCGACGGGCCCTCCCACAACGGCATGTGGGACATGTCGATCCTCCAGGTCGTGCCGGGGCTCAGGATCGCTGCGCCACGCGACGCCGACCAGCTGCGGGCGCAGCTGCGGGAGGCCGTCGCCGTCGACGACGCGCCGACGCTGGTCCGCTTCCCGAAGGAGTCGGTCGGGCCCGAGATCCCGGCGATCGACCGGGTGGGCGGCCTCGACGTCCTGCACCGCGGCCCGGACACCCCCGAAGTGCTGCTGGTCGCCGTCGGCGTGATGGCACCCGTGTGCCTGCAGGCCGCCGAGCTGCTGGAGGCGCGCGGCATCTCGTGCACCGTCGTCGACCCGCGCTGGGTCAAGCCCGTCGATCCGGCGCTCCCGGGGCTCGCCGCCGAGCACCGGCTGGTCGCCGTGGTCGAGGACAACAGCCGTGCGGCCGGAGTCGGCGCGGCGGTCGCGCTGGCGCTGGGTGACGCCGAAGTCGACGTCCCCGTACGGCGGTTCGGCATCCCGGAGCAGTTCCTCGCGCACGCCAAGCGCGGGGAGGTGCTGGCCGACATCGGCCTCACGCCGGTCGAGGTGGCCGGACGGATCAGCGCGAGCCTCGCCGTCAAGGAGGCCGAGGACACCCTGGCCGTCAAGGAACAGCTGGACGGCACAGTCAAGGAGAAGGCTGAATGACCAAGGAGTTCGACCTCGGCGCACTCCTGGCCGAGCGCGGAGCCGAGCGCTACGAGCTGCACGGGAAGTACCTGAACCACCAGCTCCCGCGCATGCTGCACACCATCGGCTTCGACAAGGTCTACGAGCGCGCCGAGGGCGCCCACTTCTGGGACGCGGACGGCAACGACTACCTGGACATGCTCGCCGGGTTCGGGGTGATGGGCCTGGGCCGCCACCACCCCGTCGTCCGCAAGGCGCTGCACGACGTCCTCGACGCCTCCCTCGCCGACCTCACCCGCTTCGACTGCCAGCCGCTGCCCGGGCTGCTGGCGGAGAAGCTGCTCACGTACAGCCCGCACCTGGACCGGGTGTTCTTCGGCAACAGCGGTACGGAGGCGGTGGAGACCGCGCTGAAGTTCGCCCGGTACGCCACCGGGAAGCCGAGGATCCTGTACTGCGACCACGCCTTCCACGGCCTGACCACCGGCTCCCTTTCGGTCAACGGCGAGGACGGCTTCCGCGACGGCTTCGCCCCGCTGCTGCCCGACACCGCCGTACCGCTCGGCGATCTCGACGCCCTGGCACGGGAGTTGAAGAAGGGAGACGTCGCCGCCCTGATCGTCGAACCGATCCAGGGCAAGGGCGTGCACGAGGCCCCGCCCGGCTATCTGCGGGCCGCGCAGGAGCTGCTGCGCAAGCACAAGGCGCTGCTCATCGCCGACGAGGTGCAGACGGGCCTGGGCAGGACCGGAGACTTCTACGCCCACCAGCAGGAGGAGGGCGTCGAGCCGGACCTGGTGTGCGTGGCCAAGGCGCTCTCCGGCGGTTATGTGCCCGTCGGTGCCACCCTCGGCAAGGACTGGATCTTCAAGAAGGTGTACTCGTCGATGGACCGGGTGCTGGTCCACTCGGCGAGCTTCGGCTCCAACGCCCAGGCCATGGCCGCCGGCCTCGCGGTGTTGTCCGTCATGGAGAACGAGCAGATCGTCGCGAACGCGCGCGCAACCGGTGAGCAGCTGAAATCCCGGCTCACGGCCCTGATCGACAAGTACGAACTGCTCGCCGACGTCCGCGGCCGCGGCCTGATGATCGGCATCGAGTTCGGCCGGCCCAAGTCGCTCAAGCTGCGCAGCCGCTGGACGATGCTGCAGGCTGCACGCAAGGGCCTGTTCGCGCAGATGGTCGTGGTACCGCTGCTGCAGCGGCACCGGATCCTCACCCAGGTCTCCGGCGACCACCTGGAGGTGATCAAGCTGATCCCGCCGCTGATCATCGGCGAGCAGGACGTGGACCGGTTCGTCGACGCGTTCACCGCCGTCATGGATGACGCGCACAGCGGCGGCGGCCTGATGTGGGACTTCAGCAAGACGCTGGTGAAGCAGGCGGTCGCCAACCGGTAGACGGTTGCGATCGGTGTTCTTGCCTCTGAGGCAAGAAATTTGCCGGAGGGGCAAAGCTCCGGCTGAATGGAGGGCATGAGCTCTCAGGAAGCCGAAGCGGAGCTTCCCGCTGTCGCACCCCAGCTGCGCGCGCTGCGCCGTCGTGCCTCCCTCACGCTGGAGGCCGCGGCGCGTGCCGCCGGGCTGTCGGCGGCACATCTCTCCCGGCTGGAGACCGGGCAGCGTCAGCCGTCGCTGCCGATGCTGCTCGCGCTCGCGCGTATCTACGGTACGACGGTGTCCGAGCTGCTGGGCGAGACGGTCGCCGACCAGGACGCCGTGGTGCGCGCCGCCGAGATGGAACCGACCGCCGCCGGCGGCTGGACCTACTTCCAGGCCGGCGCGCCCGGCCGAGGGATGCAGGCCCTGCGGGTCCACGTGCCGCACGGCTCGCAGGGCGACATCGTGCGGGTGCACCCCGGCGAGGAGTGGCTGTACGTCCTCAAGGGACGGCTGCGGCTGCGCCTCGGGGACGCCACGCACCGGCTCGCCCCCGGCGACAGCGCCCACTTCGACTCGCTGACCCCGCACCGGCTCGCCGCCCAGGATCCCGACGGCGTGGAGCTCCTGTTCGTGCACACCCTGCTGCAGAGCCCGACGGCCACGCTGTGTCTGGGCCCGATCACCGGAGAGATGCCATGAGCAACAGCAACATGGAGGAGAAGTTCCCCCGCGCCCTGTGGGTGCGCCTGATCATCTACATCGCGGTGGGGCACCTCTTCGCGGCCTTCGTCTACCTGCTGTTCGCGGTGGGGGCGAAATAGCGGAATGTCAGGTGCGATCAGTCGAGCAGCCGCTCGCGCAGCAGCCCGCGGAGTTCCGGGGTGAGCCCCAGGCCCTGCTCCAGATAGGTGTCGACGTCGCCCCACGTCCCCTCGATCGTCTCGAAGGCCGCCGTCAGATACTCGGCGCGCGCCTCGAACAGGGGACTGAGCAGCTCCATCACCTCGGGGGAGTAGGCCGCGGCGGAGCGGCTGCTGCGGTGCACCTTGTAGCGGCGGTGCTTGGCGTTCGACTCCAGGTAGTCCGCGACGATCGCCTCGCGCTCGACGCCCAGCGCGAGCAGGGTCACCGCTATGGACAGGCCCGCACGGTCCTTGCCCGCCGCGCAGTGCATCAGGGCGGGCACACTGTCCTCGGCGAGCGAGCGCAGCACGCGCGCGTGCTCGGTGGTGCGCTCCTTGATGATCCTGCGGTAGGAGACGATCATGCGGTTCGACGCCTTGCCGTCGCCGAGGAGCTCGCGCAGCTGCTCGATCTCGCCCTCCCTGACCATCTTCCAGAACCCGGCGCCGTCCGCCGGGTCCGTCAGGGGGAGGTTCACATTGCGCACGCCCGACAGCTCGACGTCCGGGCCCTCCAGCTTCTGGTCCGCGGCGTTGCGGAAGTCGAAGATGGTGTGCAGCCCCAGGGAGGACAGGAACTCGGCGTCCTCCTCGGTCGCGTGCGCGAGGTGGCCGCTGCGGTACAGCACCCCGTAGCGCACCCGCCGTCCGTCCACCGTCGGAAGTCCTCCCACATCACGGAAGTTGCGGACTCCGGAGAGCTCGGGTTCGGTCGACGGCACCTGCTGCGTCACGGGGGCTCCTCCCAGTCCGCCCGATCGGCGCGGCTCGTCGTCGGGCGCTCTCCCGACGATACGACATGGATTCCTGAGGCAATGAGTTGTCCACAGGCGTTGCGACCAGGCCCCACGTGCCTTGATGATGTTGCGGATTGGTCGCACCTGTTCGGACGTGTGAGGGCTTGATGCTGGAGATCGCAGACAACGGCCGTACGTGGCTCCTCTCGGGGCCGGCCAGCAGTTACGCCGTCCACCTCACCGAGGACGACGAGCTGCTGCACCTGCACTGGGGCCCCCGGATCGCGCTCGCCGACGCCGAGGCACTCGCCGTCCGCCCGCTGCCCGACTACCGGCCCTTCGAGTCCCCGCTCGACGGGCGCGAGGAGTACCCCGTGGAGGGCGGCCCCCGCTTCGTGCGGCCCGCCCTGTCCGTGCGCAGCGACGAGCGGCGCGGCACCGAGTGGCGCTTCGAGCAGTACGAGGCGGAGGGGGACCACCTCCGGCTGGTCTTCCGGGACGGCGGGCTCGCGATCACACTGCACTACCGGATGCGGCACGACGTCGTGGAACGCTGGGTGACCCTCGACAACGAGGGGCCCGCCCTGGAGCTCCTGCGCGCCGACTCCGCGACCTGGACACTGCCCGATCGCGAGGACTGGCGGCTGTCCCAGCTGCACGGCCGCTGGGCCGCCGAGTCCCGGCTGACCGCCTCGCCTCTCACCTACGGCGAGAAGATCATCGGCAGCCGCCGCGGCCACACCGGCCACCAGTACCTGCCCTGGGTCGCCCTCGACACCGATGCCACCGAGGAACGCGGCGAGGTCTACGGCTGCGCTCTGGGCTGGTCGGGTTCCTGGCGGATCGCGGTGGCGCAACTCCCGGACGCCCGCGTGCAGATCACCGGCGGCGCCGGTTACGACGACTCCGGGCTGCTGCGGCTGGAGCCGGGGGAGTCGTACCCCACCCCCGTCTTCGCCGGTCTGTGGAGCGACGGCGGCTTCGGCGGCGCGAGCCGCGCCTGGCACGCCTACCAGCGCGCATACGTCATCCCCGACGCCGACCAGGACCGGCCGGTGCTGTTCAACTCCTGGGAGGCCACGGAGTTCGACATCTCCGAGGAGCAGCAGGGCACCCTGGCGCGGCGGGCCGCGGCGATCGGCGTCGAGCTGTTCGTGGTCGACGACGGCTGGTTCGGCAAGCGCACCAGCGACCGCGCCGGACTCGGCGACTGGACGGTCAACCGGGACCGCTTCCCGAACGGCCTCAAGCCCCTCGCGGACTATGTGCACGCCCTCGGGATGCAGTTCGGCATCTGGGTCGAGCCCGAGATGGTCAACCCGGACAGCGAGCTCTACCGCGCCCACCCCGACTGGGTGCAGTTCCAACCGGGACGAAAGCGGACGGAATTCCGCAACCAGCTCGTTCTGAACCTGGCCCGGGAAGACGTCCAGGAATACCTCTGGGAACAGCTCGACGCGCTTCTCTCCAGCGCCCCGATCGACTATGTGAAGTGGGACTTCAACCGCTGCTTCACCGACGCGGGCTGGCCCGGGGAACCCTACCCGCAGCGCCTCTGGGTCGATCATGTCCGCGCCCTGTACGCCCTGTTGGACCGACTGCGGGCTGCCCACCCCGATGTCGCCTTCGAGTCCTGCTCGGGCGGCGGCGGACGGATCGACCTCGGGATCATGAGCCGTACGGACCAGGTGTGGACCTCCGACAACACCGACCCGCTCGACCGGCTCGCCATCCAGCACGGCTTCAGCCAGATCCACCCCGCGCGGGTGATGGCCGCCTGGGTCACAGACAGCCCGAACACCCAGCTCAACGGCCGGGTCAGCTCGCTGCGCTTCCGGTTCGTGAGCTCCATGGCCGGCGTGCTCGGGGTCGGCGGGGACCTCACCCGGTGGACCGAGGAGGAGCTGGCCGAGGCCGGCGAGTGGGTGGCGCTCTACAAGGAGATCCGGCCACTGGTGCAGCACGGCGACCTCTACCGGCTGCGGCCGCCGCGGGGCGGGCTGAGTGCGGTGCAGTACGTGCGAGGGGACGAGGCGGTCGTCCTCGCCTGGCTCCAGGCACAGAGCCACGGCGAGCCCGTACCGGCGCTGCGACTTCGGGGCCTCGAACCGACAGCGTCGTATGAATGCCCTGAAACGGGCGAAATCCACAGCGGTGCCGTATTGCTGCACCACGGACTGCGTACCGGATTGCGCGGTGACTTCGACGCGGCAGTTTTCCGTCTGCGGCGCATCTGAGCCTTCTGTCCGGATTGGCGCTCCTTCCACCCCTTCATTCCAACTCGCTCATGAATAGGGGACCCTGGGGCAGGGGCACGTGAGGAGCGTCATATCCGTGACGGTGCGTGGCGCGTCATGTCCACGTAATTCCAGGGCTTTACAAGGCGTTTGACGGAGACGATCACCCGGGAATTCACGCAGGGTCACCCGCTTTTCCCTCAAGGGATCAATAGAAACGCTTTCACGGGGAACCGGCACTTGTTCCTTTGCGTCCCAGTCGCTTACGTTCGCCACCAATCCGGACGGACGCCCAATCCTGCCGCCGCCCGGTGCCCGCAGAACTCACCCGTGAACGGCAGGAGCGGGGGACCCACAGGTACAACAGCCTGTTCCGGTCTCCGGAACGGCTAGGGGTAAAGCCGCGTCGCATGCGCGGCCGGGCATCTCCAGTCCGAACCCGACAGCTCACCTCGCAGGCGCCGGAGAGGAATTCGTCATGCCCGCGAAGGGTAAGCACCGTCGTCCGAAGCCCCAGCGCTTCACCCGCTCCATCGCCGTCGCCGGAACCGGTGGCGCCGCACTCGCTCTCCCGCTCATGGGGGCCACCGGCGCCCATGCCGCCACCACCCAGTCCGTTTCCCAGACGGTTTCGAAAAAGGCCGTCCAGTCCCTTCCGGTCGCCGAGAAGAAGGCGGACCGGAAGAGCGCCGCAGGGAATGCGGGCGTGCGGACCTATTCGGTGCGGACCGGCGACTACCTCTCGAAGATCGCCGAAGAGCAGCATGTCGCCGGCGGCTGGCACAGGCTCTACTCGGACAACCGCCGGGCCGTCGGTGACGACCCGTCGCTGATCCACCCGGGCCTCAAGCTGACGATCGGCCGGAAGGCCGCGACGCACACCACCCAGTCGTCGCCCTCGTCCGCCTCGAAGACGTCCTCGTCGGCGGCCAAGGCGACCGCCACCAAGGCCTCCGAGTCCGCCCCCACCGGCTTCACCCTCCCGGTGATCGGCGGCACCATCGGCACCGGCTACCACGTGGCCGGCAGCATGTGGTCCAGCGGCTACCACACCGGCGTCGACTTCGTCGTCCCGACCGGCACCTCCATCAAGTCCGTGGGCGCGGGAACCGTCGTCTCCGCGGGCTGGGGCGGCGCCTACGGCAACCAGGTCGTCGTCAGGCTCGCCGACGGCTACTACGCCCAGTACGGCCACATGTCCCAGATCTCCGTCTCGGCCGGCCAGACCGTGGCCGCGGGCCAGCAGCTCGGCCTCTCCGGCGCGACCGGCAACGTGACCGGCCCGCACCTGCACTTCGAGATCCGCACCACGCCCGACTACGGCTCCGACGTCGACCCGGTCGCCTACCTCCGCTCGAAGGGCGTCGGCGTCGGCTGACCTCTCCTCACAACCACCTGCCTGACAGCCGCCGAAGGCCGGACCCCGATCCCCGGGTCCGGCCTTCGGTGTGTCCGGCTGCGCCATGTCTGCCGAACACCATTCGCGTACCGCCGACTTGAGGGTCGAAGGCTCGCCCCGCAACATCGCTGACGCCTCAACGTCCCTGGTAGGAGGGTTATTCCGGGCTTGGCGAACACTTTAGAAGTGGCTTATCTCACCGCGCGTCAACCCTTTCCTACGGTCGCGTAGGTCACATTCAAAGGTGAATCATGGTCGATGTGGCAGACGATTCGAAGAGTGACAGCAGATCAGTGATCGGGTCGTACGTTGCGGTGGGGGACAGCTTCACCGAGGGCGTCGGCGACCCCGGCCCCGACGGAGCGTTCGTCGGCTGGGCCGACCGGTTCGCGGTGCTCCTCGCCGACCGGCGACCCGAGGGCGACTTCAGGTACACGAACCTCGCCGTGCGCGGCAAACTGCTCGACCAGATCGTGGAGGACCAGGTACCCAAAGCCGTCGAACTGGCGCCGGACCTGGTCTCCTTCTGTGCGGGCGGCAACGACATCATCCGTCCCGGCACCGACCCCGACGAGGTCGCCGAGCGCTTCGAGCGGGCGGTGGCCCGGCTCACCGAAGTCGCCGGCACGGTCATGGTGACCACCGGCTTCGACACCCGAGGCGTCCCCGTGCTCAAGCACCTGCGCGGCAAGATCGCCACCTACAACGGTCATGTCCGGGCCATCGCCGACCGGTACGGCTGTCCCGTTCTCGACCTGTGGTCCCTGAAGTCCGTCCAGGACCGCAGGGCGTGGGACGGCGACCGCCTCCACCTCTCGCCCGAGGGGCACACGCGCGTGGCGCTGCGCGCCGGGCAGGTCCTCGGTCTCGAGGTGCCGGCCGACCCGGACCAGCCCTGGCCGCCGCTCCCGCCGCGCGGCACCCTCGAGGTGCGACGGGACGACGTGCACTGGGCGCGCGAGTACCTGGTGCCGTGGATCGGCCGCCGACTGCGCGGCGAGTCGTCCGGGGACCACGTCACCGCGAAGGGTGCACTGTCGCCCGACGACATCAAGATGCGGATCGCTTCGGTGGCCTGAGGGCTGCCGGGGTCGCCTGGAACCGTGCTGGGCGGGGCGCTCTGGACGGTTGAGTACGGCCCTCGCTGCGACGGGCGGTGAAGCGGCCCGGTGGCGCGAGCCCCCGCCGAGTGCGGGGGCTCAGTGCTCCGAAGCCGTCAACGCCGCCCGCTCCAGCCCCAGTTCCCGGGCCAGCGCCTCGTCCACCCACTCCTGCGCCCGCGCCCGCGACACCGCACCGGCGTACGAGGTCAGCTGCACGGCGAGCCCGTCCAGCAGGGCGGTCAGCCGCAGGGCCGCGCCGTGCGGGTCCGGGCAGTGGAACTCGCCCGCGGCCACGCCCTCCGCGACGACCTCGGCGATCGCCGCCTTCCACTGCTTGTCGAGGTGGCGTGTGACCTCCTGCAGCGCGGGCTCGCGCAGCGCCGCCGCCCAGCCCTCGATCCACAGCCGCCAGCCCTTGGCCTGGCCCGTCGGCGCGTACCAGCGCACCGCCGACCGCAGTCGCCGCAGCGCCGTCGTACGGCGGCCGAGAAGCTTGCGCAGATGCGCGAGGTCGTCCTCGGCCGCGAAGGTGAAGGCGGCGGCGACCAGCTTCTCCTTGGTGGAGAAGTGGTACAGCACCAGCGCGTTGCTCACACCGAGCGCCGAGGCCACGTCGGCGATCCTGACCGCCGCCACACCCCGCGCCTCGATCTGCCCGATGGCGGCCCGCAGCAACTCCTCGCGCCGCTCGGCCACACTCAACCGCACTCTCGCCACGCGGTCACCCTATTCCGTCGCCGCTGGTGACGCCGGGCGAGGTCGGCGTTTGGCGGGTTCGAGAGGGTGCGTGGTGCGGCCGTAGTCCTGCTTGTGTTCTTCCCGGCGGCCGGGGTGTCCGGCACGCGTGTCCGGACCGTTGTCACCGGTACCAGCCGAAGCGTTGCGCGATCACCGGCAGGCGGTCCGCGACGGCGTGGGCGGCCGAACGCCTCCTTGGGCGCGGGCGAGGTCGGCGTTTGGCGGGTTCGAGAGGGTGCGTGGTGCGGCCGTAGTCCTGCCTGTGTTCTTCCCGGCGGCCGGGGTGTCCGGCACGCGTGTCCGGACCGTCGTCACCGGTACCAGCCGAAGCGTTGCGCGATCACCGGCAGCCGGTCCGCGACGATGGCGTGGGCGGCCGCTCGCGGGCTCGTGCCGTCGGCCTCCGCGCGGGCGAGCATCTGCTCAGTCAGGGCACGCATCGAACGGCGGGTGTGGGCGAACGCCTCCTGAGCGTCCGGGCCGATGTCGCCGAACAGGGTCCACCACCACCAGGCGTTCGTCGCGGAGTTGACGACCACGTCCGGCAGCACGGTCACCCCGCGCGCGGCCAGCAGCTCCTCCGCCTCGGGCAGTACCGGCATGTTGGCCGCCTCGACGATCCAGCGGGCGGTGATCCGCTCCTGGTCGGCGGTGTCGATCGCGTACGAGACCGCCGCGGGCACGAGCACCTCCGCCTCCGCCGACAGCCAGGCGTCGCCCGGCAGTTCACGGTCGCCGGGGCGCAGGGCCGCACGGTCCACGGTGCCGTACGCGTCCCGCGCGGCGAGCAGCGCCTCGACGTCGAGGCCCGCCGGGTTGGCGATGGTGCCCTTGATGTCGGCGACGGCGACGACGGTGAGCCCGGCGCGGGCGAGGAAACGCGCCGTCGCCCCGCCCATCGTGCCCAACCCCTGCACGGCCACGCGGGTTCCGGCGTACGCCACCCCGGCCCGGTCCAGAGCTGCGAGCGCCGACTCGGCGACCCCGCACCCGCCGACCAGCTCGTCAAGACCGATGCCGTCCACCTCGATCGCGAAGGCGTCCGCGAGCCGCCGCCGCGCCTCCGCCTCGTCGTCGAGGAGGGGATACACGGCCTGGATCGACGACACCAGCCCCGCCTCGGCCGCCGCCCGGTCCACCAGGTCTTGGCTCAGGCCGAGGTCCTCCCCTGTGGTCCAGAAGCTTTCGACGTACGGCTTCATGGCGCGCAGATAGCGCACCAGCACTGCGTACGCGCCCGGGTCCTGGGGATCGCAGTCGATGCCGCCCTTGGCGCCGCCCAGAGGGACGTACCGGCCCTCGGGGTTGTAGTGCAGCGCCTCCTTCATGGTCATCCCGCGCGCGAGGCCGGCCACCTCGTCCAGGGTGCAGCCCGCGCGCATGCGCAGTCCGCCGCTGGACACACCGCGCACCAGCCGGTCGACGACCAGGAAGCCCTGGCGGCCGGTGAGGTGGTCGGTCCAGGTGACCGACATCAGGGGGGCGGTCATGCGATCTCCTCGCGGCTGGTGATCAAGGGGGCGACAGAGTGCCGAAGGCCTCGTTTACTGAATGGGCAGTCAGTATCGAAACCGGGAGCACACCCTGTCAACGGGCGGATCGGTCAACTCGGCGCCGGCGGGCGACGGGAATGGACGCCGACGGTCCGCCGTTCACCGAGCGGTAGGCAATCTTTGGGCTTTCCTTGGAATGGGCCGCAGCGACCCGGACGACCCAGGTGTTGTCGGAGGAGCCGACCATAATGGAATGCCTCATCGACTCCATCTGGAGGTCCCGTGTCCGGTTTCCGTTCCCTGAGCTCCGGGCTCCGCGCGCTGCAGCCCGCGGGCTTCGGCGCGGACCCGAGCGGTGAGCGTCTCGCGCGCATCCGCAGATCACCGCACTTCAAGGACGGGGTCTTCCAGAATCCCGGAGGCACCGCACGGACCCGGCCCTCCGGTTCCACGCTGGACTTCGCGAAGGTCTTCTTCGACAAGGACGAGCGCCCCCGGCGCGCCCCCAAGGGCGCGATCCCGGTGCACCCCACGACGCTCGCCGACATCGCGAAACCGCCGGCCACCGGACTGCGGCTGACCTGGATGGGCCACTCCAGTGTGCTCGCCGAGATCGACGGACGGCGGGTGCTCTTCGACCCCGTGTGGGGCGAGCGCTGCTCCCCGTTCTCCTTCGTCGGCCCCAAGCGACTGCACCCGGCACCGCTGCCGATCGCCGCGCTCGGCCCGGTCGACGTCGTCGTCATCTCGCACGACCACTACGACCACCTGGACCTGCCCACCATCAAGGCGCTGGCCGACACGGACACGCTGTTCGCCGTCCCCCTCGGCGTCGGCGCCCACCTCGAACACTGGGGCGTCTCCGCCGACCGGCTGCGCGAGCTGGACTGGCACGAGGCGACCAAGGTCGGCGGCCTCACCCTGACCGCCACCCCCGCCCGCCACTTCTGCGGCCGCGGCCTGCGCAACACCCAGCACACCCTTTGGGCGTCCTGGTCCGTCGCCGGGGACGAGCACCGGATCTTCCACAGCGGCGACACCGGCTACTTCGAGGGCTTCAAGGACATCGGCGCCGAGCACGGGCCCTTCGACGCCACGATGATCCAGATCGGCGCGTACTCCGAGTTCTGGCCCGACATCCACATGACCCCCGAAGAGGGCATGCGGGCCCACCTCGACCTGCAGGGTGGCGAGCCGCACGGCGTGATGATGCCGATCCACTGGGCCACCTTCAACCTGGCCACACACCCCTGGGCGGAACCCGGCGAGGGCACGGTCGCGGCCGCCCGCGCCACAGGCTCCCGCGTCGCCCTGCCCCGCCCCGGAGAGCCCTTCGAGCCCACCGCCGAGACCGTTCCCTCCGAGCCGTGGTGGCGCGCCGTCGCCCAGGCCCCGGCCGGCGGCTGGCCGACGGCGGACGTGCTGACGAAGGCGGCGATCAAGACGACCGCCGACTCCGGCGCCGAGGCGCAGGCCGAGGCCGACGGCAAGTCCGCGGAGGGCACCGGGGAGCCCGAGACGGTGTCGGCGGGCTGACCTCGGCGGGGGAGGCCCGTGCCCCGACCGGGCATGCCCAGGAGAGGATCCCGGCATGGGCGAGCAGCAGACGGTGACGGTCGGGGTCGACCTGGCGGCGAGCGCACGGCGTACCGCCGTGTGCCGTCTGGTGTGGGCGGCCGACGGCGCCCTGACGGCCGAGTTCGTCGTGCCGGAAGGGGACGACGAACTGCTGGCGCTGGTCCTGGCCGCCGACAAGACCGGACTCGACTGCCCGCTCGGCTGGCCGTCGAGCTTCGTGGACACCGTCCTCGCCCACCACCAGGGTCTACGGCTGCCGCCCGCGGCCCGGTTCGAGGAGCGTACGGACGGCCGTCCCGGCCTGAACCCGCTGCGGTTCCGGCTGACCGACGACCTCACCTGGAAGGCGACCGCCATGCGCCCTCCGCTGTCGGTGTCCACCGATCTGCTGGGCGTCGTGGCGCTGCGTGCGGCCCGCCTCCTGGACGCGCTCGCGGCCATGGGCACCCCCGTGCCCCGGGACGGGTCGGGCCGGATCGCCGAGGTGTACCCGGCCGCCGCGCTGCGGCGGTGGGGCATCCGCCCGGTCAGTGGCTACAAGAACGCCACGCCCGCAGCACGCGAGGTCCGCGAACACATCGTTCTCGCGGTCGAGGAGGGCCTGGAAACGGCCCTTCCCGAGCCCGTGCGCTCAACGTGCTCCGACAGCCACGACCATCTCGACGCCCTGCTCTGCGCCCTGGTGGCGAGGGCCGTTCTGGTCGGGGACACCCGGTGGCCGGAGACTGCGCAGGAGCGCGCAGCGGCCGGGCAGGAAGGCTGGATCCACCTGCCGGGCGGGGAACTGGCCGCCCTGCGCTGACGACACCGCCGTATGCAGCGGCGGCGTCTCTCCCGTGCCTTCGGCACTTCGGCCACGGTCCATTCCCGCTGTGGCGGCCCCGGGCCGCCGGTCGCCGGGGCGCGCGAGCACCCTCGTCGCCGGAAGCATGGTGTGATGGCGCCGTGAGCCGCGCCGCAGAAGAAACCAACCGCCGCATGCTGCGGGCCCGGGACGCGATGGACCGCGCCTACGCACAGCCGCTGGACGTGCCCGCCCTGGCCCGGATCGCCCATGTCTCCCCGGCACACTTCGCCCGCACCTTCCGCGCCACGTTCGGCGAGACACCGCACCGCTATCTGCAGCGCCGCCGCGTCGAGCGCGCCATGTTCCTGCTCCGGGAGACCGACCGCAGCATCACGGACATCTGCTTCGAGGTCGGCTTCGGCAGCCCGGGCACCTTCAGCCGCACCTTCCGCGAGGTCGTCGGCCGCTCACCCAGGGAGTACCGCAAACAGGCCGTCGCCCTGGACGTCCCCACCTGTTTCACCATGGCGTGGATGCGGCCGAGCGCCTGACGTCCCCTCGTCGCTCTGACCGTTTCGTCCTTCTGCTCGTTCTTCGGGGACAGAGCAGTTTTGGATAAGTTTTCGCAGGGCCGGGCCCGTAGCGTGATGCTCATGTTCACAGCAATCACGCACTCGCAGATCTACGTCCTCGACCAGGACGAGGCCCTCGACTTCTACGTCGGCAAGCTCGGCCTGGAGGTCAACACCGACGCCGACCTCGGCTTCATGCGCTGGCTCACCATCAACGTCCCCGGCCAGCCCGACCGCGAGGTCCTGCTGGAGCGCCCGGGCCCGCCGCGGCTGTCCGAGGAGACCGCGGAACAGGTCCGCGAGCTGCTGACCAAGGGCGCGACGGGCGGCTTCCTCATCTTCCGGACCGAGGACTGCCGCAAGACGTACGAGACCCTCAAGGCCAAGGGCGTCGAGTTCACCGAGGAGCCCACCGAGCGGCCGTACGGGATCGACTGCGGCCTGCGGGACCCCTTCGGCAACAGCATCCGCTTCACCCAGCCGAAGGGCTAGATATATACGCTGCGTGACGTTCGGGGGATGACTTCCGGAGGCGCGTGAGCGTCCCGAAACGGTCCCGGCGGGTTGTCGGGCGGACAGAAACGAGCATGCGGCGAGGGCCGGGGAGCAGTCGCTCCCCGGCCCTCGCCTTTTGCTGGCGACCGTATCTGACCAGCTCTGATCGATCCCTCATTCAGCGAGATCGTGTGCCCGCTGGGTTTATCGGTCTGTCGTACGAGCTCTCATACCAGAGC
Source organism: Streptomyces sp. NPDC001604 (assembly GCF_042893475.1). Classification (NCBI taxonomy): domain Bacteria; kingdom Bacillati; phylum Actinomycetota; class Actinomycetes; order Kitasatosporales; family Streptomycetaceae; genus Streptomyces; species Streptomyces sp. NPDC001604. The sequence goes on along the minus strand of NZ_JBIAUY010000007.1, from coordinate 206,157 downwards.
GGGACGCTGTGCGTGGGACTTTGTCAACTGCCCACCGCACATGATGCGTTGGCGACTACTGTGAGTGTCCATCGGGCGACGCATGCCCGAACCGCGCAGCACGCGCCCCAGGCACCGACGGATCAGTACGACGAGGACACCGATGTCTCACCTTCGCGCACCGGCCGCACGCGCAGACCGCCGCGAGGGCGGGCGGCACGGACGGCCGGTTGCCCGTCCCGTGCCCTCGCTGCCCGAGACGCACATACGGCCCCAGCTGCTGCGGCTCGCCGTGCTGCCGCCGATCGCGGTCGCCCTCAGCGCGAGCGCGGCCGTCCTGTTCACCGTGCGCAGCACCGGAGCGCGGCCCAGCCTCACCCTGTGGGGCGTGCTCGCCGGCGCCGCCGCGGTGGCGTTCGCAGGGATCCTGATCGCCTCCGTGGCCGCCGACCGCACCGCCAAGTCGGTGAGCGACCGCCTCGGCGCCCTGCGCCGCATCAGCGGCCGCGGTGAGGCCGACCTGCGCGCCCTCGTCGAGTCGCTGCGCCGTGGCGACACCCCGCCCCCGCGCAAGCCGCGCAGCTCTCCACCGGACGATGCCGACGACTTCGAGCTGCTCGCCGCCGACCTGACCCGCGCGCACGACGGAGCCGTCACCGCCGTCGTCCAGGCCGCCCAGCTCTCCAGCCAGGCAGGCAGCGAACAGAAGCTCGAAGTCTTCGTCAACCTCGCCCGGCGCCTCCAGTCGCTGGTGCACCGGGAGATCTCCATCCTCGACGAGCTGGAGAACGAGATCGAGGACCCCGACCTGCTCAAGGGCCTCTTCCACGTCGACCACCTCGCCACCCGGATCCGCCGCCACGCCGAGAACCTCGCCGTCCTCGGCGGCGCCGTCTCCCGCCGGCAGTGGAGCAACCCCGTCTCCATGACCGAGGTGCTGCGCTCCGCCATCGCCGAGGTCGAGCAGTACTCCAGGGTCAAGCTGGTGCCGCCGATCGACGGCACCCTGCGCGGCCACGCCGTCGCCGACGTCATCCACCTGCTGGCCGAGCTCGTCGAGAACGCCACGGTGTTCTCCGCCCCGCACACCCAGGTCCTGCTGCGCGCCAACCTCGTCACCTCGGGACTCGCCGTCGAGGTGGAGGACCGCGGCCTCGGTATGCCGGTCGGCGAGCAGAAGAAGATGAACGCCCTGCTCGCCGACCCCGACCAGGTCAATGTGGCGAGCCTGCTCGCGGACGGCCGCATCGGACTGTTCGTGGTCTCGCAGCTCGCGCGGCGGCACGGCATCAACGTCCGGCTGCAGACCAACATCTACGGCGGGGTGCAGGCCGTGCTCGTCGTACCGCAGGGGCTGCTGGGCTCGACGCCGGGCGTTCCCGGGGGCGCAGGGCAGCCGCACAGTGTCACGGGCGTGATGGGGATGCCCGAGCCGTCCGTACCGCCGCGGTCCCAGCCACAGGCTCCGCCCGGCCCCCCGTCCGAGACCGTCGGGCCTCGGGTCGCGCCCCCGCCGCCCTCGCAGTCCACGGCCGCCGTGTCGAACGGCAGCCCGCTGGGCGGCACGGCGGCCGGCAGCGGAGCGGCGCCGCTCCCGGTGCGCGCCGCCCACGAGGAGCGGGCCAATCCCGCGGAGGCCCTGCCCGGCATCCGGCCGGAGGACCGGCGGCTCGTCGCGGAGAACGCGGGCACACCGCCCACGCCCCGCACCGCCGCGGTCCGTGGCACCATGGGCAAGCCCCAACTGCCGCGCCGCCGCGCCCAGGAGCACATCGCACCCCAGCTGCGGGACGGCCCGGCACCACGTCAGGAGTCCGAGTACCTCGCCGGCCACGACCCGGGCCTGATGGCCGCCTTCCAGCGCGGCATCGGCCTGGCGGAGGCCCAGCAGAACCTCGAGTCGGAGTCCACCGAATACGCGGAGCACCCGGAGTACACATCGGAGTACACAGGGGCCGTACACACGGCGTCGTCGGCTCGTCTGGAGCCGGACCACATGGCTTCGCCGCACATGGAGGCGCCTCATATGGGGGCGTCACACATGGAGTCGGGGCCCACGGAGTCGGCGCCCACGGAGTCCGCCTACATGGCCGCCGAGCCCATGGAGCAGACGGCGCGCATCGAGTCGCGTCCCCGCACCGACCCGGCCCGCACAGACGGCGCGCCCAACCTCCCGAGCTCGCCCCTGGACGTGCTCCACACGGACGTCACCGCCACCACCCCGCCGCCCTCCATTGATGTATCGCACATGGATGCGGCCCACATAGCCGAGGCGCGCCCCGCGTCCGCGCGCGGCACCGACCATCCCAGCCGGCACGACGGGAGCGCACCAGCCGGATGACCACCCCTGTTCCCACCCCCGTCACCACCCCCACCGCTCCCGAAGACCTTCGTACCCCAAGGAGTCGATCCACCATGGCGAGCGATGCGCCCACCGGCCATGTATCCGATCTCGACTGGCTGATGAGCGGCCTCGTGCAGCGCGTACCCCACACGACCAGTGCGGTACTTCTGTCCTGCGACGGGCTTGTGAAGTCGGTCCACGGCCTCGACCCGGACAGCGCCGACCACATGGCCGCCCTGGCCTCCGGCCTGTACTCCCTCGGCCGCAGCGCCGGGGTCCGCTTCGGCGACGGCGGCGACGTCCGCCAGGTCGTCGTCGAACTCGACTCGACCCTGCTGTTCGTGACCACCGCCGGCTCCGGCACCTGTCTCGCCGTACTGGCCGGCCGCGAGGCCGACGCGGCGGTGCTCGGCTACGAGATGGCGATGCTGGTCAAGAGCGTCCGCCCCTACCTGGTCACCGCGCCCCGGCAGCACGCCGTCGAACCCACGGCGATGAGGCCTTGAGCGTGGCGGCGGTCGGCGACGGGCCCTGGCTCGACGACGCGGCCGGTCGGCTGGTGCGCCCCTTCACGGTCAGCAACGGCCGCACCCGGCCCACCATCGCGCTCGACCTCCTGTCGCACGTGATGGCCACCGGGGCCACCCCCCTCGGCTACCTCGGCCCCGAGCACGCGCAGGCGCTCGACCTGTGCCGCGCGCCCGTCTCGGTCGCCGAGGTCGCCGCCCAACTGAAGCTGCCGGCCGTGGTCACCAAGGTGCTGCTGTCGGACCTCGTCGACTGCGGGGCGCTCACCACCAAGCCACCCGAGTTCCACCACAACCCGACTGACCGGGCCCTTCTGGAGGCAGTGCTCGATGGACTACGACGACAGCTCTGACCCCTTCCCCACCGCACTGAAGATCCTGGTGGCGGGCGGGTTCGGAGTAGGCAAGACGACCTTCGTGGGCGCGGTCAGCGAGATCGCGCCGCTGAGTACGGAGGAGCTGCTCACCACGGTCAGCGCAGCGACCGACTCCCTGGAGGGGATCGAGAACAAGGTCGAGACGACGGTGGCCATGGACTTCGGCCGCATCACCCTCGACCGGGAACATGTGCTGTACCTGTTCGGCACGCCCGGGCAGGAGCGGTTCTGGTTCATGTGGGACGAGCTCTCCGAGGGCGCGCTCGGGGCGGTCATCCTCGCCGACACCCGCCGCCTGGAGGAGTGCTTCGCGGCGGTCGACTTCTTCGAGCAGCGCGGTCTCGGCTTCATCGTCGCGATCAACGAGTTCGACGGCTCGTACCGCTACGACCCCGAGGAGGTCCGCGCCGCCATCGACCTCGACCCCGCGATCCCCGTGGTGCGCTGCGACGCCCGGATCTCCAGTTCAGGAGTGCAGACCCTGCTGACCCTCGTACGCCACCTCATCGCCCACGCCCCGGCGCACGCGCCGAGCCACGGCGCCCACATGTGATCCCCGCACACCGCCACGGAGCCCGTATATGCCCTGCGTCCACAGTGACGGAGCCCGCTCATGAGGTACGACCCGTCGCGCCCGGCCGGTCGGCTGCTGCTCACCCCCGAGGACAAGGAGGCCCCCGCCCGGGCCCGGCGCCTCGGCCAACTGGGCCTCGCAGAACACCCGGACCCCGCCCTCGACGCCTACGCGGACCACCTCGCCGAGCTCACCGGGACGCCGTACGCCATGGTCAACTTCATCGACGAGAACCGGCAGTTCTTCGCGGGCCTGCATCTCTCGGACGTCGCCCGGCCCGTGGTGAAGGCCGACGGCACCACACCCGTGCTGGGCCGCGAACTGGCCCGCGACCACGGCTTCTGCCCCCATGTGGTGGTCCGGCGCAAGGCGCTGGTCCTGGAGGACGTCTGCGACTACCCGCGGTTCGCGGGCAATCCGGTGGTCGACGAGTTCGGCATCCGCTCCTATCTGGGCGCGCCGCTGATCGACAGCACGGGGATGGTGCTGGGCACCGTGTGCGTGGTCGACGTGGAGCCACGGCCGTGGGGCAGGCCGGGCCTGGAGACGATCAAGTCGACGGCGGCCGACCTGGTCGCCCGGCTGGAGCGACGGGAGGCGGACGGGCTCCCGCTGCTGTGACGGTGGGCCGGGCAGTCACCAGCCGACCGGTCCAGTACTTACGTACCCTTGCCGCGTGGGACGCACCAGTGCTTCTTGGAGTCGAAGGAGGCCCTCGCACTCACCGTCGTCGACGAGCACTGGGCCGCCCAACGGCGCGACTGGGCGCGGGCGTTGGGCGGTGACGGGGAACCGCTGCAGCGGCTGCGGGGGCTCTTCGAGGAGACGGAAGCCGACCAGCTCGCCGCCCAGCAGGGCTGCGGCACCGTGTCGGGCTGCCTCTTCGGCAACCTCACCCTGGAACTGAGCAACCAGGCCGAGGCTGTCCGCGGCCGCCTGCAGGAGATCTTCGACGCGCAGGTCGACATGGTCGAAGCGGTGATCGCGGAGGCCCGCGCCCGCGGCGACGTCACCGCCCGCGACACCCGCGAGGCGGCCCGGGCGGTGGTGGCACAGCTGGAGGGCCAGGTGATGTTCGCCAAGCACTACGACAACCCCGGCCGACTGAGCCCACTGTGGGCGAACTGCCGAGCGCTGCTGGGCGCCACGGGTGGCGAGTAGCGGCTTTCAGGGGCGCGGGGCTGTGTCGATGTGCGGCTCCGCCGCGTGGGCGCGACCAGCCACAACGATGCCGCGGACGAAGATCGCACAGCCCGCGGAGGGGTCAATAGCCGCGCCACACGTTGTCGAACGCAGCGTCCTCGATGGCCTTCCGCTGCCGCACGGCCTCCAGTTCCATCACCGCATCGCCGACGGCAGCCAGCACGGTCGTGACCGCCTCACCGGAGAGTTCGTCCTGGTCGGCGACCTGCTCCTCGTGGATCCCGGCGGCCGCAGCCAGGGCGGCGAGGACCGGCTCGCCCGAAGCCCAGCGCTCCTCGGCCTGCCGCCGGGCCGGCGAGTCGACCAGCTCCGCCCGCCCGCTCCGCAGCGGAATCCGGCGCCCGCGCGGCCGGGCGGTCAGCCCCACCCGCTCCAGGTCGTCGACGTAGGCCGAGGACAGCCCGCGGCCCCGGCGCCACAGCCACTCCTCGACCGACTCGTAGGGCTCCTGTCGTACGAGGGAGGAGGCGGCCTCGTCCAGCAGGCGGTCGCCCGTGGGTGACGCGGCGCTGGGGAGGATGCGGTCGCCGTCCAGGGCGAGCGCCAGGGCCTCGATGAGGTCGAGCACCTCGGCTCCCGCGAGTGCGAGCGACAGTTCGCCCTGCTGGACGGGGTGGCTGGGCGCCGCGTCCAGGGCGACGATCGCGAGGTCCCGTGCGGTGTTCATCGGCGGCTCCAGGTCAGTTGGCCGAGTGCGGGGCGAGCGTATCGGGGCCGGCCTTTGCCGGCCGGGCGTGCTCGGACGATTCTCGCTGCTGCGGCGGGGCTGTGTGTCGTACTACGACCATGTGGTGCGGGAAGCCGATCCGCAGCACGGCGGCGGCCGCAGCCGCGGCGAGGACCACGAGGGCGGCCGACAGCACCGCCCGGTGGTAGCCGTGGTGCAACAGCGGGGCGACGGCCGGCGGGCCCAGGATCTGGCCGACGGAGCAGCCGGCGGTCAGCAGCGCGACCGAGCGGGGGAAGCGCCGAGGCCCACCAGGCGACCCGCCGGTCCGCGACCGACCGCAGGGCCAGGAGCAGCAGGCCGGACAGCGCGATGCCGGCGCCGACACCAGGGCCCCCGGTATCGTCATATAAGCGGGCAAAGTACTCTCGGAGTGTGCGTGAGAACGCCTCGATCGCGGAGCACTGGGGGCCCGGGACATCCGCACGCCTGCCCCGCCGGTCGTGAAGTATGAAGGCGTCGAGAACAGCTGCCGCAGTCGGCCTCACCGTCGGCCTCGGTCTCGTCGGCTGTACCCAGCACGCCGGTACGTCCCCGGCCGCATCGACCGCAACCGGTACACCGCGCCCGCCGCCGTCCAGCGTCACGGCGACGCCGTCCACGACGTCGGTACCGCCCCCGGCTCCCAGCAGCAGTCCGGCAGACCCCGCCTCCGTCATCGAGAGCTTCTACGCCGCGATCAACGCTCACGACTACCGCCGGGCCTGGGATCTCGGGGGAAGCAACCTCGGGCGGCCCTACGCCGACTTCGCCTCCGGCTTCGCCGACACCGCCGCCGACGTCATCGGCATCGACGACGTGAACGGGAACACGGTCGATGTCCACCTCCACGCCACGCACACCGACGGAAGCACCGCCGACTACGCCGGTTCGTACATCGTCGAGAACGGGACGATCACCTACGGCTCGCTGCACCTCGTAGCGACGAGTCCCCCGACTCCCGCTCCGGTGCCCACAGCGCCGAGTGTCGCGACCGGGGCCCTCAATCCGGCCGTGACCCAGTCCACGATCCACTCGACCATCTGTGTGCCGGGCTGGACGGCGACGATACGCCCGCCGGTCGATGTGACCGAGCAGCTGAAGAGACAGCAGCTCGCGGCGTCCAGCGCGGCGGACAAGGACCCCTCGCACTACGAGGAGGACCACATCATCCCCCTGGAACTGGGCGGGGCCCCGTCCGACCCGGCGAACCTGCGCCCCGTGCCGCTGTCCCAGGCGAGTGCGGACGACCAGTTGGAGAACTCCCTGCACCGTGCCGTGTGCGACGGCAGCATGACGCTCACGGACGCGCAGTCCCGGATCGAGCAGGCGAAAGCCGCGGAGGCACCACCATGATCGCGCCGGCCGCGCACACCCAGGGTCGGGTCCGAGGTCTGCAGGGCGGGGTGTGAAGCGGAGCTGTGGCGCGGGTTAAGAAAAGCTCGATGGACCCGGGGTGGCGTCGTGCGGCAGATTGCTACGCGATTCCACCCCTCTCCCCGGATGCGGGCGCCTTCGGCATGCCTGGGCCCGGGGTCGCACCCACAGGAGCCGTAGCGTTGAAGGCGCTGGTCAAGGAGAAGGCTGAGCCCGGGCTGTGGCTCGCGGACGTGCCGGAGCCGGGCGTCGGACCCGGTGACGTACTGATCAAGGTGTTGCGGACCGGCATCTGCGGGACCGATCTGCACATCCGGGCCTGGGACGGCTGGGCGCAGCAGGCCATCCGCACGCCGCTGGTGGCCGGGCACGAGTTCGTCGGTGAGGTCGTGGAGACCGGGCGTGATGTCACGGACATCGCCGTCGGCGACCGTGTGAGCGGCGAGGGGCACCTCGTCTGCGGGAAGTGCCGCAACTGTCTGGCCGGGCGGCGGCATCTGTGCCGGGCCACGGTCGGGCTCGGCGTCGGACGGGACGGGGCTTTCGCGGAGTACGTCGCCCTGCCCGCCGCCAATGTGTGGGTGCACCGGGCGCCGGTGGACCTCGACGTCGCCGCGATCTTCGACCCGTTCGGCAACGCCGTGCACACGGCCCTGTCCTTCCCTCTGGTCGGCGAGGACGTGCTCATCACGGGGGCCGGCCCGATCGGTCTGATGGCCGCCGCGGTGGCCCGGCACGCGGGCGCCCGCAACGTCGTCATCACCGACGTCAGCAAGGAGCGGCTGGAGCTGGCGCGGAAGATCGGCGTGAGCCTCGCGCTGAACGTGGCGGAGTCGGAAATCGCCGACGGACAGCGGGAGTTGGGGCTACGCGAGGGCTTCGACATCGGCCTGGAGATGTCCGGCCGCCCCGAGGCCATGCGCGACATGATCGCCAACATGACACACGGCGGCCGTATCGCCGTGCTCGGCCTGCCCGCCCAGGAGTTCCCGGTCGACTGGGCCCGCATCGTCACCTCGATGATCACCATCAAGGGCATCTACGGCCGGGAGATGTTCGAGACCTGGTACGCGATGTCGGTGCTGCTGGAAGCCGGCCTCGACCTGTCACCCGTGATCACCGGCCGGTACGGCTACGACGACTTCGAGGCGGCGTTCGCCGACGCGGCGAGCGGCCGCGGCGGCAAGGTCATCCTCGACTGGACCGTGTAACTCCCTTCACCCGTCAGCACTTTCAGGAGCTTCCCGATGTTCGACTCCGTGCGCGACGACCTGCGCGCCACCCTCGACGAGATCCGCGCCGCCGGCCTGCACAAGCCCGAGCGCGTGATCGGCACCCCGCAGTCCGCGACCGTGAACGTCACCGCAGGAGGCCGCCCCGGCGAGGTCCTCAACTTCTGCGCCAACAACTACCTCGGCCTCGCCGACCACCCCGAGGTCGTCGCCGCCGCGCACCAGGCCCTGGACCGCTGGGGCTACGGCATGGCGTCGGTCCGCTTCATCTGCGGCACCCAGGAGGTGCACAAGGAGCTGGAAGCGCGCCTTTCCGCGTTCCTCGGCCAGGAGGACACGATCCTGTACTCCTCCTGCTTCGACGCCAACGGCGGTGTCTTCGAGACGCTGCTCGGCCCCGAGGACGCCGTCATCTCCGACGCCCTCAACCACGCGTCGATCATCGACGGCATCCGCCTGTCCAAGGCGCGCCGCCTCCGCTACGCCAACCGTGATCTGGCCGATCTGGAACGGCAGTTGAAGGACGCCTCAGACGCCCGGCGCCGCCTGATCGTCACCGACGGCGTCTTCTCCATGGACGGCTATGTGGCACCCCTGCGCGAGATCTGCGACCTCGCCGACCGCTACGACGCCATGGTCATGGTCGACGACTCGCACGCCGTGGGCTTCGTCGGCCCCGGCGGCCGCGGCACCCCCGAGCTGCACGGTGTCATGGACCGCGTCGACATCATCACCGGCACCCTGGGCAAGGCGCTCGGCGGCGCGTCCGGCGGCTATGTCGCGGCCCGCGCCGAGATCGTCGCGCTCCTGCGCCAGCGCTCACGGCCGTACCTCTTCTCGAACACCCTCGCCCCGGTGATCGCCGCCGCCTCGCTGAAGGTCCTCGACCTCCTCGAGTCGGCGGACGACCTGCGCATCCGCCTCGCCGAGAACACCGCCCTGTTCCGCCGCCGGATGACCGAGGAGGGCTTCGAGATCCTCCCCGGCGACCACCCCATCGCCCCCGTGATGATCGGCGACGCGACCAAGGCCGGCCGCCTCGCGGAACTGCTCCTCGAGCGCGGCGTCTACGTGATCGGCTTCTCGTACCCCGTGGTGCCGCAGGGGCAGGCCCGCATCCGCGTGCAGCTGTCCGCCGCGCACTCGACGGACGACGTCAACCGGGCCGTCGACGCCTTCGTGGCGGCACGGGCGGAACTGGAGGCCTGACCCGGCAGTCCCGGACATATTGAGATAATCGATCCCATGATCGAAGCGCGGCGGCTCCACATCCTCCGTGCGGTGGCCGACCACCGCACGGTGACGGCGGCTGCCGCCGCGCTGTATCTCACCCCCTCCGCCGTCTCCCAGCAGCTGACGGCGCTGGAGCAGGAGACGGGCCACCGGCTGGTCGAGCGCAGCGCCAAGGGCGTACGGCTCACCCCGGCCGGCGAGATCCTGCTCAGCCACACCAACGCGGTCCTCGCCCAGCTGGAGCGGGCGGAGGCCGAGCTCGCCGCCTACAGCTCGGGCGCCGCCGGAACGGTCACCGTCGCGTCCTTCGCCACCGGCATCGCCCTGGTCGTGGCACCGGCCGTGGCGCGCCTCGCCTCCTCCGCGCCCGGCATCCGCATCCGCGTCCAGGACGCCGAGGGCGACGCCAGCCTTCCGATGGTCCTGGACCGACAGGTCGACGTCGCGGTGGCGGTCGAGTACCGCGGGGCGCCGCCCGCCGACGACCCGCGCCTGACCCACGTACCGCTGTACGCCGAGCCCTTCGACGCGGTGGTCCCGGTGAACCACCGGCTGGCCGAGGCCGCCGAGATCCCGCTGGCCGACCTGGCCAAGGACTCCTGGATCGGCCCGTACCCCGGCAACCCCTGCCACGAAGTGGTCGTCCTGGCCTGTGAGAGCGCCGGATTCCAGCCACGCCTGGAACACTCCTCCGACGACTTCCGGGCCGTCGTCGCCCTCGCCTCCTCGGACGCGGGCGTGGCCCTCGTCCCGCGCTCGGCGCTGCGCGGAATGGACCTCACGGGCGTGGTCGTACGGCCGGTGGACGGGATCGCACCCACCCGTCGGGTCTTCGCGGCGGTACGCCGGGGAGCGGAGGAGCACCCGCTGATCAGGCCGGTGCTGGAGGCGCTGGACGAGGCGGCGCGAGCGTAGACGGGCCCGCAGTGTGACGGGAGCCACAGGCTGTGTCTCTGATCTGGGATAGCATCCCGAATATGAAACAGAATGTCGCTGAGACCGGGCCCGACCCGGTCGACGCCCGCCTCGGGGCCCGACTGTCCGAGCTGCGGGCCCAACGGGGTTGGTCCCTGGGGGAGTTGGCGGAGCGCAGTGGCATCAGCCGGTCGACTCTCTCCCGTGCCGAACGGGCCGAGATCAGCCCCACCGCCGCGCTCCTGAACCGCCTGTGCGGTGTGTACGGGCGGACCATGTCCCAACTGCTCAGCGAGGTGGAGGCAGAGCCCGCGCTGCTGGTACCGGCCGCCGAGCAGCAGGTCTGGGAGGACAGGGCCTCCGGTTTCGCACGACGTTCCGTGTCGCCGCCGCACGCCGGGCTGCGCGGCGAACTCGTCGAGGGACGGCTGGCCGCGGGCGCGGACATCGCGTACGACCGGCCGCCCGTGCCCGGCCTCGAACAGCACATCTGGGTTCTGGAAGGAGCGCTCGAGGTGACGGCACAGGAGGTCGAGCACCACCTCGGCACCGGGGACTGTCTGCGGCTGCGGGTGTGGGGCCCGACGCGGTTCCGGTGCACGGGACCGGACGACGTGCGATACGTCCTGGCGGTGGTGCTGCCATGATCGTGCACCGGCTGGACCGCGATGAACTGCACGCGCGCGTGGACGCGTTGGCGGACCTTCTCGTCGACACCGTGGACGGCGGCGCCTCCATCGGCTTCCTCGCACCGCTCGACCGTGCGGACGCCCTGGCCTGGTGGAAGGAGCGCGCCGCTGCAGTCGCCGCCGGGCAGCTCGCCGTGTGGGCGGCGCACAACGGCGAACGGGTCGTGGGCACCGTCAGCCTGGCCTTCCCGGACAAGCCCAACAGCCGCCACCGCGCCGAACTGGTCAAGCTGATGGTGCACCGGGACGCCCGGGGACAGGGCCTCGGCCGCACACTCCTGACCACCGTCGAGGAGGAGGCCGCCGCGGCGGGCATCACCCTGCTGCACCTGGACACCGAGACCGACAGCCTGGCCGAGCACCTCTACCGCGCGGCCGGCTGGACCCGGATCGGCGCGATACCGGACTACGCGGCCGCCCCGGACGGCGTGCTGCGCCCGACGTCGATCTACTTCAAGAAGCTGGGACCCACCAGCCGCGCGAAGTAGTTGCCCGACGTCCTCACCAGGTGATTGTCAGTGACAGCGGCTACGGTGCGGAGCATGCCGGATGCCGAAGACGTACGCCGTATCTGCCTTGCTCTGCCGGACACGACGGAGAAGATCGCCTGGAGCATGCCCACGTTCCGGGTGGCGGGGAAGATGTTCGCCACGCTCCCCGAGGACGAGACCTCCATCGCCGTGCGCTGCCCCAAGGAGGAGCGCGACGAACTGGTGCTGGCCGAGCCGGACAAGTTCTGGATCGCCGACCACGAGGCGCAGTTCGCCTGGGTGAGAGCCCGCCTCGCGTCGATCGAGGACGAGGGCGAGTTGCGTGACATCCTCGCCGACTCCTGGCGCCAGGCGGCTCCGCCCCGACTGCTGGACGCCTACCCGGAGTTGGGGCTTCCGGACGCGGACTGAAAACGCTTCGAGTGTTGTCAGTGACGCGTGGCATGATCCGAAGCCGAGTGTGGGAGCCGGGGCGGAGGGGGCTTCGGCTCCCACCGGGACGTCGGTGGACGGATCGTGGGGATGGGGAGGGGAATGGGGGACCAGGGAGGGGAGTGGGACGGGTGACCGGGACGTCATCACAACCATCGGAGCCAGAGGCCGGGGCGAGGGCGGGGAGACAGTACGGCGGCTCGGAAGGAGCGGTCGGCGGACCGCATGACATCGTTGCCGAAGGCCGGGCTGACCGGGGAGACGGGCGGCCGGTGTGGTCGCGGGACTTCGCACTGTTCTTCGTCGCGCGTGCCGTCGCCCGGCTCGGCGACACGATGCTGCCCGTCGCCCTCGCCGCGGGCCTGCTGCAGCACGGGTACGGAGCGGGTGCGGTCGGCCTCGCCATGGCCGCGACCTCCGTCGCCTTCGCCGGGCTTGTGGTCTTCGGCGGGGTGATCGCCGACCGCTTCAGTACGCGGAAGCTGATGATCGCTGCCGACCTCGTACGCCTCGGCACACAGTCCCTCGCCGCGGCGCTGTTCTACTCCGGTCACGTCGTGCTCTGGGAAGTCTGCGCCATCGGGTTCGTCAACGGTGTCGCGGGTGCCGTGTTCCAGCCCGGCGTCGCCAGTACGGTGCCCCGGCTCGCCTCCGACGTCCAGGGCGCGAACGGCGCCATACGCATCGCCGAGTCCGCCGCCCAGCTCGTGGGACCCGCGCTCGCAGGCGTTCTGGTGGGCTTCGCCTCACCCGGCGGCGTCTTCGCGGCCCATGCGACCACATATGCAGTCAGCGCCCTGTGCCTCCTGCTGCTCCGCCTGCCCCCGCTCGCTCCGGGCAGCGGCCCGACGGGACACGGTGGCGGCAAGGCTTTCCGGGCCGATCTGATCGAGGGCTGGCGTGAGTTCAGAGCGCGCACCTGGCTGTGGGGCGTGATCGCTGTCTGGTGCGTGTACATGATCTCCGTCTGGGGCCCCTCCGTCCCGCTGGTGGCGACGGAGGTCGTACAGCAGCACGGCCCGCGCGCCTACGGCCTGGTCAACTCCGCCCTCGGCGCCGGCACCGTCATCGGCGGCCTCCTCGCGCTGCGCCTGCGCCCCCGCCGCATGCTGCGCGCCGGTGCCCTCTCCCTGTTCGCCTTCGCCGGGTTCCCGGCGACCGTCGGGGCCGGGCTCGGCGTACCGGCCATGGCGGCCGGAGCGGCTGTCGCCGGGGCCGGAATGTCCTTCTGGGGCGTGATGTGGGCGACGAGCGTCCAGACCCAGGTGCCACCCGACGTCCTCAACCGCATCCACGCGTACGACGTCGCCGGCTCCCTGGCGATGATGCCGGTCGGCCAGACCCTCGCCGGCCCCGCCGCCGCAGCCGTCGGCGCCGACCACGTCCTCCTGGCCGCCGCAGCGATGAGTTTCGCCGTCCCGGTCTCCCTGCTGTCGGTACCGGCGATACGCAACCTGATACGCGCCGATGCACCGACGGGGGGCGCGGGCGCCCGGGTCGCGGACCGGCGGCCGCGCTCCGAGACGGCGGGCTGACGGCGGACGTCCACCTGCCCGGCTCGCTCGCGGCCCCGGGCCGGCCGTCCGCTCAGGCCCCCACCCCGGCTTCCGGTCAAGCGCCGCCGGCTGCTCCTCGTCCGCCGCGCACTAAAGCCATGCGCGACCATCGACCCGAGTGCGGTATGGTTTCCATGCACGTTCGGCCGGGGGAAACCCCAGGTCAGACGGGCACCGGGACGTGGCGCAGCTTGGTAGCGCACTTGACTGGGGGTCAAGGGGTCGCAGGTTCAAATCCTGTCGTCCCGACGGTGTTCACCAGCGGGTTTGCCGACAACGGTAGACCCGCTGGATGCGTTTGTGTGACACCTGATGGCGCCTTTCGGCATGCCCTGACGGCCTCGGCGGCGCGGGGCAGCGCAGCCGCCTCGGCGGTCGCGTGGATCACGGATTGCTGATGGCCGTCCTGTACAGGTCGGCCGCCTGGCTGCCCAGTGTCACGCTGTAGGACACGTCGTCGGTGTCGCCGCCCTGGTCATAGCCGCCGAGGACACCGACGACCTGGCCGTCGTCGTTGATCCAGGGGCTGCCGCTGGTGCCCTGGGTGAAGGCGGGGCAGTCGATGCGCTGCTGGGTGCTGCTGTATGCGGTCGGCTTGTTGGTGCAGCTGATGGGCGTCTCTCGGGAGTCGGGGTAGCCGACGACGGTCACGGGGGTGGCGCCCGTGGTCGTGCCGGGCGTGAACCGGTTGGCCCCTACGACGTCCTCGATCGCCCTGTCGTCCTGCTCGTCGACGGTGGCGAAGGCCAGGTCGCTGTCCTCGTCCTGGTCCTTGGTCCATCCGTCGGGCAGATAGCGATGGTCCAGCTTCCACACCCCGTACGGCGCGTGCCCGTCCCGATAGCCCGGAACGAACACCAGGTCGGTACTGGCGTCGCCCACGCAGTGCGCGGCGGTGACCACGAGGTCGCGCCGCGGGCTGTGCACGACCGAGGCCGTGCACAGGTGTCCGCCGGGCAGGTCGTCGGCCCGGTCCGCGTCGAACAGTGCACCGATCCGCGCCGACGCACCATCGGCGACGACGTCGACGGTGGCCCCCAAGGCCTGTGTCGGCGGTCGCGCCTGACCCGCGGGGCCCGCTTTTCCGCCTGAAGACGGGACCTCCGACGCCCGCTCCGAGTGGCTGTGCCCGACCTCCGCGGCCGACACCGACGAGGCCAGGGTGAACATCATCACGACGCCGAGCAACGCGTGACGCGAGGTGACCATGATGCGTGAGATGCGCTCCATCAGTGATCACTCTGTCTCACGAAGGTGAGGGCAGGCGCTCGACTTGGCTGAGAATTTCTTGTGAATCCCTTACGGGCGCCGGACTTCGCAATTTCACCACGGTGTCAGTGCCTGTTCGGCGTGGCGGATGCCGGCGCGCAGTCGTAGACACGGAACGCCTGGTGGGGCATGGGTGCGCAGTGGCCGCGTACCCACTGCGCGGCGGCGCGGCCCGGGGCGGTCGGTGCGCCGCCGAGGACGACGTAGCGCAGTCGGCCGGTGGCGATCAGATTGCGGAACCCGGCGCCGGTGGGCGTGGGTGCGGCGCCCGTGAAGCCGCCCATGGGCAGGACCTTGGCGCCCGCGAAAAGGATGTAGGGGGAGGCCGAGCGCCAGCTGGTCGTGGCGAAGACGAAGGTGGCATGGCCCTGATGGGTCTTCATGAAGGCCAGGAAGCGCTGCTGTTGGGGGGTGAGCGCCGTCCGGTGGTCGTACCTGACTGTGCTCTTGTGCGGATTCCTCGAACGGGAGGAGCTGTCGCCCGGGGCCGGGTCGTACGCCGGGACGCGGGTCTTGGCCCAGTCGTGCCGGTGGCGGTGCCAGGTGGAGACCGGTCCGGCCGCGCCCATGCCCGAGTGGCCGTACTTCGGATCCAGGACCGTCGACGCCCAGGCGGCGGACGGCAGCAGCATCCCCACGATGACCGCCCCCACGCCCAGTACCGCGATCCGGGAGGGCGCCCGCCGGCCCGTGGTGCGCAACACGGCGAGCAGCAGCAGCCCTGCGGCCCCCGTAACGATCGCGGCGGGGGCCAGCCAGGGCAGGAACGAGTACCGCGTCGCGATGAACGCCGACCATGCCACGGTGCCGACCGCCGCCGTCGGCAGTGCCCATGAGCGGGTCCGGTCGCCGCGCTGCCAGGCCCGCCAGAACTGCACGATGCCGCCGCCGAACAGCGCGGCGAGCGGGACCGCCACCACTCCCATGTAGTACGTGTGGGCGCCGACCGCGCCGGCACTGAAGACCAGGAAGTACGTGGCCAGCCACACGCCCCACAGCAGGAAGCCCGCCCGCAGCGGATCCGTGCGGTGCCTGCCGCGCAGCCAGACCAGGCCGCACACCACGGAGAGCGCGGCCACCGGGTAGAGCCAGCCGACCTGGGAGGCGAGCGAAGGGCCGAACATCTTGGCCCACAGGCCGGCGGACTGGCCGCCGGAGTGTGCCGGTGCGGTGCCGGCCATGGTCGTGGCGGCCACGCTGCCGGTGGCCTTGGCGCTGATGCCGAGGCCGGCGAAACGGTTGAGGAAGTTGTATCCGACGACCTGGCTGAACGCCGAGTTGTCGGTCGTGCCGTCGATGAACGGGCGGTCCTGGGCCGGGGTCAGGGTCACCAGGACCATCCAGGACGCCGAGGCCGCGACGCACACCGCTCCGGCCGTCGCCAGGTGGGTCAGCCGGCGGCGCAGTGTCGCCGGGGCCGACACCAGGTAGAGCAGGCCGAGCGCGGGAAGCACCGCCCAGGCCTCCAGCATCTTGGCCTGGAAGCCGAGGCCGACCCACAGCCCGGCCATGAGCAGCGGACGCAGCCGGGCCTCACGGGCGGCGCGCAGCGTGGCGTTCGCGGCCAGCAGGACGCACAGGGTGAACGCCGGGTCCTCGACCTCCGTACGGAACATCCCCGCCACCACGGGAGTCAGCGTGAAGGCGCCGGCGGCGAGGAGTCCCGCGCTCTCCCCGGCCCAGCGGCGCACGGCGCGGTGCAGCACGGCGACGCAGAGGACGCCCTCGACGACCTGCGGCAGTGTCAGCGCCCACGGATGGAAGCCGAAGATCCGCGCGGACAGGGCCTGCGGCCAGAGAAAACCCGGGAGCTTGTCGATGGTGATCGTGTTGGCCGGGTCGAACGAGCCGAAGAGGAAGCCCTTCCAGCTCTCCGTCATGCTGCGCGCGGTCTCGGAGTAGAACGAGTGGTACGTGCTGTGCTGGATGTCCCAGGTGAACAGCACCGTCGCCGCCAGCATGATCGCCCACCAGGCCGGTCCGGCGTCGAACCCTTTCCCGCGGGCAGGCGGCGGGCCACCTGTGTGCTGCACCGGCCTGATGAGTTCCGAGGTGGTGACCCCCATGGACGAACCTTCCCCCAACGCGCGTCAGTCGTACGACGTGCAAGAGGGCGAGGAGACCGCTGGGGATGCCCGGTGCCGGTTCACAGTCAGGTGAGAATCAGGTGCACCGCAGCTTCACGACTGCGCAGTGCCGCGGCTCAGTACGCGTGGTGGGTCTGCCAGAAGGCCCAGGCCTGGCAGGGGCTGCCGTACGTGCTGTTCATGTAGTTCAGGCCCCACTTGATCTGGGTGGCGGGGTTGGTCTGCCAGTCCGAGCCGGCGGAGGCGTACTTGGAGGCGGGCAGCGCCTGCATGAGGCCGTAGGCGCCGGAGGAGGCGTTGAGGGCCTGCATGTTCCAGCCGGACTCGCGGTCCACGATGTTGCTGAAGCACTGGAACTGGCCGCCGGGCACGATCTGGCGGGCTATCGCCTGGATCTCGGCGACGGTGTACGAGCTCTTGGCCGGGACGAGCGTGCTGCCGTGGCCGGCGGCCGCCTTGGTCTCGGTCTGCTGCTTTGCGGCCTTCTCCGCCGCGGCCTTCTGCGCGGCTTCCTTCTTCGCGACCGCGGTCTGGGCGGCAGCCCTGCGGGCCGCCTCCTCGGCGTCCTTCCTGGCACTCGCGTCCGCCTGGACGCCCTGGGCGTCGGCCTGCTGCGTCAGGGATGCGGTCTGCACCTGGGCCTGCTGCCCTGCGGGCAGGTCCGCGAGCAGCGTCGAGCCTGCGGCCGTCGCTTCGGCGTCGTCCGTCTGCGCGGCGCCGGGCGAGGTGGCTCCGACGACGCTTCCGACAGCGGTGACCGCGGAGGCCGAAGCCACTGCCAGTCCCCGGACCGAAATCGGGCTCACAAGTCTTCCTTCCGCTTCGTCCGTGAGGCCATGCCGTGACGCGTACGGGCAACTCGCTTGCCATGTCAGGCAGTTCGAACACTCTGCCGTGTGGAAGCGGGTGGCGCAATGGTGAAGGAGGTGTGGATGCTCACACCGAGGCCAGTGAGACCCCGTCCGGTGTGGGCAGTTGACGCGCCGAGGCTCCCAGCCGTAGTGGCGGGTTTTGAGGCGGCGCTGCAGTTTCGCTGCGGCCCACGGGACACGAGTGGGTCCTGTGCGGCCTTTTCGGCGTCCTTCCTGGCGCTCCCGTTCAGGGACGTGGTCTGCACCTGGGGCTGTCGGCCCACGGGTATGTCGGGCGCGCTCCAGGTCCGGCAGCCGGCGGACGACTCGGCGATGTCCGGGGCAGTGCGGAAGATCGCGGCTTCACCGGGATCACGACCCCATCTCCTGCTCCAACGGCGCGCCCGGCACAGCCGCGAGTGCTGCCGCCGGGCGCCCCGCATCTGGGCGGCCAGACCCTCACCGCCCTCGCCTTCAGGCACCGCTCGACGGCGCCGCAGCGATCCCGGCGCAACGCAAGGCCGCCGTGCGTACGAGAACCGCGTCAGCGCCCCCGTGGCCGGCACGCAGTGCCGAACGGCACAGCACCGACTCAGCCCGGGATCAACTCCTGGCGGTACCTGGACCTGCCTCGGTCGTCCCCCTCAGAGGGCCTCGAGTCCCTTGCCCGTGACGGCCACCAGTGTCGTGCTCCGGTGTTCCTCGCCATGGGTGATCTCGAGGACGGCACGGGCGACCCCGGTGGCGTCGAGCGGCGCCGGGAAGCGCTCCTTGAGATAAGCCTCCGCCGACTGGCCACGCTCGGCGCCGTACGCGGCGGCCGCGGCCTCACCGATCGCGGTGCCCACCAGCAACTGGCCAGGGACCAGGGCGGCGAACCGGATGCCGAGTCCGCGGGAGTCGGCGGCGGACTGCAGATAGCCGGCCAGGAACATCTGCGTCCGCTTGGCGCCCGCATACCCGCCCGACAGCGGTGAGCCGCCGAGTCCCGCCCCACTCGACACGATCACCACCGTCGAGCCCGCCCGCAACGGGCGTGCCAGTGAGGCCCGGCCCACCTCGAAGGCGATCCTGACGTCGACGTTCCACGGCGCCGAGAACCACTCCCAGCTCTGCTCCCCGATCGGCGCCATCCGCGGACGGGTACCCGCGGCGACCACGACGAGATCCGGTTCGGCCTCGTCGAGGAGCGCTGCGACCTGCGCGGGATCCGTGGCGTCCCGCTCGTGCCCGGTGGCCAGGACGTCGACTCCCCGGGCGGTGAGAGCATCGGCTGTGGCGCGGCCCACGCCGCTGCCGGCGCCGATGACGAGCGCATTGCGGATGGTCATGGTGTTCCTCCGGATACGGTCGAGGTCGCGGGCCGGCGCTCGCGCACCTCCGGGCCCGGGAAATCGGGGTGATGTCGCCGGTACGTGTCACTGGCTGCCGTACTCGTCGTGGCGGTGCCACCACATGCCGGTCTCGTTGCGTCCGAGCGGAGCGCGGTCGAGCCACTGGTACATGGCCCACAGGCCGTCGAGGCCACGCTCGTACGCCGAGTAGGTGTGATAGACGACCCCGTCCTCGCGGACGAACGCGCTCATGCCGGGCCCCTCGCGCCGATAGGTGTCCCAGTCCGTTCCCACGCTCCACGCGAACTCGGTGAGCCGTTCTCCCAGTTCGCCGGACGGCAGCCGGAGGTCACGGTTCTCGCGGTAGTTGTAGCTGACGGCTCCCGCGCGCCACTCCTCCTCGGTGTGGGCCACCCCGAAGTCGTAGTTGAAGGCGCTGCCGTACGACGACGCCCAGGGGAAGCTCCAGCCCATCCGCCGCTTGTACGCCTGCAGTTGGGGAAGCGGCGCCCGCGAGACCGCGCAGAGCGTGACGTCGTGATGGGCGAGGTGGACGACGGAACCGTCGAAGCCGTCCGCGATCGCCGAGCAGGACCGGCACCCCGCCTTGTAGTCGGGCCCGAACATGAAGTGGTAGACGAGGAGTTGGGAGCGGCTGGCGAAGAGGTCGTCGAGGGACGCCGGCCCCTCGTCGGTCTCGAAGCGGTAGTTCTCCTCCACGCGGACCCACGGCAACTCCTGCCGCTGCTGGGCCAGTCGGTCGCTGCGCCGGGTCAGTTCCTTCTCGGCTGCGAGCAGATCCAGCCTGGCCGCGAGCCACTCTTCACGGGTTCCTGTCTTGTGGTCGGTCATGGTCTTTCGCTCTCCTGTGCTTCTTGACGTTTCTTCTTGTTGATCGGACGTGTGCGGCGCGTGCCGCCGAGGACCTGTCACATCGATGGCATGAGACCGGGAACGGACGCGGGCGCGGCGAGGATCAGGAGTCCGAGTCCGGCGATCGCCAGCCCCGTCGGCACGTCGAGCGCGGCTCTCGCGGGCACCAGCTTCTGTACGAGCACGAGGGCGGCAACCAGGGACATCCAGGTGAGGCTCATGACCCCCAGCGCGAGCAGCATCAGCATCAGCCCGGCGCATGAGCCGACGCATGAGAGCCCGAACGCGAACGCGGAGCGGACCTCCTCGCGGCAGCGTCGACGGAAGCGCCTCTTGAGCGGCGTGAGTTCATAGGCTCCTGCCGCGATCACCACCACGCCGGCGGCGACGGACCCGTGTGGCCGGTACACCGCGTACCCGGCGACGCCGAAGAGGGTCCAGACGGCGAGATGCGCCACGACGAACAGTGGCACGGCCGCCGATCCGCGACCACCGTGGGCTCGGGCGTGCCGCAGGGCCGCCGGCGTGGCGCCCGGCAGCATCATCGCCGCCATCATCGGAACCCACAGTGCGGCGAAGGACCCGAACGAACCGAGCCGGGTCGCCACGCCCATGTCCATCGCTCCGTGCATCTGCCGGACCGCGACGGCCCAGGACACCGCGGTGAGCCCGAGCATCACCAGGGCGGTGAGCCGACGCGTCGCCGTCGTCGGCGTACCCGTCCTCCTCGCGCCGGGGGCCTCTGCGCCAACTCGGCTCACCGGTTCAGTACTTGTCATGTTGCGCCGCCGAAAGGCCCGCCAACTGCAGCTCCAGCGCTTTTGCCACGCCACCGCGCCAGCCCTCGGCCAGCGACTGCGACGTGGGGTCGGGGAAGATGTCCTCCTCGTCGTTCTCCACCCCGTCGAAGACGGCCCGCGCGACGGACTGCGCGGACGCCTTCGGAGCATCGAGACCCCGGCTCATCTCGGTGTCCACCGGTCCGGTCAGTACGGCGTGCACCCGCACGCCCTGTTCGGCCAGCAGGGCGCGCAGCGACTGTGTCAGGGAGAACGCGGCCGCTTTGGAGACCGAATAGGACGCGATCAGCGGGAAGGGGGCGAGGCTGTTGGTCGACAGGTTGTTGACGATCGCTCCCTTGGAGCGGAGCAGCAGTGGCAGGAACGCGTTCGTCACCTCATAGGTGCCGAGGAGATTGACGGCGAGGTGCCGCTCGAGGACGGAGCGGTCGCTCAGGTCGTCGTAGAGAGCAATACCGGCGTTGTTGACGAGCACGTCGAGGACGCCGCGGGATTCGACCTCCTCGGCGGCCCGGCGCACCTGGTCGGCGGCGGTCACATCCAGCCGCAGGGGAACGACCCGCTCGTTCGGGTGGTCGAACGGTACGCGCGTACCGGCGTACACACGCGCGGCGTCCCTTTTCAGGGCTTCCTCGACCAGCGCCCGGCCGATGCCGCGGTTGCCTCCGGTGATCAGTACTGCACAGCCCGCGATGTTCGTCATGGTGGCGATCTCCCTTGTTGCTCGTGGAATGCGGTGTGGAAACCGGCGTGATTTGCAGTCGTCTGTTGAGACACGGCCGCATCGAGGAAGTCACCGATGACTTTTCGGCCCGGGCGGTGTCCATACCGGGAGGACGAGTGACGAGGCGAAGCGAGGACACCGTGGTGATCGAATCGACTCTGGCGCGGGCGCGGGCGGGCGACGGGGAGGCGTTCCGTGAGCTCACCGAGCCGTACCGGCGTGAGCTCCAGGTGCACTGCTACCGGATGCTCGGGTCCGTGCAGGACGCGGAGGACACGGTTCAGGAGACCTTGCTGGCCGCCTGGCGCGGGCTCGGGGGATTCCAGGGGCGGGCCTCGGTACGCGCCTGGCTGTACCGCATCGCGACCAACCGGTGCCTGAACGCACTGCGCGACGCCGCGCGCCGCCCCCGCCCCCGGCAGCCCTCGGCCGGCCCTCCGCCCGACGTGCCCGAGCCGACGCGCCGCTCCGAACCGCTGTGGTTCGAGCCCTATCCGGACACCCTGCTGGAGGACCTGCCGGACACGGCGCCGGGGCCGGACGCCCGCTACGAGTCGAGGGAGTCGCTGGCCGTGTCCTTCGTGGCCGGACTCCAGCGGCTGCCGCCGCGGCAGCGCGCGGTGCTGGTGCTGCGCGACGTGCTCGGCTTCCGCGCGACCGAGGTGGCCGACCTGCTCGACAGCAGCGGTGTCTCGGTGAACAGTGCCCTGCAGCGGGCGCGCGCGGCCCTGGACGGCCAGCTGCCCGCGCGGGACCGCGACCGGGCGCCCCTGCCTCGCTCACCGCGTGAACGCGAGGTCGTCGGCCGGTTCGTGGACGCGATGGAGAACTCCGACATCGATGGGCTGGTCGCCCTGCTGACCGACGACGCCTGGCTGACGATGCCGCCCGAGCCCCTCGAATACCGGGGACGCGCGGCCATCGCCCGGTTCTACGAGAATCTCGCCTGGTGGGGCAGCAAGGTGGTCCGGTTGGTGCCCGCGCGGGCGAACGGCCAGCCGGCCTTCGGCTCCTACCTGTGCGATCCCACCAGCCCGATCGCGCACGCCTACGGGCTGGTGGTGCTCACGCTGGAGGGCGACCGGATCTCCGCCATCACGCGCTTCGGTGACAACGGCCTCTTCCCCATGCTCGGACTGCCCCGGACGTTGCGCGACTAGCACTTCGGCCCCCGGGCCGCGGCGCCTCGCCGCCCCGTGGGCCGGCCGGCCAGTTGCTCGGCCCGGCGGATGCGGTGGCGCAGCGTGTTGCGGTGCACCTGCAGCTGGGTTGCGGCCGACCTCGCGGCGCGAGTCGGGGGCCCGGCCGAGCCGTGCGATCCGCGCAGCGGCAGGCCCAGGTGGCGTGTGGGCGGCGTCGGTGATCTCCTGGGCCCAGCTGCGCAGGGTGTCCGTGTCGATGCTGTGGGGCAGCTCGGGGGCGGTGACCGCCTCGGCGGTGCCGTAGGAGAAGCCCAGGACCGCGGCCGGGCGGGTGGCGAGCGGCTGCGGGCCGGTGCTGCCCTCCAGGAGTCCGGCCGGCAACGTGCGAGTGGGGGTCAGGTCGTCGGAGAGCTCCCTCCGGCGGCGGAGCTCTGATGCCAACCGGCACGACCGAGCTCGGTGTCCTCAGAGGCGTGGGGCGCGGCGGACCGTCAGGACGGCGATGTCGTCGTGCCTGCGGTCGGCGTCGGTGAAGGCGAGGGCGTCCTCGTGCAGCGCCCGGGGCAGTTCGGTGGGGGAGTGGCCGAGGTGCTTGGTCAGCCGCTCGTCGAGCGGGTAGAACGTGCCGTCGTCGGCGCGGGTCTCGGTGAGGCCGTCGGTGGTCAGCAGCAGGGTCGAACCGGCCGGGAAGTCGAACCAGTCCACGGTCGTGGGTTCGGCGGCCAGTTCGGCGAGACCGAGCGGGACACCGGAGTCCAGCGGCGGTGTGGTGACGAGGCCTTCGTGCATCAACCGGGGAGGAATGTGGCCGCAGTTGACGACCTGCACCTCGCTGTCGGCGTCGACGCCGAGGATGAGCGCGGTGACGAACCGCTCGTCGTCGCCGGTCTGTTCGGCGTAGGAGTTGTGGCGGACGACCGCGGCGTCCAGGGCGTCGACGAGCGCGGTGAGCGTGGGCTCCCGGTGGGCCGCCTCACGGAAGGCGCCGATGACGGCGAACGCGGCGCCCACGGCGGCCAGCCCCTTGCCCTGCACGTCGCCGATCAGCACCCGGGTGCCGAAGGGCGAGTCGACGACGTCGTAGATGTCGCCGCCGACGAGCCGGTCCTCCTGCACGGGCTCGTAGACACCGTTGACCAGCACGTCGTCGGTGACCAGCGGCAGCGGGTGCAGGATGTGCCGCTGCATGGCCGCGGCGGTCGAGCGCAGCCGCAGCATCTCGTGCTCGCGCCGGATGCGCCTACGACAGGCGTAGACGGAGGCCACCCCCAGGGCGAGGGTGAACAGGACCAGCAGCAGACGGTCGAGCCAGTGCCCGCCGACGGGGGCCCGCACCACCGCGGTGGTGGTGACGACGAGCGAGGTCCACGCGGCGACGAACCCCGTCTGCCGCACGGTGCACAGCGCCGACGCCGTCCCCGGCAGGAAGACCAGCAGCCCGAGCAGCCACACCTCGGACCCGGACAGCACCCCCAGGACCTCCACCAGCACGGTCACCGAGATCACGCCGACCACCAGTTCGGCGTTGCTCGGCGGCTGGATGGCGTCGGAGACCTCGGCGGATCTCTTCCGTCGGCTACCGGTCATGGGGGGCTCCCGGTCAGGTGGGCCGCGCCCCAAAGGGGCGCGGGGCAGCATCCATTTGCGGCTCCGCCGCGGGGCGCGACCAGCCACAACGGGCCCGCAGACGACAGGCGACCCATCGCGGCACCACCCGCGGAGCGCCTAGTCGACGTCGACCGGCCCGTCGTCCGACTTCCTCTCCTTGCCCGAGCGCAGCTGGAGCAGCCCGCTGCCGGCGCTCTCCTCGGACCGGCGCCCGTCCGTGGCGTCCTGGCCGTTCAGGTTCTGCCGAACCGAGTCGAGGATGGTCAACCCCTGGGAGACCAGACCGGCGGCGATCTCGCCCAGACCGTCCGCGCCGTTGAGGACGTTGACGTTGGCGCCGGCCAGGCCGCCCGCCGCCTCCTTCACGATCTGCGGCAGCTGGTCGATCAGCATCCGGTCGAGCGCGACCCGGTCGTACGAGGCCGCCGCCTCGGCCTGGATCTTCATGCGCTGCGCCTCCGCGGCCGCCAGCACCCTGACCCGCTCGGCCTCCGCCTCGGCGGGCTTCACGATCTCGGCGACCAGCTGCTGCTGACGCAGCTTGGCCTGGCGCTGCGCCAGTTCGGTCTGCGCGGCGAGCACCTCCTGCTGGGCGTGCGCCTGCGCCAGCGGTCCGGCCTGGGCCGCCTGCGCCTGGGCGCGGTCCACCTCGGCCGAGTACTGGGCCTTCACGATGGCGGTCTGCCGGGCGTACTCGGCCTGCTTGCGGGCCGCCTCCTGCTCCGCCTCGACCGAGGCCTGGGTGGCCTGGGCCTGGGCGATCTGAGCCTGCCGCTGGATGGCCGCCTTGTGCGGTGCGGACATCGCGTCGATGTATCCGGCGTCGCCGTCGTCGATCGACTGGATCTGCAGCGAGTCAACGATCAGGCCGATCTTCGCCATCTCGGTCTTGGAGGTGTCCAGGACCTCCGCGGCGAGCTTCTGCCGCTCGGTGACGATCTCCTCGACCGTCATCGAGCCGATGATCGCCCGCAGGTGACCGGCGAAGATCCGCCCGGTCAGGACCGACATCTGGTCCTGGTCGGAGAGGAAGCGCTGGCCGGCGTTGATGATGCTCTCGTGGTCGTTGCCGACCTTGAAGGCGATGACTGCGCGGACATGCAGGGCGATGCCCTGGCGGGTCACACAGGTCTCCGTGACCTCGGACTCGCACATCGACAGGGTGAGGAAGCGGGTCTTGCGGAAGAACGGGATCACGAACTTCCCGTGCCCCGTCACCACTCGGAACGGCGCGCCCCCCAGTCCCCGCCTGCCTCCCGAGATCAACATCGCCTCGTCGGGAGCGGGAACGCGGTATCCGAACATTTTTCTTTCTACTCCTCAGTCAGCGCCGACGGCGTCGCCGCCGAGCGCATCCAATGGATCCACCCACTCGATGACGCCGACCTCACGACATCCGCGCGACTCGATCACCAGCACCGTCGCCCCCGTGGGCAGGGGATCTTCGGACCAGGCGAGGAAGGTCTCGGAACCGCCTCTGACGCGCACCAGGATCTCGCCGGGCCCCGCGGATCCGCGCGTTCCGACGAGCACCTTCCCCGTGCAGCCGATCACGGCTTCGTCCTGCGGCATCATGGCCGCTCTCCTATGTTCTGGCCCACGATTCAGACGATAGACCTACCTGGGTCGGGGACCCAACGGGCTCGTCGATTCGGTGCGCGCCGCAGCGGTGTCGCGGTCTCCGGCCAAGGGGGTCTCCGGACCCCGGAACCGGTGGATTCCCTTTGTGGGAAAGGTCAGTTGCCTGCTTCCCGCCTCTGGCCCCGGATACATACCGGGCGGTATACAGGCTGCGTCGCGTGTGACGCCGCGCCTCGGTGCGGCTCCGCGCGACGTCCGGGTCTCAGGGGGAGGAATCGCATGGCGGACGACACGCGTTCGGGCTCAGCGGCGAGACGCCGGCGGCGGGGGATGGCGGTGGGGGCGGCGCTAGGCGGCTGTGCCCTCGTCGCGGCGTCCACGACGCCTGCCGCGGCCTACGGAGGGGGACACGGCCGGGACACCCGCTATGTGTCGCTCGGGGACTCCTACACGGCGGGCCCTCTCATCCCGCAGCAGGTGGACGCCAACTGCGCCCGCTCCGACCACAATTACCCCTCGATCGTGGCGGCGGTGCGCAAGGCGACCGCGTTCAAGGACGTGAGCTGCAGCGGAGCGACCACCGACAACATGTGGAAGGCGCAGGGCACCAACGAGCCGCAGCTCGACGCGCTGAACCGCGACACCGGTCTGGTGACGGTCCAGATCGGCGGCAACGACATCGGTTTCAGCTCCATCATCGGCACCTGCGCCCGTCTCAGCTCCCAGGACCCGACCGGCGACCCGTGCCGGCGCTACTACGGCTCGTCCGGCATCGACCAGCTCACGGTCGCCATCGCACGGACCGTACCGAAGATCGACGCGGTGCTGCGGGCCGTGCACACCAGGGCGCCGCACGCCCGGGTGCTCGTCGTCGGCTATCCCGACCTGCTGCCCGACGACGGCAGCGGCTGCTATCCGTCGGTGCCGTTCGCGGCCAAGGACTTCGCCTATCTGCGGGACACCGGCAAGCGGCTGAACCTGATGCTGCGGCTGGTCGCCGAGTGGGACCGTGCCGAGTACGTCGACACCTACGGGCCGACGGTGGGCCACGACATGTGCCAGGCGCCCGACGTCCGCTGGATCGAACCGCTCCAGCCGGCCTCGCCCGCCGCGCCCGCGCACCCCAACGCCAAGGGTGAGGAAGCGATGGCGCGTGCCGTTCTCGAACGTCTGGGCAGGGGGCACGACCGCGATTGAGCGGCTGCGGTGCCGAAGTTCGGCCCCATTGGTGTGACGTCGGGTACGGGGACGAATGAAAGATGCTGAACGGGCAACGTTCCCCTTCATGCCCCGCTTCATGCACAGCACGAGCAGTCCCCTGCAGGTGATTCGATGACGACGGCGACCAGGGCGCCCCGGACGCCATCGACCACCGAGACCGCAAGCACCACGAGGAGTTCCCCGTCCGCTCCGGCGCCCTCGCTGCCGTCCCTCACCGGCCTGCGATGGATGGCCGCACTGCTGGTCTTCGGACTGCACGTGCACAACTTCCACTACTTCGACGGCACCGCCGGCTCCCTCGTCACCTGGGCGTTCGGGGCCGGCGCGACGGGGGTGTCCTTCTTCTTCGTGCTGTCCGGGTTCGTCCTGACCTGGTCGGCCCGGCCCGGTGACCGCGCGCCCGCGTTCTGGCGCCGCCGTGTCGCTCGCATCCTGCCGGTCCACCTGGTCACCGCCGCGATCGCGCTGCTCATGGCGTACACGCTGGCCCACCAGTCCAAGCCGAGCCTGAGCCAGGGGCTGGCCAACGTCCTGCTGGTGCATTCCTGGTGGCGGCCCTGGTGGCAGACGCTGGACCCGGTCAGCTGGTCACTGGCCTGCGAGGCCTTCTTCTACGCCGTCTTCCCGCTGCTGGCGCTGCTTCTGCGCCGTCTCGGCGCCCGCGGCGCCGCCGCGCTGGCGGGGGCGTCGGTGCTGGCGGTGCTGGGGCTGGCGTGGGTGGACGCCCACCGCTGGCTGGGCCAGCAGATCTACTCCTTCCCCGCAGCGCGGCTGCCCGAGTTCGTCCTCGGCGTCGCCGTCGCCCGGCTGGTGCTGCTCGACCGGTGGCGCGGACCCGGCCTGGAGGCCTCGCTCGCCCTCGCGATCATCGGCTACTTCCTCGTCCCGCACGTGCCGCACATCACCGACGGCTACCCGGCCACCGTCTGCACGGTCATCGGCTTCGCCCTGCTCATCGCGGCGGCGGCCGTCGCCGACCTGCACGCTCTGCCCTCGATGTGGCGCCACCGGCGACTGGTACGGCTGGGGGAGCTCTCCTTCGCGTTCTACATGGTCCACCTGCTCGTGCTGAGGGCCGGGACCAACGTGCTCGGCACGAAACCCCTCTTCGGCCCGATGGCGGGCCTCGCGGTGACTGGCGTCGCGTTCGCCGTCTCCCTCGGCCTGTCCTGGGTCCTGTACGAGGCCGTGGAGCGCCCCGCGAGACGCCTGCTGCTGCGCCGCCGCCCCTCCGCCGAGCGCCGTTCGGTCGTCCGGCAGCCGGACGGCCAGGACGCCTAGGGCGTACTGTCGCGCAGGCCCAGCCGCAGATGCTCCACGTGGTAGAGAGCCTGTTCGAGCAGCTCGGCGACATGGTTGTCGTAGAGCGCGTAGATGACCGAGCGGCCGCGGCGCTCGCCGGTGACCAGGCCGAGGTTGCGCAGCAGGCGCAACTGGTGGGAGCAGGCGGACTGTTCCATGCCCACGGCGTCGGCGAGTTCGGTCGCCGCGCACGGGCCCTCCTGCAGACGGGCCAGGATGCGCAGCCGGGACGGGGTCGCCAGGGCCTGGAGCGTGGCGGCCACGTCGGCGGCACCCACGCTCTCCAGGCGCTCGCGTGCCGTTGCGGCGGTGGTGGTGTCAGCTCCATGGCCCATGCCGCTCATCCTACGGAGGGTGAGCGGCCGTAGTCCCTTACCCAGGCACGCATGACCATGCACTCATGAAGAAATGAATGGGTCTTCATGTGTTCCTGTATGGTCGGAGCATGACCTCCACGCTCACTCCGCCCCAGGCCGCCCCGGTCCCGACCGCGCCCGTGCCCCGGCGGCGCACCCGGATGCTCGCGCTGCCCGAGGTGCGCTGGGCCGTCGCGGCCACCGTCTGCTTCCTGCTCGCGCTGCCACTGCAACTGACCGGCGCACCGGCCTGGACCTGGGGGCCGCTGTACGCGGCGGCGTACGTCACCGGCGGATGGGAGCCGGGCTGGGAGGGGCTCAAGGCGCTCCGCGAGAAGACCCTCGACGTCGACCTGCTGATGGTCGTCGCCGCCCTCGGCGCCGCTGCGATCGGTCAGGTCATGGACGGCGCCCTGCTGATCGTCATCTTCGCGACTTCGGGAGCACTGGAGGCACTGGCCACGGCCCGGACCGCAGACTCGGTGCGCGGCCTGCTGGACCTGGCGCCCGCCACGGCGACCCTGATCGCCCCGGACGGCTCCGAACGGGCCGTGCCCGTCGAGGAGTTGACGATCGGGGACACCGTTCTCGTACGGCCCGGTGAGCGGGTCGGCGCCGACGGCCGCGTACTGGACGGGGCGAGCGAGGTCGACCAGGCGACCATCACCGGTGAACCGCTGCCCGCCCTCAAGGAACCCGGCGACGAGGTGTTCGCCGGGACCGTCAACGGCACGGGCGCGCTGCGCGTCCGTGTCGAACGGGACGCCGGCGACTCGGTGCTGGCGCGGATCGTCCGCATGGTCGAGGAGGCGTCCGGGACCAAGGCGCCGACCCAGCTGTTCATCGAGAAGGTCGAACAGCGCTACTCGCTGGGCATGGTGGCGGCGACCCTCGCCGTCTTCCTCGTGCCGCTCGCCTTCGGCGCCGAGCTGACCGGGGCGCTGCTGCGGGCCATGACCTTCATGATCGTGGCCTCGCCGTGTGCGGTGGTCCTGGCCACCATGCCGCCCCTGCTGTCGGCCATCGCCAACGCCGGACGCCATGGCGTGCTGGTCAAGTCGGCGGTGGTGATGGAGCGGCTCGGCCAGGTCGACACCGTCGCGCTGGACAAGACCGGCACCCTGACCGAGGGAGTGCCGCGGATGACCGACGTACGGCCGCTGCCGGGATCCGGCATGGGAGAACGGGAGTTGCTGGCACTCGCGGCCGCCGCCGAGCACCCCAGCGAGCACCCGCTGGCGCGGGCCGTGGTGGAGGCGGCGCGCGAGCGGGGGCTGCCGTTGCCGCCCGCGCGGGACTTCGACTCGACGCCCGGCGTCGGAGTGACGGCGACGGTCGACGGGTGGCGGGTGACGGTCGGGGCTCCGGCCCGGCTCCTCAGCGGCGGGACCGACGCCGCGGCGGCGCACGCGGCGGTCCATGCGGCCGACCTGGAGGAGTCCGGCCGCACCGCAGTCCTCGTCGTGGCCGACGGTGTCCCCGTCGGACTCCTGGGCCTCGCCGACCGGCTGCGCCCGGACGCCGCCGCCACGGTCGCCTCCCTCACCCGCCTCACCGGCACCGCCCCGACCCTGCTGACCGGCGACAACCCTCGCGCGGCCGCGCACCTGGCCGCCGAGGTCGGCATCGACGACCTCCGGGCGGGACTGCTGCCGCAGCACAAGGTGGGCGCGGTGACGGAACTGGAGCACGCGGGACGCAGGGTGCTCGTCGTCGGGGACGGCGTCAACGACGCCCCCGCCCTCGCGGCCGCCCACACCGGTGTCGCCATGGGCCGCGCGGGATCCGACCTGGCACTGGAGACCGCGGACGCCGTCATCGTCCGCGACGAACTCGCCACCGTCCCCGCGGTGATCGCCCTCTCCCGCCGGGCCCGGCGCCTGGTCGTGCAGAACCTGGTGATCGCCGGGGTCTTCATCGCGGGCCTCGTCGTCTGGGACCTCGCAGGCACCCTGCCGCTGCCCCTCGGCGTCGCCGGCCACGAGGGCTCCACCGTCCTCGTCGGCCTCAACGGGCTGCGGCTGCTGGGGGAGCGGGCCTGGCGGCGGGCGGTCGCCGAGGTCGGCTGACGTCCGCGGTCGAAAACCGGTGGATCAGGGCCGCTGTGCTGCCCTACCGTGCTGCCGACCCGAGTCGCCCAGGCAAGGACGTGCCGTTGTACACCGTGTGAGACCCCCCGAGAGCTGATCTGTCGCGCGTCGCGCAGCTGCGCCGCGCTGCTTCTTGCTGCGGACTTCTCACTGAAACCGGTGTACTTCTGTGCTCAATACCTGGGTGGTCATGCCCACCTGCCTGCCGACCGTTCTGCGCCGCTGTCACACCTGCGCGTCCGAACGCTTCCGGGCCAACGGCAGGTTTCGTGTCAACGCACACCACAAGCTCCTGGACGCCTGGCTGCTGGTGCTCTGCACCGATTGCGGGAACACGGCGAAGCTCACGGTCCTGGAGCGGACGAACGTGCGCTGCGTACGACCTGAGCTGCTGGACCGGATGCACGCCAACGACCCCGATCTGGCAGCGGAGTTGCTCCAGGAGCCGGCTCTGCAGCGCCGTAATCGCACCGCCCTCGACTGGGACGGCGCCTGGCGCCTCGACACCGGTGGAACGGATCACCTGGACCGCGAGGTGATCGACGTCTCGGTGCGCTTCGCGGCGCGGATCCCGGTCCGGCCGGTGTGGCTGATCGCAGCCGGCTGCGGTCTCTCGCGGGCCGAGGTCGAGCGTCTGGTCACGGACGGGAAGCTCGTCTCGGCAGTCCGGCTGGGCGGCAGGCTCTCCGGCGACTTCACCTTCACGCTCAAGCGCTGAGCCCTCCCCGGGGCACGGGCCTGTCCGGCAGCTCCGCCGGACAGGCCTTCAGCTCTCGGGCTGCAGGCGCGCCGCCGGACCCGGCGTCACCGTGACCTCCCTCGGGGAGAGCGCGGTGTGCTCCTCGGGGCACTCGACCACGACCCGCACCGGAGCGCCGCAGTCGCGGTGCCTGACCTCCAGGACCGGGCCCTCGGGATCCCCGACGTACGCCTCGCCCCACTGTCGCAGCGCCACGATGACCGGCCACAGATCGCGGCCCTTGGCGGTGAGGCGGTACTCGTAGCGGGTCCGGCTGCCCTGCTCCTGGTAGGGGACCGTCCGCAGGATCCCGGCCGCGACCAGCTTGCGCAGCCGGTCGGACAGGACCGCCTCCGACAGCCCCACATGGCGGCGGAAGTCGTCGAAGCGGCGTACCCCGTTGAAGGCGTCACGCAGGAGCAGCAGCGACCACTTCTCGCCGATCAGGTTGAGGCTGCGCTGGACCGGACAGTTCTCGGTGCTCATCTCGAGCCACTTCATACCGCCATCGTAGAACACCTGGCTTCTGCATTGACAGTCAGCTGATCGCGGAGCTAGCTTCGAGAAACGAAGTCAGTTGGTCAGGGAGGAACCGCAGCCGCATGGAACGCACTCGTACGTACGACTGGGACGACCCCGCGATCTCGGCGGGCGCCGTCGGGCAGGGCTCCGGCCTGCACTTCCTCCGCGAGATCCTCGCCGGCCGGCTGCCCGCGCCGCCGATCGCCGCCACGCTGGGCATGTCGATCGAAGAGGTCGACCATGGCCACGCGGTGTTCTCCCTGGAGCCGGGTGAGGAGCACTACAACCCCATCGGCAGCGTCCACGGCGGCATCTACGCCACGATGCTCGACTCGGCGGCCGGCTGCGCCGTGCAGTCCACCCTGCCGCCGGGCATGGGATACACCTCGCTCGACCTGACGGTGAAGTTCCTGCGCCCGATCACCGCCGACACGGGCAAGGTCCGCGCCGTCGGCAGCATCCTGAGCAGCGGCCGGCGCACCGCACTCGCCGAGGCGCAGCTCTTCGACTCGGCGGACCGCCTGCTCGCCCACGCCACCAGCAGCTGCATGCTGTTCCCGGTGCCGGGCGCCTGAGGCCCGAGTACGCCCTGCTCGGCCCTGCCGACATGGCCGAGGCCCTTGCGCCCGGCGCGGACGTGGTCGCCGTCGGTACGGCCGCAGTGATCGCGCTCGGCGACAACCACCCCAGCGCGACGCCCAGTACCGTGAACCCGGCTCCGCAGCAGGCCATTTCGGCGACCACCAGGACGGCCGCGACCCGGCCGGCATCTCCACCCAGGACGAGGGGCTCGCCGCCCGCCTGGATCCCGTGGAGGCCGGTCGTCGGCCGACGGACCACCTGCATGTGATGACCATGGAGACCCGGACTCCCGCCCGCGCTCGCGCCCGCGGCAGGGCCCACCTCCCGCATCCGGAGCCCGAGAACCTGGTTGCCCTTACCATCGAATCCGATGCCATGGCCCGCCTTCCGCTCGCGGGTACGAACCGGATCCCCGGGAGGGTCTGTGATCGCCGTCGTGGGTGCCGGGCTGATGGGCGCGGCCACCGCCTGGCAGCTGGCCCGGCGCGGCCACGAGGTCACGCTGATCGAGGCGTACGACATCGGCCACAAGAAGGGCAGCTCGCACGGCAGCTCACGGATCATCCGGCGGGCGTACGCCGACCCCTTCTACGTACAGCTGACCGGACAGGCGTACGAGCAGTGGCGGGAACTGGAGCACGACAGCTCAACTCCCTTGCTGCGCACCACCGGTGGCCTCGACATGGGGGAGGAGCGCGACACGAAGGCGATCGCCGAGCTCCTCTCCGGGGCCGGAGTGCCCCATGAGCTCCTCGGCCTGGAGGAAGCTTCGGAGCGCTGGCCGTACATCCGCATCACGGGCCCGGTGCTCCACCACCCGGACGCGGGCGTCGTCGACGCCGACCGGACCGTGGCGGCCTGCGTCCGGCGGGCGATCGAGCACGGCGCCGAAGCGATCATCGGCACCCGTGTCACGGGCATCGACGTCCAGGGCGGCGAGCGGGTGCTCCTGCGCACCGACGACGGCCGCGAGGTCCTCGCGGACACCGTGGTGATCGCCGCCGGTGCCTGGCTGCCGGAACTCGAACTGCCCGTACCGCTGCCGCCGTTGGAGGTGACCCAGCAACAGGTCTTCCACTTCCCGCAGCGGGATCCGTCCGTAGAGTGGCCGACCCTGATCTGGGACGGCGCGCTGCACCTCTACGGCCTGCCGTCGGGAAGCGACGGCGGCCCGCTGCCCACGGTCAAGGTCGCCGAGCACGACCGCGGCACACCCACCACCGCCCGCACCCGCAGCGGAGTCGTCGATGCGTCGTCGCGGACGCGGGTCAGCGGCTTCGTCCGCGACCGGCTCCCGGGCCTCGAACCCGCCCCCGTCGCCGAGGCCACGTGCCTCTACACCACCACCCCCGACGAGGACTTCGTCCTCGACCGGCACGGCCCCTTCGTCATCGTCTCCCCGTGCTCCGGACACGGCGCGAAGTTCACCCCGCTCATCGGCGCGCTGGCCGCCGACCTCGCGACCGGCCGCGCGGAGCCGCACCCCCGCTTCCGGCTGGGTCGCACGGGATAAGAAGCGGCGGTGACCGGCCAGGCCGTCCTCGCCCCGGCCGGCACGCGGTCTCGGCGTGCAGGTCACCGCGCTGTTCCGCGGTATGGACCACGAGCGTTCCGAAGTGCGCCGGCCCGGCGCAGCCGCCGGGCTTCGCTCACCGAGCTGGATGTGAGGCTGTCGGCACCGCCCACTAGGCTCCCGCGCATGAGCGACGAGGGCAGAGACACCCCTGCGAGACGGGTTGTCGACGGACGGTTCGAGCTGACGGCACGGCTCGGAGGCGGAGGCATGGGCATGGTCTGGCGGGCCACCGACCTGATGCTGCACCGCAGTGTGGCCATCAAGGAGGTACGGCCGTCCGACCCCGGCCTCGCCGAGTACGACCCGGAGGCCGCACGGCTGCTGCGGGAGCGTGTGCTGCGGGAGGCCCGTGCCCTGGCCCGGGTCCACCACCCCAACGTCGTGACGATCCATCACATCGT
The DNA here is from genome assembly GCF_042893475.1 of Streptomyces sp. NPDC001604. Classification (NCBI taxonomy): domain Bacteria; kingdom Bacillati; phylum Actinomycetota; class Actinomycetes; order Kitasatosporales; family Streptomycetaceae; genus Streptomyces; species Streptomyces sp. NPDC001604. The sequence continues at coordinate 171,464 of NZ_JBIAUY010000007.1, read as the reverse complement.
CGACGGCGGCCCCGGGACCTACCCGTGGATCGTCATGGAACTCGTGACCGGCGGGTCCCTGGCCGACCGCCTCGCCCGCGGCCCGATGAACCCGGTCGAGGCGGCACGCATCGGCCTCGAAGTGCTGGTCGCGCTGCGGGCCGCCCACGAGGCCGGCATCGAACACCGCGACGTGAAACCGGCCAACGTCCTGCTGCGCCCCGACGGCCGTCCCGTGCTCACCGACTTCGGCATCGCCGCCATCCGCGACGCCACCGCCCTCACCGCCACCGGCTCGGTCATCGGCACCCCCGACTACATGGCACCCGAGCGGGTCTCCGGCAAGGACGGCGGCGCGGCCTCGGACCTCTGGTCGCTCGCGATGATGCTGTACGTCGCCGTCGAGGGCCACCATCCACTGCGCCGGGGCACGACCCTTGCGACCCTCGCCGCGGTCCTCACCGACGACATACCGCCACCGGTCATGGCCGGCCCCCTGACGGACGTCCTCGCCCGCGTCCTCGTCCGCGACCCCCAGGCCCGCCCCGACTCCCGGCAACTGGAACGGATGCTGGCCGACGCAGCCCGGCAGACCCGGACCGAGACACCCACGTCCTTCCCCCTGCAGCCCCCGGCCGTGCCACCGCGGGACACCTCGCCGCAGGACGCCCCACCGCCGCCACCGCCGTACGCCCCACCGACCACCCCGGTGCCTGCCGGCCGCCGCCGCTGGACGCTGCTCGTCCTGCCCGCCGCCGGAGTCACCCTCGCCGGCGTACTCGTGTGGAACCTGCTGCCGGGGTCGGACACGCACGCGTCCGGGGGCACGGGCTCCGGCACCCACGGCTCCCGGTCCGCGGCCTCCGGCACCACGACATCGTCCTCGGCCGGCGCCACCGCCTCTCCCTCGGCCGAGGAACCGACCGCCACGACCGACCTGCTGACCCCGCAGGGCATCCGCACCGCGATCGCGGCCATCGAGAAGGAGACCGGCCGGGACCGCTTCGGCGACTTGAGGGTCTACCCGGGGTTCGTCTCGGCCGAGGTGATGGTGAAGGGCAGCACCACCGCGTACGACTCGTACACCTACCGCACCGGCCAAGGCGTACAGGAGGACCTCGACAAGGGCACACTGTCTGGGGAAGAGGCACCCGTCCGCCTGGACGACTTCGACTGGGACAAGGTCCCCTCACTGCTGGTCCAGGCGAAGAAGAAGCTCAAGGTGCCCAAGGCGAACACCCGGTACCTGTTGCTGGACCCCCCGGGCAACGCCTTCGACTTTCCCGTCGGGGTGAGGGTCTACCTCACTGACGACTACGGCCGGACCGGCTATCTCGTGGCGGACAAGAAGGGCACGATCAGCACGGTGATGCCCGCCGACAGCTGATCCTTCACGCCACCCCTCCGCCCCCCACCCATTGCGACCCCGTCCAAGACGCCCGAGTCTGGGAGCAATGCCGGGCTGGGCGAGGAGGCGGCGATGGCGGAGGACAGTGGCGCGGTGGGCGCCGAGCGGCAGCGGCTGGCCGAGGCCGACGCGTCCCGGGCGGACTGGCGCCGCTGGGGTCCCTACCTCAGCGAGCGGCAGTGGGGGACCGTCCGGGAGGACTACAGCCCCGATGGTGAGGCCTGGTCGTACTTCACCCATGACCAGGCGCGCTCCCGCGCCTACCGCTGGGGCGAGGACGGCATCGCCGGCATCAGCGACGACAAGCAGCGGCTCTGCTTCTCACTCGCCCTGTGGAACGGCCGCGACCCGATCCTCAAGGAACGGATGTTCGGCCTGACCAACGCCGAGGGCAACCACGGCGAGGACGTCAAGGAGTACTACTTCCACCTCGACAGCACGCCCACCCACTCGTACATGAAGTACCTGTACAAGTACCCGCAGGGCGAGTTCCCCTACGCCGACCTCGTCGACACCAACAAGGCCCGCGGCCGCCGCGACTTCGAGTACGAGCTGCTCGACACCGGCATCTTCGACGAGGACCGCTACTTCGACGTGTTCGTCGAGTACGCCAAGGCCGGCCCCGAGGACATGCTCGTCGAGATCACCGCGCACAACCGCGGCCCCGACGAGGCCACCCTGCACCTCCTGCCGACCCTCTGGTTCCGGCACACCTGGTCCTGGGCCGGCGGCACCGCCGTACCGAGCCTGACGAGGACGGCGGACACCATCCGCGCCGACCACGACGAACTCGGCCCGAGATGGCTGTACTGCGACACCGACGCCCCCGCCCTGTTCACCGACAACGAGACCAACAACGAGCGCATCTTCGGCAGCCCGAACAGCACGCCCTACGTCAAGGACGGCATCGACCGCTGCGTCGTCCACGGCGAGACCAGCGCCGTCAACCCCGCGCAGACCGGCACCAAGGCCGCCCTCCACCACACCCTGACCGTCCCGGCAGGTGACAGCGCGACCGTCCGGCTGCGGTTGTCGGACGCCGAACTCGCCGAGCCCTGGGCGGAGTTCGCGGCCACCATGGACATCCGCCGGACCGAGGCCGACGCCTTCTACGAGGACGTCGTCCCCGACGGCATGAGCGAGGACGAGCGCCGGCTGGTGCGTCAGGCGCTCGCCGGGATGCTGTGGAGCAAGCAGTACTACTACCTCGACGTCGAGCGCTGGCTCGCCGAGCACGGCGTCGACCCCCTCGCCGCCGACCCGAACGTCCGCAACAGCGCCTGGTACCACATGGTCAACGACGAGGTCATGTCGATGCCGGACACCTGGGAGTACCCCTGGTTCGCGGCCTGGGACCTCGCCTTCCACACCCTCGCCCTGTCCATGGTCGACATCGGCTTCGCCAAGGGGCAGCTGGAGCTCCTCCTGCGCCGCCTCTACCTCCACCCCAACGGCCAGATCCCGGCGTACGAATGGAACTTCGGCGACGTCAACCCGCCCGTGCACGCCTGGGCGGTCCTCTTCGTCTACGAACTCGAGAAGCACCGCACCGGCCACGCCGACCGCGCCTTCCTCGAGAACGCCTTCCAGAAGCTGACGAAGAACTTCACCTGGTGGCTCAACCGCAAGGACGTCGACGGCAACAACGTCTTCCAGGGTGGCTTCCTCGGCCTCGACAACATCGGCGTCTTCGACCGCAGCGCCCCCCTGCCCACCGGCGGCCACATCGACCAGGCCGACGGCACCGCCTGGATGGCGCTGTACTGCCAGAACCTGCTCGACATCGCCATCGAACTCGCCGTCGACAACCCCGTCTACGTCGAGCAGGCGCAGATGCTGTTCGAGCACTTCGCGTGGATCGCGGTCGCCATGAACCGCATCGGCAAGGACAACGCCAGCCTCTGGGACGAGGAGGACGGCTTCTTCTACGACGTCCTACGGCTGCCCGACGGCACCGCCACCCGGCTGAAGGTGCGGTCCCTGGTCGGCTTGATACCACTGGCGGCGACCAGCGTCATCGGCGGCCGCGCCGACCGGACCTTCCCCGAACTCGTGGCAGGAGCAAGGGAGTTCATCCGTCGGCACCCGGCCGTCGAAGCCGTCGTCCAACAGCACGACCTGGGCACGGCCGACGAGAACGGCCGCTACCTCTTCGCTCTCTTCGGCGAGGACCGGCTGCGCCGCATCCTCGCCCGCATGCTCGACGAGGACGAATTCCTCGGCCCGCACGGCATCCGGTCCCTCTCCCGCTATCACGCCGAGCACCCGTACCACTTCGAGGTCAACGGCCGGACGTACGGCGTCGGCTATCTGCCCGCCGAGTCCGACTCCGCCATGTTCGGCGGCAACTCCAACTGGCGCGGCCCGGTCTGGTTCCCGGTGAACCTCCTCCTCATCCGCGCCCTGCTCAACCTGCACGGCTACCACGGCCCCGGCTTCACCGTGGAGTGCCCGACCGGCTCCGGACGCCGGCTGAACCTCTACGAGGTCGCCCGCGAGATCTCCGACCGGCTCACCGCCACCTTCCTGACCGGCGAGGACGGCCACCGACCCGTCCACGGCGCACAGCCCAAGTTCGCCAAGGACCCCCACTGGAAGGACCTGATCCTCTTCTACGAGTACTTCCACGGCGACAACGGCGCGGGCCTCGGCGCCTCCCACCAGACCGGCTGGACCGGACTGGTGGCCGCCACCGCGACCCTCTTCCACGCCATCAGCGCCGAAGACTGGCACCGCGGCGGCCGGGAGTCCCTGCGCTCTGCGCGCGAACGGGACGAACGGGACGAGCGGTTCGCCGGCTCGGGCGACGAGGAGCCCCTGTCATGACCGTCATTTACGAGATCAACACCCTTGTCTGGCTGGGTGAGTTGAGTGGGCGGTACGGGCGCCGCGTCACCCTCGGCGATGTGCCCGGCGAGGTCTGGGACGAGGTCGCACGACCCGGCATCGACACCGTCTGGCTGATGGGCGTCTGGGAGCGCAGCCCGGCAGGCCTCGCGATCGCCCTGCGCGACGAGTCCCTGCTCGCGTCGTTCCGCCAGGCGCTGCCGGACCTGACCCAGGCGGACATCGCCGGATCCGCCTACTGCGTACGGAACTACGTGGTCGACGCCTCCCTCGGCGGCCCGGACGGCCTGGCCGAGGCGCGCGCCCAACTGGCGGCCCGTGGCGTGCGGTTGATCCTCGACTACGTGCCCAACCACGTGGCCCCCGACCACCCCTGGCTCACCGAGCACCCCGAGCGCCTCATCCAGGGCACCCGCGAGGACCTGGACCGGTCACCCGAGGCCTTCCTCGACGTCGGCCGCCACGTCTACGCCAACGGCCGCGACCCCTACTTCGCCCCCTGGCCGGACGTCGTCCAGCTCAACGCCTTCAGCGAGGATCTGCGCACGGCGGCCGTCGACACCCTCGTCTCCATCGGCGACCAGGCGGACGGCGTGCGCTGCGACATGGCGATGCTGCTGATGAACGACGTCTTCGCCAAGACCTGGGGCGACCGCGCGGGCCCGCTCCCCGCGGACGACTTCTGGCCGTACGTCGTCCCGCGCGTCCGGGCGCACCACCCCGACCTCCTCTTCGTCGCCGAGGCGTACTGGGACCTCGAATGGGCCCTGCAGCAGCAGGGCTTCGACCACTGCTACGACAAGCGGCTCTACGACCGCCTCCTCCACGAGAACGCCGAGTCCACCCGCAGCCACCTCCAGGCCGACCTCAGCTACCAGCGCGGCCTGGTCCGCTTCCTGGAGAACCACGACGAGCCGCGGGCCGCCGCCACCCTGCCGGGCGCGCAGGAGCGCGCCGCAGCCGTCGCCATCGCCACCCTGCCCGGCGCGACGCTCTGGCACGAGGGCCAGTTCGAGGGCCGCAGGGTCCGCCCACCCGTCTTCCTCGCCCGCCGCCCACAGGAACCGCCGGACGATCAACTCCGCGCATTCCACGAGCAGTTGCTCCCCGCCGCGGCGACCGTACGCGAAGGCGACTGGCGCCTCCTCACCACCACCGGCTGGCCGGACAACGACACCCACCACAACCTGCTCGCCTGGAGCTGGACCGGCCCCGCCACCCGCCACCTGGTGATCGTCAACTACTCCGACACCCCGTCCCAGGGACAAGTATCCCTGCCCTGGTCCGACCTGTCCGGCCACCCCTGTCTGCTGACGGACCTGCTCACGGGCCAGACCTACGACCGCGACGGCGACCAGCTACTCACCCCGGGCCTCTTCGTCGACCTGCCGGCCTGGCACTCGCACGTGCTGACCCTGACCTGACCGGCGGCCGTGGTAGACACCGACCATGACCCACGTACGCACGGCCGGCGGTCCACGATGACCGCCGGCATCGACACCCCGGACCGCCGCGGCCGTACCGGCCTGGACCGCACCGGACTCGACCTGACCGGCAACCCCCGTGTGAGGGTGCGGGAGGTGAAACTGCTCTCCAGCCACTGGTACGTCGAGCGTGCCACCACCTTCGACTTCCGGCACGCCGACGGCACCTGGTCCACCCAGCAGCGCGAGACGCACGACCGCGGCAACGGGGCCACCATGCTGCTCTACGACACCGAACGCGAAACCGTGCTGCTGACCAGGCAGTTCCGCTTCCCGGTGTACGTCAACGGGCACCCCGACGGCATGCTGGTCGAGACACCGGGCGGACTCCTCGACGACGAGGACGAGCACCCCGAACTCGCCGTGCGGCGCGAGGTGGTGGAGGAGACGGGTCACACCATCGGTGAGGTCCAGCACGTCTTCGACGTCTATATGAGCCCGGGCTCGGTCACGGAACGCGTCAGCTTCTACGCCGCCGCCTACGGCCCCTCGACCCGTACCCACGAGGGCGGTGGCCTCGACGAGGAGGGCGAGGACATCGAGATCGTCGAACTGCCCTTCCGCCGGGCCCTGGAGATGATCCGCACCGGCGAGATCGCCGACGCCAAGACGATCATGCTGTTGCAGTGGGCGGCGCTGGAGGGCCCGTTCAGCAAGTAGTGCGCGCGGGGCCCCTTGACTTCGTGTGCGCTTCAAGCTGAAGACTCCCGTTCGTACCCGAAACGCGGGCGCGGACGGGAGGCCCGGCATGAAGTACCGCACCATCGGAACAGACCCACACACCAGCCGCGAGGTGAGCGTGCTCGCGCTCGGCGCGATGCTGTTCGGCTCGCGGACGGACGAGGAGACATCGTTCGCCCTGCTCGACCGGTACGTCGAGGCAGGCGGCAACTTCATCGACACCTCCGACAACTACGCCTTCTGGGTCGACGGCGGCCAGGGCGGCCAGAGCGAGGAACTCCTCGGCCGCTGGCGGCGCAGCCGCGGCATCGGCGACGAGATCTTCATCGCGACCAAGCTCGGCGCCCGCCCGCTGGCCCCCGGCACCAGCTACATCGACAACCCGGAGGGCCTCTCGGCGAAGGTCATCCGCGAGTCCGCCGAACGCAGCCGCGAACGCCTCGGTGTCGACAAACTCGACCTGCTCTATGCCCACATCGACGACCCGACCGTGCCCCAGCGGGAGACGGTCGAGGGCTTCGCGGAACTGGTCGCCGAGGGCACGGTCGGACTGCTCGGCGTCAGCAACCAGGCCGCCTGGCGGGTGGAGCGGGCCCGCGCGATCGCCGCCGCGGCCGGGCTGCCGGGCTACGAGGTCCTCCAGTACGCGCACAGCTATCTGCGCCCGCGCACCGACGTATCCAGCGACATGTTCCCCGACGGCAGCCTCGGCCACGCGGGCCCCGACCTGCTGACGTATCTGCGAGCCGACCCGGCCCTGACCCTGGTCGCGTACTCACCCCTCCTCAAGGGCAGCTACACCTACCCCGCCCGGCTGCCCGCGGACTACGACCACCCCGGCACTCCGGTCCGCCTCACCGTCCTGCACGAGATCGCCCGCGAGACCGGGGCCACCGCCAACCAGGTCGTGCTGGCCTGGCAGTTGGGCGGCGGTCTCCCGATCATCCCGCTGGCCGGAGCCTCGACGCTCGCCCAGCTGGAGGAGAACCTGGCCGCGGTCGACCTGGAACTGACCGAGGAGCAGCGGGCCCGGCTGGACGCCGCGCACTGAGGCCGCTCACCCTCACTTGGGTGGCAGACCCGCGGCGAAGCCGTACCCCTCGTCGATCCACTCGCCGAGCGTCTCGTCCTCGGTCACCGCCGAGGAGTCCACGACGACCCAGCCGCGCATCGGGCGGCCCGTCATGTCGAACAGCCGGGCACCCGGGCGGGCCAGCGCGGCGTCCGTCGCGTCGGGGCCGACCCGGACCATCAGGTCGTCACCGATCACACCGACGGCCATGTTGCCGTGCAGCAGAAACGCGATGCCGCCGAACATCCGCTTCTCGGCGACGCCGGGATCGGCGCCCAGGTGTTGCCGGATCCGTTCGGCGAGTCCTTCGTCGTACGCCATGAGGGGCCTCAGTCCGTGCGGTGCGTGAGTCTGCGTTCGAGATCGCGCAGGTCCTTGCGCAGGGAGGAGCGGACCTGGCGGGCCAGGAGCGGCGCGGCCAGCCGGTAGAAGCCGCCGGAGCCGCCCTGCACCCGGATGCGGGCCAGGGTGCCGGCCGGGTCCGGCTCGAAGGAGTACGTCACGTGCATGGGCATGGGGCCCGCCACCGACACCATGTCCAGCAGCCGCGGGAAGTCGTGCGCGGCCACACGCAGGACGTAGTCGATGCGCCGCCCGAGGAAGAACGCCGTACGGGTGACCTCGGCGCCGACGCCGAAGCCGTCCCCGTCCGCCTCCCGCGTCAGCTCGGCCGTCCGGATGCCCTGCGTCCAGTCGGCGTCGTGGCGCCAGTCCATGGCGTACTCCGCCACCCGCTCGGGTGACAGCGGGATGACGCGTGCCACGGACACATCGATCGTCACCTTCACAGGATCCCCGCGCCGGGCTGCGGGCGCGCGGCGTACGTCGTCCCGATATGACGGGTCTCTTACGCCGCCGCGCCAGCGCAGGACAAAACGCCGCCCCGGCGAGAGGCTGCTGCTGAGCCGTGGCTCGGAACCGCCCCGGCGACCCCGTCTGAAGGAGCACGCCCATGACCGCACCGCCCGCGACCGACGAGGCGTACCGCTTCGAGGACCTCACCGCCCTGTTCATCAACTGCACCCTCAAGCCCTCGCCCCAGCTCAGCCACACCCAGGGGCTGATCGACAAGAGCGCGTCGATCATGATGTCGCGCGGGGTCACCACGTCCGAGATCCGCGCCGTCGACCACGACATCGCCCCCGGCGTCTACCCCGACATGACCGAGCACGGCTTCACCACCGACGACTGGCCGGCGCTGTACGAGCAGGTGATGGCAGCGGACATCCTGGTCATCGCCGGGCCGATCTGGCTCGGCGACAACAGCTCGGTCACCAAGCAGGTGATCGAGCGGCTGTACAGCTGTTCCTCGCTGCTCAACCCCGCTGGACAGTACGCCTATTACGGCAGGGTCGGCGGCTGTCTGATCACCGGCAACGAGGACGGCGTGAAGCACTGCGCGATGAACGTCCTCTACAGCCTCCAGCACCTCGGCTACACGATCCCGCCGCAGGCCGACGCCGGCTGGATCGGAGCGGCGGGGCCCGGACCGTCGTATCTGGACCCCGGATCCGGCGGCCCGGAGAACGACTTCACCAACCGCAACACCACGTTCATGACCTGGAACCTTATGCATCTGGCCGCCATGCTGAAGCGCGCCAAGGGCATCCCCGCCCACGGCAACCAGCGTTCCGAGTGGGACGCCGGCTGCCGTTTCGACGCGGAGAACCCCGAACACCGCTGAATCCCTACCATCGACTCCAGCCGCGTCACTGCGAACCCGGGAGTCCGCCATGCCCCGCTCCGAAGCCCGCGTCATCACCGACCGCCCGCATCGCTACGCCAAGCAGCTCGCCTCCCACCTCGGCCGCCGCAGCCAGGCGAGTTGGGACGAGCAGGCGGGGGAGGGGAGCCTGGTCTTCCAGAACGGGACGGGCTCCCTCACCGCGGCCGAGGGAGCCCTGTTGCTCTCGGTGGAGACCGACGCCGAGCACCTCGACCTGCTCGAGGACGTCGTCGGCCGCCACCTGGTCCGCTTCGGCACCAAGGACGAACTGGTCGTCGAATGGCACCGCGACACCGGCACCCCCGGCACCACCCAGCGCAGGACGGAGGACCCGGCCTGACCCAGGTGATCAGAGGCCGGCGTCAGGCCTCGTCCACGGTGAAGACCATGCTGCGTACCGTTGCAAGCCTCTGCAGGCGCTCCGCGTCCTCGGCGCAGGCGCGGCCCTCCGGGGAGGCGAACGCGGCGCGCAGCTCCTCCGCCGTGTCCCACTCCAGATCGGCGACCAGATGGGGTGGTTCGCCCCCGCGCACGGCGGTGACCTCGCGGCCGAGTGTGTACCGGCGCAGGCCGGGCAGCTTGCGGGCGAGCGGGAGGTGGACCTCGCGGTAGTGCCGGTCGAATGCCGCGGGGTCGGGCGGAGCCCCGTAGAGGACGAGGAAGCGTGCCGTCATCGTCCGGCCCTGCGGTAGCGCGCGAGGACGGCAGGGCCCGTCTGCTCCGCCGACTCGCATGCGAGGTGGACGGGCGGGGTGTCCGTGGGGAAGAGGCGGTCGCCGGTGCCGAGAAGCGTGGGGAAGGTGATCAGGCGGTATTCGTCGATCAGGTCCTCGGCCATCAGTGCACGGACGACGCTGAGGCTGCCGGCGACGACCACGTCACGCTTCTCCTGCTTGACCGCGTCCACCAGGTCGCCCGTGAGGATCTGCGAGTTGGCCCAGGCGGAGACGTCGGTGAGGGTGCGAGTGGCGACGAGCTTCCGGGCGGCGTTCATGCGTACGGAGAACGGGTCGTCGCGGTGCGGCCACAGCTGGGAGAACAGCTCCCAGGTGGTGCGGCCCAGCAGCAGGACCCCCTCGTCCAGGGCGGCCCCGAGCCGGAACTTGTCCCCGGCGACCGCCTCGGGGCCGTGCCGGAACATCCAGCCGCCGCCGGGGGTGCCGCCACGGCCGTCCGGGTCGGAGACGAAGCCGTCCAGAGTGGTGAATGCGATGACGATGACGCTCATGTCGAGGTCCTCTCGGAAATCCCGGTAGGTGGTCACCGGTATGTACCGGCGCCGCCGCCCGGACTCATCGCCCGCGGCCGAAGTCGTCCGAAGAAATCTCCCCGGGCAGGTCGAACGCCTCGAAGACACGCGGATCCGCGAACACCGCATTCCGCGCGACCCGCCCGCCGGCCACCGTGAACACCTGCAGGGTGTGCAGCCGGTGCCCGCCGTCCCGGGCCGGCGCGTAGGCGGCGAGAGCGGGCTGTCCGCCGGCGGTGAGCTGCCGTGTGAGCCACCCCGTCCCGCGCATCTCGAAGACCCGCTCCATGAACAGGCCGTAGTCGCGGCGGCCCCGGTACCACAGCGGCACCGGCGGCATCTCCAGCACGGCCGCGTCGGTCAGCAGCCGCACCAGGGCGGGGACGTCGGCAGCCTCGAAGGCACGCGCGTACCGCTGCACGACCTCCCGCGCCCCCGCGTCGTCCGGCTCCTGGACCTCGCCCGGATCGCCCGCCTCGGCGACCGCGGCCCGGGCCCGCTGCAGCGAGCTGTTGACGGCGGCGACCGTCGTCCCGAGCTGCTCCGCGACCTCCGCGGCACTGAACTCCAGCACCTCGCGCAGCACCAGCACGGCCCGCTGCCGCGCCGGCAGCAGCTGCATCGCCGCCACCAGCGCCAGCCGCAGATCGGACCGTGTCTCGACGTCGTAGCGGGCATCGGGGAACGGCTGCAGCCACGGGATGTCCAAGGCCGGCGTGAGCGCCGCCCCCGGGTCCTCGCTCGGCGCACCGAGCCCGGACGGCAACGGCCGCCGCGCCCGCCCCTCCAGCGCGGTCAGACAGACATTGGTCGCGATCCGGTACAGCCAGGTCCGCACCGAGGCGCGGGAGGCGTCGTACCGCTCCCGGGCCTTCCACGCCCGCAGCATCGTCTCCTGCACCAGATCCTCGGCCTCGTGGAACGAGCCCACCATCCGATAGCAGTACGCCACCAACTCGCCCCGGTACGGCTCAAGGTCCATGGGGGTCATCATGCCCGGCACGGCCCGTGCGGTTGCCTTCAGCCCGGTCGGAAGAACGCGAGCAGTTTGCGGGCGGGGTCGGGTGACGACAGGAGCTGCTGCATACGCGCGGACTGGCGGCCGGCGGCACCGGTGCGTTCGAACATCTCGCGTTCGTACTCCTTGACCGCGGCGGGAAAGTCGTCCGGATGCGCGGCCAGCGCGAGCCCGAGCAGGGCGCCGTCGAGCAGTGCCATGTTGGCGCCCTGACCCACCGGTGGCATCAGGTGCGCGGCATCGCCGACCAGCGTGACGTCCGGCCTCGACGGCCAGGTCAGGCCGACCGGGAGAGTGGTGATCGACCGCGGCAGGACCGTGTCGTCGCAGGCGGCGATCAGTGCGGTGAACCGGGGGTCCCAGTCGGCGAACAGGTCGATCAGCCGCCCCCGGGCGGCCGCAGGGTCACCGAAGGGGATCCCACTGGTCGCGAACCAGTCCTCGGCGGTGTTGTGCCAGCTCAGGTAGACGCGTACCCGGCCGTCGCCGTTGCGCTGCGCCGACAGGGATTGCCCGTCGCCTAGCGCCCAGTAGTTGCCGCGCCCGACCATCGCCGCGAGGTCAGGGTGGGTGCGGTCGATGTCGGGGATGCCGAGCTCGACGATGTTCTGGCCGGTGTGCGCCGGTCGGGCGTCGGTGAGCAGTGAACGGACCCGGGACTGCGCGCCGTCGGCGCCGACCAGCAGGTCGTACGTCGTACTGCTGCCGTCGGCGAAGTGCAGCAGGCCGTCGCCGGCGGACTCGACCGCGTGCCCCCAGCGCACCGTACCGTCGGGCAGGGAGTCCAGCAGCAGGTTGCGCAGATCGGCACGGTCGACCTCGGGGCGGTCGAGCGGGGCGTCGTCGGGCGTGTCCTCTCGGAGCAGCAGGGTGCCGTCCGGCTCGAGGAGCCGCATGTCCTGGCCTTCACCACGGGCAATCGCGTGGAACTGGTCGATCAGCCCGGCCTCTCGCAGTGCACGCTGGCCGGAGTGGATGTCGAGCATGCCACCCTGACCACGCGCATTGCGTGACGACTCACGCTCGTACACAGCGGCGTCGATGCCGTGCACATGCAGCACACGGGCAAGCGCCAGACCGCCCAAGCCACCTCCCACGATGGCGATCGCTGTGCTCCCCGAGCCCCCGTTCTCGCGCGTCCCACCGGCAGGTTCCGGCCCGCCGACCACCCGGTTCACCGGCGGAACCGAGGCGCGAGGACCGTGCGTACGGCCTTGGCGACCTTGCTCGCGGCGGATCCGTCGTCTTCCTCGGGCTCCGGTTCCAGCGTGCGCTGGATCTGCTGGAGGAGCTGGTCGGCCGACCGCCACACCGGGACGAACAGGCCGGCGACCGGTCCGACGCCCTGGACCGGGCCGCCGGACAGCTCGGTCACCTTCCTGGCCGCCGCGACCGTTGCCGGGTCCCGCAGGATCAGGTGCACCTCGTCGTCGACCAGCCGGATCTCCATCTTGCGCGCGGCGGCCTCCTCCGGGTTCGCGTCGGTGGTCGTCTCCGGGTCCAGTTCGTCGATCTTGGCGGCTACGGCGTCCGGGTCGACGCCGAGTTCGCGCAGCACCCTGGCCGCCATGCTGTTCTCCGCCCGGAGCATCGCCTCCAGCAGGTGATGGCTGCCGACGGGAGCGCCGCCGGCCAGTGCGCCCGCGGTGGACAGGGTGTCCTCGGTGGCGGGTGTGCCGCTCGGCCACGGGCCGGCCGCAGCGTCCTGCGCCCCCTCCACCGATGCCAGTACGGCCGCGCGGATCTTGCTGACCGGATTGATCCGCTCGGCGAGCACCTTCGCGCCGACGCCCTCGCCCTCCCTGACCAGGGCGAGCAGGATGTGTTCCGTACCGATGTCGCCGTGGTGCAGCTGCTGTGCCTCGCGCAGGGCGAGTTCCAGCACCTTCTTCGCGCGCCCGGCGAACGGGATGTGGCCGCTCAGCTCCTTCGTGCCGGGCTCCACCGCCGCGGCGATGTCGGCCTGCGCGGTCTCCTTGTCGTACCCGAGCTGGTGCAGGACCTGCGCCGCCAGGCCGTCCGGCACGTCGAGCAGCCCCAGCAGGAGGTGCTCCGTGCCGATGTGGCTGTGTTTGAGCTGCCTCGCCTGCTCCTGGGACGCGACGACCACCCGGCGGGCTTTCACTGTGAACCTCTCGAAAGTCATGTCTCCATGGTCTCAACCGTGTCAATACGCTGGTATTGATAGGGTCACCGTGGTGAAGGGAGGGTGTGATGGAGACACCGTCGGACTGGGAGGACCGGCTCGCGCGCTGGCAGAACGAGCTGGAGCTGTTCGAGCAGCTGGACGAGAAGCCCTGGGTCACACTGGCCAAGGCCGAGGCCGAGACCGGCGTGTCCCGCTCGGCCCTGCGCGCCTGGTACCGCAACGGCGAGATCCAGTCCCGGCTGGTGGACGGCCCGAACGGGCCGCAGCGCCTGGTCCAGCTGGACGCGGTGATCGAGCGCGCCGCCGCATCACCGCGCATTCAGCGCCGGGCGGAGCGGGAAGTCAGCCTGGAAGCCCAGGTCGCCCTGCTGCGGCACCGTGTCGACCAGCTCGAGCTGCGGCTTGCCGCGCTGGAGCGCGAGTGACCACCTGCTGAGCCGTCGGCGAACGACCGCATGGCCGCAAGGGCGGCCCGCCACGCTGAAGGCATGGAAGTGAGCGAGGTACCGCCGGAGCTGCGGGTGCTTCGCCTCCCGGTGGGCGCGGCCTGTCTGTGGCGGGACGGCGACGAGGTGACCCTGATCGACACCGGTACGGCGGACTGCGCCGCGCAGATCGAGGAAGCACTCGGCGGCGGGCTGCGGCGGATCGTGCTGACGCACTGGCACGAGGACCACACGGGCTCGGCCGCCGAACTGGCCGGGGCGCCGCCGGTGCTGCAGGACTTCGAGGTGCCGATCCGGGCGGCGCTGCCGCCCCTGCCCCGGCTCCGCCGTGCCGGGTGGACCGGGAGGCGGAGGACGGTGATGTGCTGGACTTCGGCGGCGGCGCAGTGGTGGTGTCGGTGCCCGGGCACACGGACGGGTCGATCGCCCTCCACCTGCCCGGGCCGAGCGTCCTGCTCACCGGCGACGCCGTCGGCCGCACCACGCCGGGCGTCTTCAACACCGACCGCGCCGGGGCCGTCGAGGCGCTGCACCGCCTGGCCGGGCTGAAGGCCGGCACGGCGGTCTTCGGTCACGGCGCCCCGATCGTCCACGGCGCGGCGACCGCCCTGCGAGACGCGGCCACCGCCGGCCGACGACCCGAGTGCCCTGCCGGCCCGCCGCCGACCACGCGCGCGTCCCCAAAACCGTGAAGCGCCCGGAGGCCGGCCGCGGGACCTGCCGCTCCGGCGCCTGACCGACCCGGTTCTCGCTTCCCCGCGCCGAAGCGGCGAAGCTGGTGGTGCTCCTGAACGAGCGGAAGGAGAGCGGTCCATGAGTGCACTCCCCACCGAACGATCCCTGCGCACCACCCCCGAAGGCCTCCTGTGGGAGCCCAGCGACCGCTGGGTGCGCGGCCGCAAGGGTGACGTCACCGTCGTCGACAGCCGGCACCCCGTCCTCGTCTGGGAGCCCTCGCTGCCCGTACCGCAGTACGCCTTCCCGCGCGCTGACGTACGCGAGGACCTCCTGCGCCCCGCGAAGAACCCGCGGACGGGCGCCCACACCGGCTCCAGGATCTTCTACGACCTCGAAGCCGACGGCGAGCTGCTGGAGAACGCCGCCTGGACCTTCCCGGCCGCCGACCTGGCCGAGTACATCGCCTTCGAGTGGTTCCGGCGCAGCGGCAGGGGCCTGGACCACTGGTACGAGGAGGAGGAAGAGATCTTCATCCACCCCCGTGACCCGCACAAGCGGGTGGATGCCATCGCGAGCAGCCGGCATGTCGAGGTGTCGGTCGGCGGCCTGCTCGTCGCCGACACCCGCCGGCCCGTGCTGCTCTTCGAGACCGGTCTGCCGACCCGCTACTACATTCCGCCCGAGGACGTCCGCCTCGACCTCCTCGAACCCACCGAGCACCACACCGGCTGCCCCTACAAGGGCACGGCGCAGTACTGGTCGCTGCGCGGCGAGGCCGACGTGCCACCCAACGTCGTCTGGAGCTACCCGGACCCGCTGCCCGCCGTGGGCACGGTCAAGGGACTCCTCGCGTTCTACAACGAGGTGGCCGACATCGTCGTGGACGGGGAGCGCGTGGAGCGCCCCGTCACACCCTTCAGCACGATGCTCAGACAGAGCAGCCGACGTGGGCGAGGGCCTGCCTGAGCAGCACCCCGTGCCCGCCGGGCATCTCGCTCTGCACCGCCTCCGAGACGGCCTCCTGCGGGCTGAACCACACCAGGTCGAGGGCGTCCTGCCGGGGCCGGCAGTCGCCGGTGACCGGGACGACGTAGGCCAGGGACACCGCGTGCTGGCGCGGGTCGTGGTACGGCGTGACGCCCAGCGTCGGGAAGTACTCCGCGACCGTGAACGGCTGCAGCGAGGCCGGGATCCGGGGCAGCGCCACCGGGCCGAGGTCCTTCTCCAGGTGGCGCAGCAAGGCGTCACGGACCCGCTCGTGGTGCAGGACGCGACCGGAGACCAGGGTCCGGCTGACCGTCCCGTCCGGGCCGATGCGCAGCAGCAGGCCGACGCTGGTGACTTCGCCGCTGTCGTCGACGCGCACGGGCACGGCCTCGACGTACAGGATCGGCATACGGGCGCGTGCCAGCTCGAGGTCGTCGGAGCTGAGCCAGCCCGGCGTGGTTTCGGTCATGTCAGACATTGCTTGATCATACTTTCAGGAGGGGCCGGAGAGGCCGTAGACCCGGCGCGCATTGTGTGCTCCCGCCCACTCGGCGAACCGCAGCGCGTCCGGCAGACTCAGTTCGTCGGCGTCCACCCGGTCCTGCAGCAGACCGGCCAGACCGCGGCGGAAGGCGAGCGCGCCCAGACGGTAGAACTCGGCCACACCGTACGCGTCGGAGCTGTACAGCAGCTTGCCGAACGGTGTGATCTCCAACGCCTCCTCCAGGACCGCCCGGGCGCGCGCCGGGCCGACGTGGTGGAGGGTGAGGCCCACGTCCAGGTACACGTGCTCGAACACCGCGGCCAGATAGGCGGCCTGGCGCTGGTACGGCCAGCAGTGCAGGAGCAGCACCGGGATCGTGCCGGTGGTCAGGTGCAGCCAGTCGGTGAGGTGGCTGGGGTCGACGCGGTGCAGCCGGATGTCGTTGTCGCCGAAGCCGGTGTGGAGCTGCAGAGGGAGGCCGAGGTCGACCGCGATCCACAGCAGGTGCCGTACGAGGACCGGATCGGCCAGCCGGCCACCGCGCGCCGACCAGCGCCGGGCCGCCTCGGTGACCTCCGCGGCGGAGGGGCGGGCCGGGTCCAGGTCGAAGCCGGTGCGGTACGCGGCCACGGACTTCACCGCCACCACGCCCGGCCGCTGCACGGCCTCCAGTGCGGCCGCCTGAAAGGCGTCGCCGTAGTCGTCGGGCTCGACGCCCTGCGCCGTCACCGCCTCGGCGACGCCCTCCAGCCGTACGACCTCGTACGCCGTCCCGTCCGCGGTCCCGGCCAGTTCAGCGGGCGTGGTGAGGCGCTCCGGGGCGTAACCGGTGTCCACGCAGAAGGTGCCGGTCCGCGCTGCGGTGAGGAAGCGACGGTGTACCTCCTGCCAGCCCAACTCGGCACGCCGGGCCAGGTATTCATCGGGCGGTGCGTGGCGCGGCAGGTCCAGCAGCGGTGCGCAGTGGCGGCGGATCGACACCCCGACGGGGGTGTCGAAGGGAGAGATGCCGGGCCAGGCCGCGCCCTCGGTGATCAGGTCCTCGAAGCCCTCCCGGGGCAGGTCGGCGGTGACGACGCCGTGGCAGTGGTGGTCCACCAGCTCCAGTGCGTCGATCGCCTCCTGGACCGGGCCGGCCACGGTCAGTACTTCCAGCGGTAGGCCGCCGCCACCCGCTCGTCGTCCAGCCCGTGCGCTGCCGCGATCTCCCCTTGCCGTACGGCGATGACGGCGTCCGCGAGGACCGGGCCGAGCGCGGTCCGCAGCAGTTCGTCCTTGCGGAACTCCTCGACGGCTTCGGTGAGCGAGGCCGGCAGGCGGCGGACGCCCCGGGCCGCCGCGTCCGCGGGGTCGAGGCGGGCCGGATCGCCGGTGATCTCCTCGGCCAGGGGCGCGGACGAGGTCAGGCCGTCGAGTCCGGCGGCGATGAGGCAGGCGAGGGCGAGATACGGGTTGGCGGCCAGGTCGACCGGTTTGACCTCCAGGTTCGCGGCCTGGTCGCGCAGGCCCGCCGTGCCCGTGACGACCCGCACCGCGGCCTCCCGGGTCTCGCGGCCCCAGGCGGTGAACACTCCGGCCCACTGGGAGGGTTTGAGGCGCAGGTAGCTTGCCGGGCTGGGCGCGGTCACGGCCGTGAGGGCCGGGAGGCGGGCCAGCACCCCGGCCGCGAACGACTCCGCCTCGGCGGTCATGCCGTAGCGGCCCTCGCCCCCGGAGTGCAGGTTGACGCCGTCGCGCCAGGTGGAGAGGTGGATGTGTCCGCCGTTGCCGACGCCCTGCGCGAAGACCGCGGGGGCGAAGGACACGACCAGCCCGTGCCGCCGGGCCACCGCCCGGACGGTCTGCCGTACCAGCACGCTCCGGTCGGCCGCCGTGACCGGGTCGAGGGCGCCCACCGAGATCTCGAACTGCCCGGCCGCGTACTCGGGATGAATCTGCTCGACGTCCACGCCCTGCGCGGCGAACGCGGCCAGCAGGTCGGCGGTGTAGTCGCTGAGTTCGACCTGGCGGGTGGCGCTGTAGGCGGGACCGGACAGCGCGGGCACGAAGTCGCCGCCCTCCGCGGGGCCCTGGCCGACGGCCCACTCGATCTCGATGCCGGCCTTGAAGGTGAGGCCGTGCCGGTCGGCCGCCTCCGAGACGGCGCGGCGCAGGACCGTGCGGCTGCAGCCCGGGTGCGGCTCGCCCTCCTGAGTGATCCGGTCGACCGGCGCCCATGCCCAGCCGGGCTGCCCGGCCAGGACGACGAGTTGGTCGAGGTCCGGGTAGAGGCGCAGGTCGCCGTCCGGGGAGCCCAGGACGTCGGTGGAGACGATGGAGTCGTTCGCCAGGAACGTGTCGAACACCGGCGACATGCCGACGCCCCAGGCCGCCGCCGAGGCCAGCTTGGCCGTGGGGACGGTCTTCACCCGGCCGACGCCCGCGGTGTCGACGTAGGCCAGGACGATGCCGTGCACTCCCCGCTCGGACAGTTCTTCGCCGAGCGCGGTGGCCCGTTCGACGTCACCCGGGCGGCCGCCGGGGACGGGGTCGGCAAGGGTCGTCATACGTCCTCCACGCTCGGCGTCCGTCAGGCTGCTCCGTCAGGGTTTCACGGCCACCCCGCCGAACTGCGGTACCACGGCGGGTGATCCGGGCTCGGCACGCCACTGCGAGCACGACACCAGGCCCGGTTCGAGGAGGTCCAGCCCCTCGAAGAAGGCGGCGATGTCCTCGCCGCTGCGGGCGGTGATCGGCGGGGTGGCGTTCTCGTTCCAGAACTTCATCGCCGGGATCTGGCCCGCGCCGCCCAGGTCCTCGTCGAAGGTCGGGTGGGTGAGGACGAGGAAGCTGCCGGAGGGCACCGCGGCGATGACCTTCCGTACGATCTCGTGCGCCTTCTCCGTGTCCAGGACGAAGTTGAGGATGCCCAGCATCATCACCGCGACCGGCCGGCTGAGGTCGAGGGTGCGGGAGGCGCGTTCGATAATGGCGTCGGGGTCGTGGACGTCGGCGTCGATGTAGTCGGTGACGCCCTCGTGGGTGCCCGTCAGCAGGGTGCGGGCGTGGGCCAGCACGATGGGGTCGTTGTCGACGTAGACGATGCGGGCGTCGGGGGCGATCCGCTGGGCGATCTGGTGGGTGTTGTCCGCGGTCGGCAGCCCGGTGCCGATGTCCAGGAACTGCCGCACCCCGCGCTCCTCGGCCAGGAACCGCACCGCACGGCCCAGGAACCAGCGGTCCGCGCGGGCGATCTCCCGGATGATCGGGAACATTCCGGCGACGTGCTCGCCCACCTGCTGGTCGACCTCGTAGTTGTCCTTGCCGCCGATCCAGTAGTTCCACACGCGCGCGTTGTGCGCCACACCGGTGTTCAGCCTCGCCGACCCGCCCGGGGTGTGGCTCTCACTCACAACTCTGCTCCTTCTCAACACCTGTGGCCGTCGCCGCCATTGTGCCGCCCGTTGATCACGCTGTCCCGGGAATCGGCCGATCAGGTGTGCGGAGCAGGCCCGTTGAACGGCCGTCAGCCGGTGCGGCCGGGACCGGCGGCGGGCGTCTTGCCGGACTGGACGTCCTTGAGCCGCTGGGCGCCCGTGCGCACCGCCAGCTCCAGCGAGGAGTGCGCGCCCCCGGCCAGGCCGCCCGCGGTGACGGTGATCGCGTCGTTGCCCATGCGCACGGCGGCCACGTCCAGCGTGAGCGTGGCAGGTACGCCGTTCGCGGTCCCCTGCACCGTCACGTGCAGGCCCTGCCGGGCGTCGCCCTGCTTGGGCACCGAGGCGGTGGTCACCTGGACCGTCCGTTTGCCGCCCTTGGCGTCGGTCGCGGTGAACTGGTCGCACTTGACCGGCAGGGTCTTCAGCCAGGCCAGCGCGGCGCTGAGCCGGACGGGGTTGTAGGCGGCGACCTGGTAGAGGAGGCGGGAGTCGCCCTGCTCGAAGCCGGTCAGCGCGGACGCGCCGCTCGGCTTGCCCAGCAGGTCGTCGTCGTAGAGCGCGTCGAGGAGCCGCTGACAGTCGGCGGCGTTCGCCTTGGAGGTCAGGAACTGGGCGACGTCGACCTTCCCGATGAGCAGGGTGTCGCCCCAGGCGGCGGCGCCCTTGACCTGGTTCCAGTTGCCCTCCAGGTCGTCCTCCGTGATGAGCGCGGCCTGTGCTCCGGCCTGGGTCAGGCGGGGCGGGGCCGACGTACGGGTGGGGACCGGGGCCGACGTGCGGGCCGCGAGCGGGGTGGCGGTGGCGTCGGAGGCCTGGGAAGCGCCGCCGTCGCCCGAGCAGGACGCGACGGCCAGCAGGGTGCTCACCGCCATGGCCGAGGCGAGCGCACGGACGAGAGGGGACGGGCGAGGGATCATCGCGGATGCCTCCGGGCAGCTGGGGACCTCCCCTCAGCGCACCACCGGCCCTACCGCCCCACCAGGCACGACGGCCCGTTCGGGTGAGCGGGGCGTCAGGGCGTTCCCCGCTCCGCGTGCACGCGCACCCGGCGCCCGCCGCACTCGGGACAGACCGCGTCCGCGAGCGGCGACCGCATGGCCCGGCCCGCCTCGTCGACGTACTCCTGGGTGGTCAGACCCGAGGGATCCATCGGGTCGGTGAAGAACATGAGCTGGAAGTCGGCCGTCCAGGTGTGACCGCAGTGGGTGCAGTCGAAGCCGTAGGTCTCCGGCACCGAGGGGGGATCCGCCGTCATGGACCCGGTCCGTCGCCCGGTGCGCAGAAGTACATGCCTTCAGCGCACAACGCCCCACCTCGCACGGCAACTCGAACGCCCCGCCCCGCATGCCCGCACTGCCGCCCGCGGCGACACTGGCCCCATGCCGACGCGTACCGAGGAGTGACCATGCTGCCCGGATTCCTCGCCAGGGCGGTCGCGGTGCTGCTCGGCCGGCAGGGACGCTCCCTGCATCTGAAGGCGGCGGGCGGCGCGACGGCCGTGCTGGGCGTGGTGATGCTCATCGGCTCGTGGGCCGTGGTCGCCGCCGAACACGACGCACCGCGCGCCAATCTGCGGACGTACCCGCAGGCGCTGTGGTGGTCGATCGAGACGGCCACCACCGTCGGGTACGGCGACTTCTACCCGGTGACCCTCGGGGGCCGCGTCATCGGCGCCGTCGTGATGGTCGTCGGGATCACCACCTACGGCATGGTCACCGCGGCCCTCGCCACCTGGTTCGTCGGACGGGAGCAGAAACGCCGCCACCATCTCGCCCTGCACGCCCACGAGTTGGGTGAGGAGACCGCCCGTGCCCTGCACGAACGCTTCGACCGGCTGGAGCGGATGGTGGCCGGGAGCGGCGAGCGGAACTGAGGGCCGGAGCGCCCTTTGCTACCCGTGAGTACCCTGCCGTGTGACTTCTGTTACGCCTGAGGTACGGTCCCCCGGGGTCCGCGCGTACCCGCACGCCGCGGACTGTCGCGGCGGTGTCGAAGGGGGCGGCGGAAGCATGGAGTTCCACTTGGTCGACGAGGACAGCGCGGAGCGGGCCGGCACGCGGCTGGAGGAGCTGGCTCCGGAACCCCTGCTGACCCGGGACTACGAGACCCGTCCCGCGCTCGTCTACGAACGGCTGCGGGAGCGCCACGGCCCGGTCGCGCCGGTCGACCTGCTGGGTGTGCCCGCGTGGCTCGTGCTCGGCTACCGCGAGTCGCTGCAGGTGCTCCAGGACGACGCCGGCTGGCCCAAGGGCCTGGAGAACTGGCGGGCCCGGACGGAGGGCCGGGTGCCCGCCGACTGGCCGCTGGGTCCCTCCCTGGAGGTCAACCACGTGCTGATCCAGGGCGGCCCCGGCTACCGCACACTGCGCGGTGCCTGGGACTCGGCCCTGCGCCCCTTCCAGGACCCGCGGGGCCCGCAGGCCAAGCGGCTGAAGGCGGCCGTCACCGGATACGCCGACGAGTTGATCTCCCTGCTCGCGCAGGGCGGCGGCACGGGCATGGCCGACCTGTCGGCGCAGTTCTCCCGCCCGCTGCCGCTGATGGCGGCGAGCCATCTGCTCGGCTTCCCCGGCTCGCAGGGCGACGACGCCCTGATGGACATGTGGCGGGTGCTGGACGCCGGCCCGGACGCCGAATCCGCCCTCGCCCGCCTCCTGGTCACGCTCAGCGAACTGGCCGCCGCCAAGATCGAGAAGCCGGGCGACGACTTCCCCTCCCATCTGCTGGCCGCCCACCCGGACCTGTCCGTCGACGCGCTGGCCCGCGAACTGTTCATGCTGCTCGGCATGACCTCCGACCACGTCGGCATCCTCATCTCCAACACGGTCGTCGAGGTGATCGCGGGAGAGAACGAGGGCGGGGTCCGCACCACCCTGTCCGCCGGGATGGTGCGCGAGACCATGAACCGGGTGGTCATGCGCAAGCCGCCGCTGGTCAACTTCGTGCCGAGGTTCGCGGCCGCGGACACCCGGCTCGGCGACTACACCATCCGCGCCGGCGACCCCGTGTGGGTCTCCTCCGCCGCCGCCCATGCCGACCCCGTCTTTGCGGGCCAGATGGCACCCGGCGCGGGCATCAGCAGCCGCGCGCACCTGTCGTGGGGCGCGGGCCCCCGCCAGTGCCCGGCCCGAGAACTGGCGTCGACGATCGCGGCAGCGGGCGTCAGCCGTGTCTTCGAACGGTTCGGGCACCTGGAGCTCGCCCTGCCCGTCGACCAACTGCCCTGGCGTTCCTCGCCGTTCATGCGGGGGCTGCGCTCGCTGCCGGTGCGCTACGAACTGTCCGGGCCGCCGCTGCCTCTCTCGCCGGCACCCGCGGCAGACGTAACGGATGCGGCGCCGGTACCTGACCAGGCCGCCAAGCGGCGCTCCTCGCTGTGGCGCTACCTGACGGGACTGATCCGGTCAGGAAGCTGAGCGTCCGCGCAGCTCGCGTAGGGTGACGGGACCGCCGTAAGCCAGCAGGCGCCCCGTCGCGCCCCACCGGAAGCAGGTCATGTCCTCCGCCGCCTCGCCCTTCCTCACCGCCTCCGGTGTGCCCGCCGGCTCCGCCGACATACGCCTCGTCGTCACCGACATGGACGGCACGCTGCTGGACGACGCCAAGCGGATCCCGCCCGGGCTGTGGGAGACGCTGGCGGAACTGCGCCGCCGCGGAGTGTTGTTCAGCCCGGCGAGCGGACGGCAGTACGCCACGCTCGCGCGTGAGTTCGCCGAGGTGTCCGAGGGCATGGTGTTCATCGCGGAGAACGGCACGTACGTGGTGCGCGACGGCGTGGAGCTCAGCTCGGACCCGCTGGAGCCGGGCGTCGCGGCCCGCGTCGTACAGGCCGTACGACAGCTGGTCGCCGAGGGCGTCGACGTGGGCGCCGTCGTCTGCGGCAAGCGCTCCGCCTACGTCGAGCGCAGCGACGAGGCGTTCCTGGCGGAGGTGCGCAAGTACTACGTCGAACACCGCGTCGTCGAGGACGCCACCGCGCTCGACGACGACGTCATCAAGGTCGCCCTCTTCGACTTCGGCTCCGCCGCGCACACCACCGCGCCCGCGCTCCAGTCCTTCACCCCGACCCACCAAGTGGTCGTCTCCGGCGAGCACTGGGTCGACGTCATGAACCGCACCGCCAACAAGGGCGCCGCCCTGCGCCGACTCCAGCACGACCTGGGCATCACGCCCGCCCAGACCATGGTCTTCGGTGACTACCTCAACGACCTGGAGATGCTCGACGCCGCCGAGTGGTCCTTCGCCATGGCCAACGCCCACCCGGACGTCATCGCCCGGGCCCGCCACCTGGCCCCGTCCAACAACGACAACGGAGTGCTGCGCACGGTCGCGCGCGTGCTGGACCTCTAGCCGGTCGGCTGCGCAAAGCCGTGGCTCGCGGTCGGTGAGGGACTCGGTGGGCGGTGCGGTCCGTGCGGGGACGGCGGTCTTCGTCGTTCCTCGCCTGAGGCCCTGGTGCCATGGCCGACCCCCGCTGTTCAATGGTGCTGCACATGTCCGCCCGAGAGGGGAGCAGCCGTGTCTCCTGCCGCCGTGCCGCCCGTCGGCGCACGCATCCGGCAGGCACGCCTGGCCAAAGGCGTGAGCCTGCGCTCCCTCGCCCGGGAGATCGGCGTCTCCGCGAGCCTGGTCTCCCAGATCGAGACCGGCAAGAGCCAGCCGTCGGTGAGCACGCTGTACGCCATCACCACCGCGCTGTCGGTCTCCCTGGAGGCGCTCTTCGACGGCTACGAGGACGAGGCCGCCGCCTCGCCGGTCGTGGCCGCGGCCGCCGCCCCCGCCACCGTCCTGCACGCCCTCGCGGCCTTCGCCGCCGACCCTGGCCGGCGCATCGGACCGCTGGTCACACCGGGGGAGCGGGAGCTGCTTGAGCTGGACTCCGGGGTCGTTTGGGAGCGGCTCGGGCATGTTCCGGGCACGGATGTCGACTTCCTGCTGGTGACCTACCGGCCCGGCGGCTCCTCCTCCGGCTCCGGCGGCCTGATGCGGCACACGGGCACCGAGTACGGCTATGTGACCTCCGGCGAGCTCGTGCTCACCCTCGGCTTCGACGAGTACACACTCGGACCGGGCGACGCCGTCTGTTTCGAGTCGACGACCCCCCACCGCTACCGGAATGATGGAACGGAACCGGCCGTCGGGGTCTGGTTCGTGTTCAGCCAGAGTGTTCAGTAGTACTTGACACCTGCCCGGTGTGGTCGTTCACTCCGGAGTGGGGGTGGTCGCCATGGCGATCCGCACATATGGACCCAACGCCGTCGACTGGGAAGAGCGCATCGACCTGGGCCGGCTGCGCAGGCAGCGCCTGGCCCGGCTCAACGAGACCCTGAACCGCTCCTCGCTCGGCGCG
This sequence comes from Streptomyces sp. NPDC001604, assembly GCF_042893475.1. Lineage (NCBI taxonomy): Bacteria > Bacillati > Actinomycetota > Actinomycetes > Kitasatosporales > Streptomycetaceae > Streptomyces > Streptomyces sp. NPDC001604. The sequence goes on along the minus strand of NZ_JBIAUY010000007.1, from coordinate 146,487 downwards.
GTGCTCAGCTTCGACTTCGCCAACATCCGCTACATGACCGCCACGCACATCGGCACCTGGGCGATGGACAAGCTGATCCGCTTCGCCCTGCTGGTGCGCGGCGGCGAACCGGTCGTCTGGGACTTCGGCTCCGCGGCCCGCCACCACCAGCTGTACAACCCGTGGCTGGACTACAGCGACGGCAAGGAGGGCCCGCCGACCGGTGCCCGCGCCGGCATCTCCACCCTGCGCGGCGCCTTCCATCCCGACGCCGGCATCGCCGAGGACGTGGCCCGCAAGATCGCCACCGAGCTGCGCGAACACGGCCTCGCGAACGAGCCTCTCGGCATCGACGTCGCCGAGATGCCGATCCTCGCCGCCCTGCGCGCCGAGGGCATCGACGTCGTCGACGGCCAGCAGGTCTTCCTGGAGGCCCGCCGCACCAAGACCCGCGACGAGATCTCCCTGCTCACCCAGGCCTGCGCGATGGTCGACGCGGCGTACGAGGAGCTGTACGGCCACCTGCGCCCGGGCGTGCGCGAGAACGAGTGCGTCGGCCTGGTCAGCAAGGTCCTCTACGACCTCGGCAGCGAGTACGTCGAAGGCGTCAACGCCATCTCGGGCGAACGCTGCTCACCCCACCCGCACGTCTACAGCGACCGCCTGATCCGCCCCGGCGACCCCGCATTCTTCGACATCCTGCACAGCCACCTCGGCTACCGCACCTGCTACTACCGCACCTTCGCGGTCGGCAGCGCCTCCCGCGCGCAACGGGACGCCTACGTCCGCTGTCGCGAGTACATGGACGAGGCCATCGCCCTGGTCCGCCCGGGTGCCACCACCGCCGACATCGTCCAGGTCTGGCCGCGCGCCGAGGAGTTCGGCTTCGCCGACGAGACCGCCGCCTTCGCCCTCCAGTACGGCCACGGGGTGGGCCTGTCGATCTGGGAGAAGCCCATCTTCAGCCGCCTGGTCTCCCTCGACCACCCCGAAGTCCTCGAAGAGGGCATGGTGTTCGCCCTGGAGACCTACTGGCCGGCCGCCGACGGCTGGTCCGCGGCCCGGATCGAGGAGGAACTGGTCGTCACCGCTGACGGCTGCGAGGTCATCACCAAGTTCCCGGCCGAGGAACTGCTGGTCGCGGGCCGCAAGTACTGGACGGTCGGCGGCGAGCTCAACACCCGCCGCGAGGCCCAGTCCCACCTCAACACCCGCACCGACGGGGGCACTTGATGGCCGACCGCGAGGAACTCCTCACCCTGTACGAGCAGATGGCCGTCATCCGCCGTACGGAGCAGGCCGCCCACGACCTGTTCCTGTCCGGCCTGGTCAAGGGCACCACCCATCTCGCCGCCGGGCACGAGGCGATCGCCGTCGGCGCGAGCGCCGCCCTGCGCCCCGACGACTACGTCTTCGCCACCTACCGCGGCCACCACCATGCGATGGCCCGCGGCGCCACCCCCGAGGAGTGCCTCGCCGAACTCATGCAGAGGGCGACCGGGTTGTGCAGGGCCAAGGGCGGCTCCATGCACCTCACGAAGGCGTCCATGAACATGCTCGGCTCGTACGCCATCGTAGGCGCCCACCTGCCGATGGCGGTCGGCGCCGCCTGGTCGGCCCGGCTGCGCGGGACGCGGCAGGTGGCCGTCGCCTTCTTCGGTGACGGCGCCACCAACATCGGTGCCTTCCACGAGGCGCTCAACCTGGCTGCCGTATGGAAGCTGCCGGTGCTGTTCGTCTGCGAGAACAACCTGTACATGGAGTACACGCCGATCGCCGACGTCACAGCCGTGGCCCGTCCGGCCGCGGACCGGGCGCCCGCGTACGGCATCCCCGGCGAGGTCGTCGACGGCAACGACGTCCTCGCCGTGAAGGAGGCGGTCGCCCGCCTCGCCGAGCGGGCCCGGGCAGGAGACGGGCCCGCTCTGCTGGAGGCCGAGACGTACCGCCACTTCGGGCACAGCCGCGCCGACCCGGCCACCTACCGCCCGGCCGAGGAGGTCGAACGCTGGCTCAAGCACGACCCGTTGGACCTCGCCCGCGGGCGCCTGGTGGAGCTGGGGGCGGACGAGGCGACGGTCAGCGCGGCCGACGAGCGCGCCCGCGACCTCGTACAGCAGGCGGTCGAGGCGGCGAAGAACGCGCCGCTCCCCGATCCGGGCGAGGCGCTGACCGACGTATGGGCGGACGGAGGTGCGGCATGGCGGACGTGAGCACGGACCGTGACGTCATCACCTACCGCGAGGCGGTCGCCGAGGGCATCGCGCGGGAGATGCGCCGCGACCCGGCCGTCGTGTGCCTCGGTGAGGACATCGGCGAGGCCGGCGGGGTGTTCAAGACGACCGTCGGGCTGCTCAAGGAGTTCGGGCCCGAGCGGGTGTGGGACACGCCCATCTCCGAACAGGCCATCGTGGGCGCGGCGATGGGCGCCGCGATGACCGGGATGCGGCCGGTCGCCGAGATCATGTTCTCCGACTTCCTGGCCTGCTGCTGGGACTACCTCGCCAACGAGATACCGAAGGTGCGGTACATGACGGGCGGCCAGGTCACCGTGCCGCTCGTGGTGCGCACCGCCAACGGCGGCGGCCTCGGCTTCGGGGCCCAGCACTCGCAGGCCACCGAGAACTGGGCACTGACCGTCCCGGGGCTGAAGATCGCGGCCCCCGCCACGCCCGCCGATGTCATCGGCATGATGGCGGCGGCCGTTCGCAGTGACGACCCGGTCGTCTTCTTCGAGCACAAGGGGCTGCTGGCGAGCAAGGGTGCGCCTGCGCCACCGGGTCATGTGGTCGAGCTGGGGCGCGCGGCGGTGGTGCGCGAGGGCTCCGACGTCACTCTCGTCGCCCTCGCCTCCATGGTCCCGGTGGCGCTCCGGGCCGCCTCGCAGCTGTCCGCGGAGGGCATCGACGCCGAGGTCGTCGACCTGCGCTGCCTCGTCCCGCTCGACGTCGCCACCGTCCTCGCCTCCCTCGCCAAGACGTCGCGGCTGGTGACCGTGGAGGAGAACCCCTTCCAGGGCGGCTGGGGCGCCACCCTCGTCTCGGTCGTCGCCGACGAGGGCTTCACGCTGCTGGACGCGCCGGTGCGCCGGGTGGCGGGGGAGTGCGTGCCGCTGCCGTTCGCCGACGCGCTGGAGGAGCAAGTCATTCCCACCGTGGACAAGGCCGTGGCGGCGGTGCGGAGTCTCGCCGCGTACTGAACACCCCTGAGGAGGAAGCGCGATGACCGATCGGATACTGCTTCGCGCGGGGCACGTGCTCTCGATGGATCCCTCCGTCGGGGATCTGCCGCGGGGGGACGTCCTCATCGAGGACGGCCGGATCGCGGCCGTACAGCCGGAGATCAGCGCCGACGCCGAGGTCCTCGACATGAGCGGCCGCATCGTGATCCCCGGCTTCGTCGACACCCACCGCCACACCTGGGAGGCCTCGATCCGCGGCGTCGCCCCCGACGCCACCCTCGACGACTACTTCGTCGACATCCTCGACACCTTCGCCCCGCTGTACACGCCCGAGGACGTGTACGCGGCCAACCTCGCCGGGGCCCTGGAGTGCCTCAACGCCGGTATCACCACCCTTGTCGACTGGTCCCACATCAACAACACGCCCGAGCACCCGGACGCCGCGATCCAGGCGCTGGCGGAGACCGGCATCCGCGCCCAGTACGCCTACGGCAGCGCCAACACCTCCCTGGCGGACTACTGGTTCGAGAGCAAGATCGCGATCCCGGGCGACGACGTCCGCCGTATCCGCGCCAAGTACTTCTCCTCCGATGACGGCCTGCTGACCATGGCGCTGGCCACCCGCGGCCCCGGCTTCTGCGTGAACGACGTCGTCACCTCCGAATGGGCGCTCGCCCGCGAACTCGACATCCCGATCACCGTGCATGTGGCGATGGGCCGCCTCGCCGGTCGCTTCGGCATGGTCAAACAGCTCAACGACCTCGGCCTGCTCGGCCCGGACACCACCTACATCCACTGCTGCTACCTGCACGAGGACGAGTGGCAGATGGTCGCCGACAGCGGCGGTACGGTCTCCATCGCGCCGCAGGTGGAGACACAGATGGGGCACGGCTGGCCGCCCGTGATGGCAGCGATCGAGCACGGACTGCGACCGTCCCTGAGCATCGACGTCGTCACCACCGTGCCCGGCGACATGTTCACCCAGATCCGCGCGGCCTTCGGCGCCGAGCGCGCCCGGCTCAACGCCGACTGCTGGCAGGCCAACATGCCCGTACCGGAGAGCATGTTGACGGCACGTCAGATGCTGGAGATCGCGACGAGCAACGGCGCGCATGTCGCGGGACTGGAGCACCGCACCGGTTCCCTGACCCCCGGCAAGCGCGCCGACGTCGTCGCCCTCGACGCCACCGCCCTCAACATCGCGCCGGTGCACGACGCGGCCTCCGCGGTCACGCTGTGCGCGGACGTCTCCAACGTGGAGACGGTCATCGTCGACGGCGTGATCCGCAAGCGCGACGGCAGGCTGACGGCCGACGTCGCACGCGCCCGGCAACTCGTCGAGGAGTCCCGCGACCGGCTGCTCGCGGCGAAGGAAGCGAAGGCGAAGGAGGCGAAGCCGACCGCATGACCCGGCATCTGGTGCGGCGGGCCGCCGACGCGGCCGAGCCGCGGTACGACGCACACGGTTACCGGCGCCGCACGCTGGTCGGCGAGGACGACGGCAGCGTCCACACCGGCTTCGGCCTGTGCGAACTGCGCCCGGACGGCGCGGTGCCGGCGCATGTGCACTCGTACGAGGAGAGCTTCCACATCCTCGACGGGACCGCGATCCTCGACATGCCCGAGGGCTCCTACCTCCTGGAGGAGGGCGACTACGGCATCCTTGCGACCGGCGTCCCGCACGCCTGGCGCGGAGCCGGGGACACGCCCGCACGCTGGGCGGACATGCTGGCGCCGGTCCCGCGGGCACGCTACGGACACGACACGCAGGCGGTGCGCGACCTGCCTGCGCGCAGCCCTGTCCGCATCGACGTCCGCGACCCGCGCACCCGCACCTTCGGCCACTTCGAGCCCGCCCAGATGGACCCCGGCAAACAGTCCCAGGACCTCCTCGCCGTCTCCGCCAGCATGCGCACCGCGCTGCTCGTCTACAGCGGCATCACCGTCAAGATGATGGTCGACAGCGACCTCGGCGCGGTCGCCTCCACGATGTTCATGGTCCAGTACGCGCCCGACGGCGTCGCCGGCACCCACGACCACCCCTTCGAGGAGACGTACTACTTCCTCGAAGGCGAGGCGGACGCGGTGTTCGACGGCGAGCGCTACCGGCTCGGACCCGGCGACTGCGCCTGGGCGGGCGCCGGCTGCGTGCACGGCTTCGCCAACGCCGGTACGGGGACGCTGCGTTGGCTGGAGACCCAGGCGCCGCAGCCGCCGCCGCGCCACTCGTACCGGTTCACACGGGACTGGGAGTATCTGAGGGAGGCCCTGGAGTCATGAGCAGCGTCGTTGTCGTCGGTGGCACGTCGGGCATCGGCCGCGAGTTCGCCCGGGTCCGGGCCGAGCGGGGCGACGAGGTGATCCTCACCGGCCGTGACGCGGACCGCGCCGACGCCGTCGCCAAGGAGGTCGGCGCACGGGGCCTCGCCCTCGACCTGTCCCGGCCGCGTGAGATCGCCGCGGCGCTGGCGGACGTCGAACGTGTCGATCACCTGGTCCTCGCGGGCGTCTCCCGCGACGAGAACCGGGCGACGGACTACGACATCGCCGCCGCGCTGCGCCTCGTCACAACCAAACTGGTCGGCTACACCGAGGTCGTGCACGTGCTGCGGCCACGCATGACCGACGACAGCGCGATCGTCGTCTTCGGCGGCCAGGCCAAGGAGCGCCCCTACCCCGGCGCCACCACGGTGGCCACGGTCAACGCGGGCGTACGGGGCCTGGTGAACACCCTCGCGGTCGAACTCGCCCCGGTCCGCGTCAACGCCGTCCACCCGGGCGTCGTGGGCGACAGCCCCTACTGGCAGTCCAAGCCGGACGAAGTCCTGGCCGCCCTGCGCGCCAGGACCCCGACCGGACGGCTCGCCACCATGGCGGACGTCGTGGACTCGGTGGACTTCCTGCTGCGCAACAGGTCTGTCAATGCAGTGGAGTTGAGTGTGGACGGGGGGTGGCTGCTGGGGTGAGCGCCACCGGGACGAACGAAACGCGACCGCGCGTCGCGGTGATCGGCACCGGCCGGATGGGTGCGGCCATGGCGGTACGGCTGCGCAAGGCGGGCTTCGCGGTGACGGCGTACAACCGCACCCGCGCCAAGGCCGAGGCGACCGGCGCCGCGGTCGCCGACACGCCCTGCCGGGCGGCCGCGGCGGCGGACGTCGTCCTCGTCTCCCTCGCCGACGACACGGCCGTGCGCGAGGCATACGGCGGGGAGGACGGCATCGCCGCCGGGCTGGGTGCCGGCACGGTGGTCGTGGAGACCAGCACCGTCGCCCCCGAGACGGTGACCGCCCTGGCACCCCTGGTCGAGAAGGCGGGCGCGGCCCTGCTGGACGCCCCCGTCTCCGGCAGCGTCGTCTTCGTCGAACAGGGCAGGCTCACCGTCATGGCGGGCGGGGAGGCGTCGGCCCTGGAACAGGCCCGATCCGTGCTGGACGTCCTGGCGTCCCATGTCGTCCATGTCGGCCCCGCAGGAACCGGCGCGGCGATGAAGCTGGCCGTCAACTCGCTGCTCCTCGGCCTCAACCAGTCCCTCTCGGAGGCGCTCGTCCTCGCCGAGCGGGCCGGGGTGGCCCGGGAGGCGGCGTACGAGGTGTTCGCGGCCGGTGCCGCAGGGGCGCCGTTCGTGCAGTACAAGAAGGACGCGTATCTGCACCCGGAGAGCGCGACGGTCGCCTTCACCCTCGAACTCGTCGCCAAGGACCTCGACCTGGCCCTCGCTCTCGCCGAGCGCGTGGGGGCACCCATGCACCAGGCCGTCACCAACAGGCGACTGGTGGGGGAAGCCGTGGAAGAGGGCCTGGGCCGACGCGACTTGAGCGCACTGGCGGAATTCCTCCGCGGTGACCGGCGTCCCTGAGTCAGACCTTGACGCCGACGCCTCCGTACAGCGACACGGGTCCCTCGCCGTCCGGTGTCTCGTCCACGCCGAGTTCGGGGTGCCAGTCCACCACGGACACGATCCCCGGCTCGACGAGGTCGAGTCCCTTGAAGAAGCCGCCCATTTCGGTGTGCGTGCGGGCCACCAGGGTCACTCCGCCCGCCGCGTAGGCCTCGATGCCCCGCCGTACGTTCTCAGGCTCGAAGTCCGCCGTCATCGCGGACAGGACCAGGCAGCTGCCCGGTGCGAGGGCGTCGACGAGGGTGCCCACCAGGTCATGGGCGCCGTCCTCGTCGGCGATGAAGTGGAGCAGGGCGATCAGGGACAGGGCGATCGGACGGTCGAAGTCGAGGATGCCGCCCGCCTGTTCGAGGATGGCGGCGGGTTCGCGGGCGTCGGCCTGCAGGTATTCGGTGACGCCTTCCGGGGTGCCGCGCAGCAGGGCGCCCGCGTGGGCGAGGACGATCGGGTCGTTGTCGACGTAGACGACGCGCGCGTCGGGTGCGACGCGCTGGGCGATCTGGTGGAGATTGGGCTCGGTGGGTATGCCCGTGCCGATGTCGAGGAACTGGCGGATTCCCGACTGCTCGACGAGCCTGCGCGTGGCCCGCTGCATGAACCGGCGGTTGGCGCGGGCGGCGCGCGGCGCGTCCCCCTGGATCGAGGCGATCTGCCGGCCCAGCTCCTCGTCGACGGGGTAGTTGTCCTTGCCGCCGAGGAACCAGTCGTAGACGCGGGCCGGGTGCGGCCGGGTCGTGTCGATCCGCGGTGCGGCCGGCTCGGTCCCCGTCACGTGATGCTCCTCTGCTCGTCAGGCCCCGAAAGGCGTGCGTGCGAGCAGTGTGACACGATCATGCTGCGCGACGGAGACTGTCTTCGGCCACCTCCTTGTCGAGTGCCGCCCGCACCAACGCGGCGGCGAGCACGGCCGGTTGCGTGTTCCCGGCGAGCTTCACCAGCCGGTCCGGGTCCTTCGGCAGACCCAGCCGTTCCGCTCCGTCGAGCGCCTTGCGGTCCAGGTACGGGGCCGCTTCCGGCCACACCCGCTGGGCCTCGCGCAGGAAGATGTCGGCGCCGGCCGGACCGAGGCCGGGGACCTCCTGGAGCAGACGGCGCAGTTCGTCGACGTCGCCGTCCGCCTCCTTCCGCAGCCGACGCAGATCCCCGCCCCACCGCTCGATCAACAGCTGGGCGCCGTCACCCAGTTGCGTGGCCGTGCGCTCGTCGTAGCGGCGGTAACCGCCGCGGCCCAGCGCGTCCACCCGCTGCTGCCAGTCGGCCCCGGCCATTCGGCGCGGGTCGCGCAGCCCCGCCCGGTACAGCTCACGGGCGGAGTCGACGGCGACGGACCCGCGGATGCGGGCACTGAGCAGCAGCGCGAGGACCAGCAGCCGGTACAGCGGCTGCGGGGTGTCCTTGAGCGTGATGCCCGCCTCCTCGGCGAACGTCTGCCCATGTGCGCGCACCAGTTCGCGGACGACGTCCTTCTGGCCGCTCATGGCTTCAGCGGGTCATGGCCGATCGTCATCAGCCGGTGCCGGCGGTCGGTGTCCTCGGCCTCCGGCTCGTTCTCCAGGTCCGACTCCTCCGTCACCGTGTCCACGACCTCGTACATCACACGGATGTCGTCGTCCGTGAGGTCCGTGCGCCGCTTCTGCAGGATCGCGAGGACGTGCTGCCCGGTGGGCGAGCCCGCCTGCTCGGGCAAGGGCTCGGTGTTCTCGTCGGCGTCGCTCACCCGCAGCCAGGCGGCGAGCTCCTGGGAGGTCATGTTCACCGCGCGGTGGAAGTCGTCCCACAGCGCGTCGAGTTCGAGGGCGTCGGTCATCGGGTGCCCCTTCCGTACGTGCATGGTCCGGCCGTCGACGGGTCAGTCCTCGCGCGGCCAGTTCTCCGCGTCGAACATCCACCGCTGCTTCTCGAGCTCCGCGGTGAGGGAGATCAGCAGGTCCTGGGTGACGGGATCCGGCTCGGCGGTCGCGGCGATGCGCTCCCGCAGCCGTCCGATCGCCGCCTCCAGCGCGTCCGCGATCAGCTGGACGACGTCCGTGTCGCGCACCCAGCCGTCCTTGGGACCCGGCAGCGTGTAGGCCGCCGCGATCGTCTCGGGCCGGCCGTCGGGCGGCAGGCCGAGCGCCGAGGAGCGCTCCGCGACCGTGTCGGCGTACGTACGGGCCGTGGTCACCACCTCGTCGAGCTGGAGATGGATCGAGCGGAACCGCGGGCCCACGATGTTCCAGTGCACCTGCTTCGCGATCAGTGAGAGCCCGAGAAGATCCACGAGAGTGCTCTGCAGCGCGTCACCGGCGATCTTGCGGGCCGGTTCCGGAAGTGTGCTCTTCACCGCAGTCATCAGGGCGCTTCTCCTTCCAGCCGTTGCGGTCACTCCACGCGATCTCGGGTGCCCATGGCGAAGTGCCGCAAACAGGGGTCGGGGCCACCCGTGCCGTCTCAGCCCGTGAGCGCGCCGTCCAGGAACCGGGACAGATCCGCGAAGACCTCGGCCTTGTTGGTCTCGTTGAACACCTCATGCCGGGCGCCTGGGTAGATCCGCTCGGTGAGGTTGCCGCCGCTGAGCTGCTCGACGCCGACGCGGCTCCCGGGAAGCGGGACCAGCCGGTCGTCGTCGCCGTGCAGCCACAGCAGCGGCAGCCGGCCCACGTCGCCCGCCTTGGCGACGGTCTCCAGCGTCCGGGCGAACGCCTCCACGGTCGGTCGTTTCATCGGACCGTGCCAGACCAGCGGATCGGCCATGTACGCCGCCCCCACGGCCGCATCGCGGGACAGCGAGGCCGGGCTGATCGGCGTGTCGGGGATCTCGTCGAGCGCCAGCAGCTGCCCCGGCAGCTCCCACGCGCCGATCACCGGGCCGGACAGCACGAGCGCGGCCAGCTCGTCGCCGTGGCGCTGGGCGTAACGGGCCGAGATCAGCCCACCCATGGAATGCCCGATCAGCACGACCGGCAGCCCCGGATACAGGGACCGCGCCAGCTCCGTCACGAGACGGACGTCCCCGACCACGTCCTCGAAGTCCTCGACCAGCACCCGCTCGCCGGCCGACCTGCCATGCCCCACATGATCGGGCGCGAAGACCGCGGCTCCGTGCTCGACCAGCACCCCGGCCAGTTCCTCGTACCGCCCGGAGTGCTCTCCGTAGCCGTGCACGACCAGCGCCACGTACCGGGGCCGCTCCCGGGGCCACTCGCGTACGGCGATCGAGCCGTGGCTCCCGGTGACGACGTGCTCGCGGGCGTCGGCCATGTTCTCCTCCAACTGCATCGGTGAAGGTCCTGGTTCTCGGTGGCCCGGTGGCGGGTGACCTTCCGGGATCTTCCCAGGCGGCGCGGCAGCGGTCTACACTCCAAAACTAGCAGCGCTAATTAATTGTTCGAGTGTGCCGTCGGTCAGGAGTCCTGTCGTGCGCCCCGTCCACTTCGCGGCCGCCCGCCGCACCCCCATCGGAAAGCTGCGCGGAGCCCTGTCCTCCGTGCGCCCCGACGACCTCGCGGCGCATGTGATCCGCTCCCTCGTGGCCGACGTCCCCGCCCTCGACCCGGCGCGCATCGACGACGTCTACTGGGGCGCCGCCAACCAGGCGGGCGAGGACAACCGCAACGTCGCCCGCATGGCCGCGCTGCTCGCCGGTCTCCCCGAATCCGTGCCCGGCGCCACGGTCAACCGCCTGTGCGCCTCGGGGCTGGAGGCGGTGACGACGGCCGCCCGCACCATCGCGGCCGGAGAGGCCGACATCGTCCTCGCGGGCGGCTCCGAGTCGATGAGCCGCGCCCCCTTCGTCCTGCCCCGCCCCGACGAGGCCCTCCCGCACCGCCTCGAGACCGTCGACACCCGCCTCGGCTGGCGCCTGGTCAACCCGGCGATGAAGGACCTCCACGGCCTGCTGTCCATGGGCGAGACCGCGGAGGAGGTCGCCGACCGCTACGGCATCACCCGCGAACGCCAGGACGAGTTCGCCCTGCGCAGCCACCAACGCGCCGCGGACGCCCGCAAGAACGGCCACTTCGACGACGAACTCCTGCCGGTGGAACGCCCCGACGGCGTGCTCGTCGACGCCGACGAATGCATCCGCGAGGACACGTCGTACGAGAAGCTCTCCCGCCTCAAGCCCGTCTTCCGCGCCGGAGGCACGGTCACCGCGGGCAACGCCTCCCCGATGAACGACGGTGCCGCCGGCCTCCTTCTGGTCAGCGAGGAAGCCCTCAACGACCTGGGCCTGGAGTCCCTGGGCCGCTACGTCGCCGGCGCCTCGGCCGGAGTCCACCCCGACGTGATGGGCATTGGCCCGGTCCCCGCCACCCGCAAGGCGCTGGCCCGCGCCGACTGGACCGTCGCCGACATCCAGGAGGCCGAATTCAACGAGGCGTTCGCCGCCCAGGCCCTCGCCTGCATGGACCAGCTCGGCATCGACGCCGACCTGGTCAACCCGAGTGGCGGGGCGATCGCCCTGGGCCATCCGCTGGGCTGCTCGGGGGCACGGATCCTGACGACGCTGCTGCACCGGATGCGCCGGACGGGGGCGGAGCGGGGCTTGGCGACGATGTGTGTGGGGGTGGGGCAGGGGAGTGCGGTGCTGGTCGAGCGCCATTAGCCGATCCAGCCCGTCCGGCGTTTGAGGACGAGGCCGTTCAGGCCGACAGCGAGGGTCCGGGGGCGGCAGCCCCAGGAGACGGCCGCGCCACCGCCGGGTGCCAACCAGCGAGACGGTACTTACCCGCCCCGTTGCCTGCACATAGCATCGGTCCCCGCATGAACACGATGACGCTCTGGCACATAACCGGCTGGGAGTTCGCCGCCCTCGCCTGCGCAGCCCTCCTCGTCGGCTTCTCCAAGACCGCCGTGAGCGGCGCCAACACGGTGAGCCTCGCCATCTTCGCGGCGGTCCTGCCCGCCCGCGCCTCCACCGGCGTACTCCTGCCGATCCTGATCGTGGGCGACGTCCTCGCCGTCCTCACCTACCGGCGGCACGCCCACTGGCCCACGCTGTGGCGGCTGTTCCCGGCGGTCGCGGCAGGGGTGGTCGTCGGCACCGTCTTCCTGATGTGGGCCGACGACGGCATCGTACGGACGTCGATCGGTGCGATCCTGCTGCTGATGGCGGGCGTGACGGTGTGGCGGCGGCGCACGGCGGAGGCCGACGAGGAGCCGGACTCGGTGGCCACGAGGTCCGGCCGGATCAAGGCCCGCTCGTACGGCGTGCTCGGCGGCTTCACCACGATGGTCGCCAACGCGGGCGGCCCGGTGATGTCGATGTACCTGCTGTCGGCGGGCTTCCGGAAGCTGGGCTTCCTGGGCACCTCGGCGTTCTTCTTCCTGATCGTGAACCTGTCGAAGGTGCCCTTCAGCGCCGGCCTCGGCCTGATCGACGGCCGCTCGCTGTTCCTCGACGCCGCACTCGCGGTGTTCGTCGTGCCCGGTGCGTTGTTCGGCAAATGGGCTGTGAACCGAATCAACCAGCGCCTCTTCGAACAACTCGTGATCGCCGCGACGATCGTGGGCGGCCTGCAGCTGCTGCTCCGCTGACCGAGCTAGTCCTCCGACGAACCCCGCAACAGCCCCGGCAGATCCGCAAACGACTCGATGACGTGATCGGGCGTACCGCTCGCATCCCGATGCGTCTCCGGCAGATACTTCCCGGTCTTCACCAGCACCCCGGTGATTCCGGCCCGCTGCGCCGCCAGCACATCGGACTCGATGTCGTCCCCGACCATCAGCGCCTCACCCGCCCCCACCCCGAGCCGCGCAAGACCCGCCTCGAAGAACGCCGCCGACGGCTTCCCGGTCACCTCGGCCTCCGTGCGGGCCGCCTTCTCCAGCCCCACCAGGAACGCCCCCGAGTCGAGCTGCAGTCCGGCATCGGTGCGCCAGTACAGGTTCCGGTGTACGGCCACCAACCGGGCTCCGCGCTGCAGATACCCGAAGGCCCGGTTGAGCGCGTCGTAGTCGAACTCCGGCCCCGCACCCCCGACGACCACGACGTCCGGCACGCTCTCCGCAGCGCCAGGGTCGACATCCGCAGGGCCGAGCAGCGCCACCCCGTCGAGATCCTCCCGGATGTCCCCGCTGTTCAGCAGCACACACCGCGCCCCCGGACAGTGCTCGGCGAGATACGCGGCGGTGGCCACGGGCGCGGTCAGGATGTCCTCCGCGTCCACCGCGAACCCCGCCTCCCGCAAGGTCCCGGCGATCGACGCCCGGGTCCGCGACGTCGTGTTGGTGACCAGCGCGACCCCGAACCCGGCCTCCCGAATCTCCCGCAACGCCTCGACCGCCCCGGGCAACGGCTCCCACGAGACGGTGAGCACCCCGTCGATATCGATGAGAACGGCACGCACGGACCCACGCACGGACCCACCCTCAGACCTGCTCACGGACTCACGCCCTGACTCCATGCATGGAAGATAACCGCGCACCGCTCGCCACCCCGGGAATGCGACGGCCGAAGCCGTTGTTGGACCCGCTGTGATTGGCATGCTCGGATCAATGATCCGTGGCGTGGGCGAAGGGAGAACCTCATGGCACGCAGCACGGCGCGCCCCGTCGTCAAGCTGAAGTCGACGGCCGGAACCGGAGTCACCTATGTGACCCGCAAGAACCGCCTCAACGACCCCGACCGACTCGTCCTGCGCAAGTACGACCACGTGGCCGGCGCGCACGTCGAGTTCCGCGAGGAGCGCTGAAGCAGCCCGCGACGACCAGGCCGCGGCCTCGAGGAACCACCCTCCGGCCGCGGTCCCGGAAAGGAAAACCCCATGAAGCCCCGCATCCATCCCGACGCTCGCCACGTGGTCTTCCGTGACCGCACGGCGGACGTCACCTTCCTGACCCGCTCCACCGCCGACTCCTCGAAGACGATCGAGTGGGAGGACGGCAACACCTACCCCGTGATCGACGTCGAGATCTCCTCGGCGTCCCACCCCTTCTACACGGGCAGGTCGCGGGTCCTGGACACGGCCGGCCGGGTGGAGCGCTTCGAGCGCCGCTACGGCCGCCCCGCGGCGACCCGTCACTGACGCGGTCCCGCGCGCTACCCGAGGAGAGCAGAACCATGAAGGTCCGCAAGTCCCTGCGCTCGCTGAAGTCCAAGCCCGGCGCCCAGGTGGTCCGCCGACGGGGCGTGGTCTACGTGATCAACAAGAAGGACCCCCGCTTCAAGGCCCGCCAGGGCTGAGCGCATGAATGAGACGGCCGCCCGGTGCGCCACCGGGCGGCCGTCCCGCATCCCCCACCACCGCGCCCACCGCCGACCTCGTACGCTCGCACCCATGTCCCCCCACGTCCTGATCCTCGGCGGCACCACCGAGGCCCGCGAACTGGCCGCCGCGCTCGCGGCACAACCCGGTGTACGCGTCACGACCTCGCTCGCGGGGCGGGTGACCCGGCCGGGCGCGTTGGCAGGGGACGTACGCGTCGGAGGCTTCGGCGGGGCGCAGGGCCTGGCCGACTGGCTGCGCGAGCAACGCGTGGACGCCCTCGTGGACGCCACACACCCGTTCGCCGAGGGCATCACGGCGAACGCGGCGCAGGCCGCGTCGGCGACCGACGTCCCGGCAATCGTCCTGCGCCGGCCGGGCTGGCGGCCCGGCCCCGAGGACCGCTGGCACATGGTCCCGTCCCTCGCCGCGGCGGCGGACCTGCTGCCGCGCTTCGGCCCCCGCGTCTTCCTGACCACGGGACGCATGGGCCTGTCCGCCTTCGCCCACCTGACGGACCGTCACTTCGTCGTACGGTCCGTGGAGGCCCCCGAACCCCCGATGCCGCCCCACACGGAAGTGCTGCTGGCCCGGGGGCCGTTCACGGTGGACGACGAGACGGCGCTGCTGAGCGAGTACCTGGTCGACGTCCTGGTGACGAAGGACAGCGGGGGAGAGGCGATGGCCGCCAAGCTCACGGCCGCCCGCGGACTCGGGCTGCCGGTCGTGGTCGTACGCAGGCCGCCCTTGCCGGCGGGCGTGACCGCAGTCCCCGACGTGCCGCAGGCCCTTGCCCGGCTGGGCCTCAGCCCGACGTGACCGACGCCCGCAGCCGGTCGATCGCGCGCAGCACCTCGGCGCGGTTCTTGGCGCTCTTGATCCAGGCGGGCAGTCTCGCCACGAGCGTCATCTTCCGTCCGGTGTCGTACCAGGGCGCCCGCTCCCGCAGATCGGCGGCGACGAACCGCCTGATCAGGTCGAGGTGTTCGAGGTTGTACGCCCACAGCTCACCGTGCCTGGTCTCCGCCCGCAGCCACAGGGCCGGCCTGTAACAACCCCGTCCGGGCCGCTGGGTCGTGCCGCGCGGCCCGGTGTTGATGCGGGACACGCCGCAGGAGCGGCAGACCAGACGCCATTCCTGATACGTCCGGCCCTGAGCGTCCGCCGCCCGGCCCGGGCGCCGCTCGAAGTGGGCGACGCGCTCGCAGCGCGGGCAGCACACCAGGGCGGACCCGGCGAAGTCGTACGCCGTGACGCGGGTGTCGTGGAAGCGGACGGGTGCGGGGGACATGGGGTGAGTATGGCGACCGTCCGCCTCGCGGAGCATCCGGTTTTCAGGCGGCGGCGGTGACGGTCTCCCGTGACCGCTGGGGCAGTCCGGTGCTCAGGTCCTCGACCAGGAGACGCTTGGTGATGCCGTCCACCGCCGCCCGCAGGTCGGTTCCGGCGGAGCGGCCCACGTTCTCCTGGACCCGGCCTCCAGCCAGTTGCCCCGTGCCTTGCTGATGACGGCCGCCTCCCGTTCACCCACCCCCTTGGGGGAGAGCAGCATGCCTACTGGTCCCCGGGATGCCTGCGCAGCAGATACGTGTCCATGATCCACCCCTTGCGCTCCCGGGCCTCGGCCCGCAGCCGCTCGATCCGCGGCGCGGCCTCACCGATCGGCCCGGAGGCGAGTATCTCGTCCGGGGTGCCGATGTACGCGCCCCAGTAGATGTCGATGTCCTCGTCGGCGTACTGCCGGAAGGTCTGGTGGGCGTCCAGCATCACGACCACGTCGTCCACGCCTTCCGGGAAACCCTCAGCGAGCCGCCGCCCGGTGGTGATCTGAACGGGCCGGGCCACCCGGTTCAGCCCCGTGCGATGCCGGGCGACGAGCGCGGAGACACTGCTGATGCCAGGCACGACGTCATAGTCGAACTCGACGCCACCCCGCTCCCGCACCTCCTCCAGGATCCCGATCGTGCTGTCGTACAACGCCGGATCCCCCCACACCAGGAACGCGCCGCTCTCGTCCTCGCCCAGCTCCTCGGCGATCAGCCGCTCGTAGATGTCGGCGCGGGCACTGCGCCAGTCCCCGACGGCGGGGGAGTAGGCCGCGCCGCCCGCCTTGCGGTCCCGCTCCGGATCCCGCGCCTCGACCACCCGGTACGACGCCCCGTCCGGTATGTGCGCGTCGAGCATGTCCCGGCGGAGGCGGGTGAGGTCGTCCTTCACCTCACCCTTCTCGAGAATGAAGAACACGTCCGTGCTCCGCAGCACCCTGACCGCCTGCAGGGTGAGCTGGTCGGGGTCGCCCGCGCCGATACCGATGACATGAATCTTTCGCACACCCCGAGTCTGCCGCACACCACTGACAGTCCGTACACCGCATCCCTACCGAGCGGGTAGGGACGGCCGCAGCCCCCACCAGCTTTACGCGGTGCGCCCACGCAACCGTGGCGCCCGCGCCCCGGCGTCGACGGCCCCGCCCCCGCCCTCCACGTCGTCCGCCAGCTCACGCCCCCAGCCGACCAACCCCACAAGATCCATCCCGTACGGCCGCTGCTGTCCCGATTCCGCCGCCCACTGCTCCACCGCCCCGGCACCCCGCCGCAGCAGCCGGGCGCCGCCGGTGACATTCCCCCGAGCGGCATGCGTGAGCCCCACGGCGAGCTGCGCCAGCCCCCGCCACAGCTCCCGCTTCTCCTCCGGCCCCGACTTCCAGGCATCCTCGAACACCTCATGCGCATGGAAGGGCTTGCCGGCATCCAGCAGCTCCTGCGCCTCGGCGACGCTCTGCTCCGGGGTGCGCACCACGCCCTCGGGCTGCCGGGCCACCCCGTCCGCGCCGTACGGCAGCGGCCGCCCGAGCCCGTCCCGCGGCCGGGCATTGCGCGCCCGCCCCTCGCCGTCCCGGTCCCGCGCCCCGGCCACCCGGCCCGACGACGCGCTGCTCCTGCCTCCCGTACTGCCCATACGCCCGATTGTCCCGCGCCCCCGGCCCGCTTCGGCACCGCCCCGCACGTGGGGTAAAGTGCTGTCCGCGCGATCACGCGGTTCACCGCGGGAAGCGCACCGGGACGTGGCGCAGCTTGGTAGCGCACTTGACTGGGGGTCAAGGGGTCGCAGGTTCAAATCCTGTCGTCCCGACTGGAGTCTTCTCCGTAGTCGCAGATCAGGGCCTTGGATCACATCATGTGAGACGAGGCCCTTGATCATTTTCGAGGCTCGCGTCTCACAATTTCTCACATACAGGCTGGTCCACAGAGTCGGATACGCCGGAAGCCTTGACGCCAACGGCATCGCCATCCCGCCACAGCAAGGTCCCCAACGGTCCGGCCCGCCTCTGCGCGCGCTCGGAGACAGCCGCCATGATCGAGGGAGTCAAGGTCGGTGAATTCTGACCATCTCGCAGAGGGCTGGCGTGCTCGGCCATGCGAGTGAGTAGTTCGCTGAGCGGTTTTTCGTAATGATGAGCGAGGTAGCTTGGTGGCGACGTTGTCCTAGACGAGGCGGGAAGCCATGCGTGCACGTAGAGTCTTCGCCATCTTGATCGCCACCCCTGTCCTGCTTGCCGCGATCGGAGTGGCCGGTGGATCCGCGGTCGCTATGCAAAAACCCGCCGCCCAAGGGTCAAGTGCTCGGCCCAAGCCGACCGCCGAAGTTGAAAGCAGGCACGGCGAGGTCAAAAGATCTGCCGATGAAGAATCTGAACCAGAGGAAGGCCTACTCGGCACTGTCGGAGGTGAACTCCTCGATCGCGTTTCTTCCAGATGGGCGTAAGGGCTCGCAACGCGATCATGATCGCGTCACGAGCCCTAGGCGGCTTTCCCTACAGCGGCCCGGCAGGTCCGCCGGGCTGAGGCTTTGGCCGGTGGCCTGCATCGTCGCACTTGCCCAAGCGTGCTCTCTTCGGCTCTTAACTAAAACGGCGTTTCTGACCAATCGTCTGCCGCCTCGTGCAGCAGAAGAACTATTGTTTCAGCCGTTGTGTCCGGATCATCATTCCAGGAGCTAAGGCTTGCCGTGGATGCTGCGATTCCATGCAAGCCGGTCGCAAAAGTGCGTCCTGGCCCTGACGAAGATTTGGTGTTAGGCGGGAAGAGTCCCGCAGGAAGAAGATGGAGTCGACGCCATACGCTAAGACGCGCGAGAAGTTAGAAGCAGAGCGTATTATGCGTCGCCGCTCGGAGAATTCTATGGACAATGAGGAGTGTGGGCGGCGCCTGTCGGAAACTAAACGTCTACGAACATCCAAAGATAAAAAGTATCTGTGCCAACTAACGCGCAAGCATGATCGTCCACGAAGATTCGTGACTGGCTGCCCCGTGACCAGATGACCTTGCCTCTGGCCTCCTGGCGGATGCCCCACCGCTCGCTCATCGTGGACACGAAGGACAGCCCCATGCCGCGGCGGTCCTCAAGTGTCGGCCGATGAGGTCCGGAAGTTCTCCTGCAACGAGCTGCGCGTCGTCCAGCAGGTCGAGCATGCCCCAGCGGTGCAGGGTGTCGATGACGAACCTGCGGCAAGACCAACCAGCGCTCGACAGAGAAGGAAGGGCGATCCAGGCAGTCTGGATGTCCGCACCTGGTGCCATGGCCAGCCTCTCCGCGCTGAGATCACGACGACAGGACGCTCGACGCTCAGGATGCCGCGCCAACCCAGTGATCGCTGGCATAGTCGAATCCCGTTTGCACCTCAACGTCGATTTTTCCCGTTGAGCGCTTGGGGACGTCCTAGGCGAAGACAGCCGTGTTCCGAGATCCGGCAACGATCGAGCCGGTGAAGTCCCCATCGATCCCTGCACAGGCTCCATGTCGCCCATGTGGTCCTCCCGCGAGCTCCCGCAGCCGCTCGGCCGGGCGTGCCTGGGCGTCAGGTGGCTGATCAGGGAATATGGAGAACTGGGAGGCGAGTATCTAGGGTCGGCACGTGGCTTTCATCATGGTGTGCGAAGACGACGCGGCGGTCCGCGGCATCCTCAAGCGCGCCCTGGAGCACGACGGCCACACCGTCTCCGTCGCCGCCACGGCCGACAGCCTGCTGCGGCAGCTCGCACCGGCGCCCCAGCTGGTCGTCCTGGATCTCGGGCTGCCGGACGCCGACGGCCGCGACGTCTGCCTGGCCCTGAGGGCTCGCGGCGTGGACGTGCCGGTGTTGATGCTCACCGCCTTGGACGGCCTGCATCACAAGGTGGGCGGTTTCGAGGCCGGCGCCGACGACTACATGACCAAACCCTTCGACATCCCCGAACTGCTGGTCCGGGTCCGGGCGCTGCTCCGGCGGGCCAGCGTGGCGCCCGCACCGCACGAGGTCGTCCTCGATCCGGCGAAACACGTGGTGACCTACGATGCGGTGAGCATGAGTCTGACCCCGACCGAGTTCCGGCTGCTGGGCCGCCTGATCGCCTCGCAGGGCGACGCGGTACGTCGTCACGCCCTCGTCGCCGCCGGCTGGCCGCACGGAGCCCAGGTCAGCGACAACACCCTCGACTCCTACGTGCGTCGGCTGCGGACCAAGCTCACCACGCTGGGCGTGGCCGAGCGTCTGGCGACAGTCCGCGGCGTGGGTTACCGATGGCAGTGACGGGATTCCGCAGCAGGGTCGTCGCGCTCACGGTGCTGATTGCCACCGCCGTGGTCGCGATCCTGGTCGTGGTCTCGCACGTGCTGCTCAGCCGGGTGACGGACGCCGACGCGCACGATCTGGCACATACGCGCGCCGAGGCGGTCGCGGCGAACGTCAGCACCAAAGGCGGCCGTGTCGTGCTCACGGAGAACAGCAGCGAGGCGCTGGACGAGGTCGCCTGGGTGTATGCCGACGGCCGCCTGATCGACGGGAACGTACCGGCGAGTGTGGTCGGGCGCGTCGAGGAGCTGGCGGGCGCAGGGCGATCGCAGACCGCGTCCGTCGGCGACTACCTCTTGTACGCGCGGCCGGTTCCGATCAACGCCCACCACGTCATGGTGATCGTCCGAGTGGACCTCACGCCCTACGAGACGTCCGAGCAGCGAAGCCTGACCTTGTCGTTGATTCTGGGCGGCCTCACCATCCTCCTCGCCGGTGGTGTCGCGCACCTCGTGGTGCACCGAGCGCTGCGCGTCGTGCACGAGATGGCCGCCCTCGCCGACGACTGGGGTCATCACGAGCCCGGGCGCCGTTTCAACCTCGGAGTCCCCCGCGACGAGTTCGGGGAACTGGGACAGACCCTGGATCGCCTCCTGGAGCGGGTTGACAACGCGCTGGCGGACGAGCGTCGGCTCACCGATGAGATCGCCCACGAGCTGCGCACACCGCTCACGGTCCTGCGGGGCGAGGCGCAGCTGGCGCGGCTGTCCGGCGAGCCGGTGGCGCCGGAGGCGGTACTGAGCGAGGTCGACCGCCTCGATACCGCGATCACGACGATCCTCCGCGCAGCGCGCGCACGGACGGACGACGGCACCCGGTGCGATCTGCGCTCCGCCGCGCGGCAGGCGATCGGCAGCCGCCCGGTCGGGATCGCCTTCCCGGCGAAGGTCGAGGTGGCCGTGGCGCCCGACTTCGCCGTGTCGCTGCTGTCACCCCTGCTGGAGAACGGACTGCGGCATGCGAAGTCCCGGGTGTGGATCACCGCGCGCAACCAGGGCGAGACCATCGTGGTCGATGTCCTGGACGACGGCCCCGGGTTCGATCCCGCCGAGGTCGACCGGGTCTTCGAAGCGGGTGTGACCGGCGGCGGCGGATACGGTCTGGGGTTGCCGGTGGTCCGGCGCATTGCCGCCTCGGCCGGTGTGGAGGTCCGCGCGATCGCGGACGGCTGCGGCCACGTCGAGGTGACACTCCCGGCCGCGCGTGCGACCACGTAGTCAGGTTGCTTGCAGGTTTCGCCCGTAAACCTCCCTGCATGACAACGACAACGGAAGCACGCTCACGCAGCGGGCGCCTCATGCTCAACAAGGTCCCCGAGGTCACCATCTGGTTCTGGGTGATCAAGATCCTGTGCACCACCGTCGGTGAGAGCTTCGCCGACTGGATCAACATGAAGCTGGGCGTCGGCCTGGTGAACACGGCTTGGATCTTCACCGCGGTGTTCGTCGTAGTCCTGGCCGTCCAGCTGCGGCTGAAGCGGTACGTCCCCTTCCCGTACTGGCTGACCGTGGTCGTTGTCAGTGTCACGGGCACGCTGTACACCGACATCCTCACCGACCAGCTGAATGTGCCGCTGTGGATCAGCTCCGCCGTGTTCTCGGTTCTGCTCGCCGTGGTCTTCGGCGTGTGGTGGCTGCGCGAGCGCACTCTCTCGATCCACTCGGTCACGACGCTTCCGCGTGAGTCGTTCTACTGGCTCGCTGTTCTCGTCACCTTCGCGCTCGGCACCGCGACCGGTGACTGGACGCTGGAGCTGACCGGCTGGAGCCCGGGGGCGTCGGTGCTGCTGCCGCTCGGCCTCATCGCGGCGGTCACGGCGCTGTGGAAGTCCGGCGCGAACCCGGTGCTGTCCTTCTGGCTCGCCTACATCCTGACCCGCCCGCTGGGCGCCAACATCGGCGACTGGCTCGCCTCCCCGAAGGCCGCTCAGCCGGGCGAGCCGACCGGTCTCGACCTGGGAACCTTCACCACCAGCCTGGTCTTCCTCGGCCTGATCCTGGCGACCGTGGTCTACCTGACGGTGACGCGCTCGGACGTGACCGAGACCTACGAGGCTGCCCACGCCGCCCACGCCACAGGCGACCCACGCAAGGAGCGCGTCGCGCTGGCCGGCTTCGGCGTGCTGGCCGTCGCCACCACGGGCCTGCTGGTCTGGGCCCACAGCCAGCCGCACGTCGGCCCGGCCCCGGAGGAGGACAACACCTCCGCCGTCCAGATGGCTCCCGGTGTGGCGGTGAAGAAGTTCCCGCCGGCCAAGGTCGCCGCGCTGAAGAACCTCGCCTCCACCTCGCTCAAGGATGCACGCTCGGGGAACGCCAAGGGCGCCCACGCGGCCGCCCAGTCGCTGCGTGACCTGTGGGATGCCGACCAGGCATCGCTGCAGCCGCTGGACAACACCGGTTGGACCTCCATCGACGCCCAGATGGACAAGATGCTCAAGACCTTCGGCATCGACCACTCGAACCCGCCGGAGTCGCCCGCGCAGCAGGAGAAGGAACTGAACGCCCTCCTGACGGACATGGGCTGACAGACCCCCGAGTGCCCGGCCGACTCACCCGGCCGGCGGGTCGAGTGTGCCGGGCCACACCGAGAACCGTGCCGCCTCGGCAGACGCCGGCGAGCCGTGGACAGTGGAGGCGGCCGCCGGTGGCAGCCCGGGCATGCCCACGCACTCAAGTGGGCGGTCGAAGTCGGCGTCAATGGCTTCGACCGCCCTGCCGCTGATCGGCAGCCGTACATGGAACTCGGCTCCGGTGCTGGAGTTGGCCCGTGTGCGGTGACTACTGCGCGGACGATCGCGAGGCCCAGTCCCATGCCGCCGGAGTTGCGCTCGCGGGTCGACTGGGCCCGGAAGAAGCGGTCGAATATCCGCTCGCGGTGAGCCGGGGCGATCCCCGGTCCGTCGTGGGCCACGACCAGTTCGGCCGCCGGGCCTTCCCCGGCTCCTCGGTGATCCCCGTGCCCGGCTCCGTCCGGCGACGGGTACAACCGTACGACGATCCTGGTCCGCGCATACCGTTCCGTGTCGTCGACAGGTTTCGCACGACTGCCCGCAGTCGCTGCGCATTGCCTCAAACCCTCACCGGGGTGAGTCCCGAGGGGCTGTCCCTGCCCGTCGCCGGCGGGGCCGACCTGCGGGACGCCGCGACACACCTACCGCACCGCCGCACACAGGCACGCCAAGGCCGCTTTCGGCGCCGATCTACGGTCCATCTCCACTCCCGCGCTTGGCTGGCGCTGCGGCGCGTCGACCGCATCGAGGTCACCTCACTGCACTGCTGCGGGAACCGTGACGCACGGCCGGGCGGATGCCACAACTTCCCATCAGAGGCCGGCATGTGACGTGATATCGCGCTTGTTGTCGCTGGCGCGTTCGCTGGCGCGTTCGCTGGCACGTGTGGCACAGACATATCGGGGCTGATGCGAGAGTCCTGTCGTCCGACGAGCGGTGGGCCCTGATCGATCCCGTCATCGCCTCCTGGAAGGCTCAGCATCCCTCCGTCAGCGGCCACCAGGGCAACTGGAGTCCTGGGCCGCAAGTGCGGCCTGGCAGTTGATGTTCTTGCTCTGGTGATCGCTGTGGTGGTGCTGGGCGCGTCCGCGCATGACAACGCCGCCGACCTCACCTTGCTGGACAAGGTCGCCGCCGACACAGACACGGTGCACAAGGCCCTGGTGGACCAGGGGTTCAAGACCACCGTCGTCGACCATGCAGAAGGGGGCATCGCGACCGACAGGGCCCGGGATGACTACCAAGATCGAAAAGATAACAGCTTCTTACTGACTTGCTTCCTGGCGGGCCGCTGCGACCTCCGGGCCGACGGTCTCAAGGCTCGGTGTGACGGCCTTGCGCTCCTGGATGTGGGCGTAGGCCATCAGGCCGAACAGGACCGCGAGCAGCACGGTCGAGGAGCCCGCGGTGCCGAGATCCAGTCCGCCCTTGGCGACCGGCTTGGTGAGAAAGTCGCCAGCGGTGGCGCCGAGAGGGCGAGTGAGGACGAATGCGATCCAGAACAGGAGGACGTTCGGGACGGCGGGCGCCTTCATCAGGACGACCAGCACGACCAGGGCGCTGGACACCAGCGCCGCGCCGCCCAGGTAGCCGAATCCGGAGCTGTCGGACAGGAAGTCACCCATCGAGGTACCAAGGGTGTTGGAGACGAGGATCGCCGCCCAGAACAGGGCCTCGCCCCTGAAGGTGACGATGTCGCGGATCTGGAACGTCATCCCGCTGATCTTCCAGGCGAGGAAAATCGCCAGGAGGATGGAGACGAGGATCGCGGCTCCCTCCGGATAGCCGAGGCCGAGGCCCTGAGGGCCCCAGCCCAGCGAAGTGGCGCCGCCTGAGAGGTACTTGTCGCTGGCGTCGCGGTTCATGAAGTCGGACATAGTCGTGCCGGCCATGCTGGTCGACAGGATCACGGTCCAGTAGAAGAACGGGTTGTACCGCGAGGACCGTAGCTGCACCACGAGCGTCACAACGAAGATCAGGAACAGGGCGATCGTCGTGAGGAAATAGCCGAACTTGAGCGTCTGGGAGAACAGGTCGCCCGCCGTCTCACCCAGGGTCGTCGCGGCGATCTTCATGATCCAGAACGCCAGCGTGACCTCGGGCAGCTTCTTCATCACAGACTTCGTCGACGTCAAAAGGGTACTCCTGTGCTTGTGGGGGGGTGGATCTCCGTTCGACCCTGACAAGGTCAACGTGGACGCATGATGGACGTGCATACCATGGATCTTGCGTCAGTGCGCTCGCTGTGCTTCGGTGTCAGCCTTTGCATCGTCAGCACCTCGCGTAGCAGCCGCCGTTCCGTTCGAACACCCACGCCGGAAGCGGCGGAGGCCAAGGGTCGTCAGGGCACCGGAAAGCCTCCGGTTCTATGGTTTACGGCGGCCGGGCTCGCCGTGTTCACGGCGAGCGGGTGGCTGGTGCGCGCTCACGGACTCACGGGTCGCGGCACTCTGCGGGTCGCAGGACAGAACAGCGACGTTGCGCAGTTACGAGCGGCCGCACATCCTCGGGCACGGCATCAGGGCGGGCCCTCTCCTCTGGAGGTTCGGGATACCTGCTTGGAGCGTGTTATTTCAGCTGGCAGCCACCAGCGCCAGTTACCGAACGTGGAACGTCCGGTGGTGTTCGTTCGGCAAGTTGGTCAGCGCGCTACACCGCGAAGGTGTGGCTGGTAACCGCGTACTGGCGGACGAACCTGACGCTGCGGCAGCTCGCCCCGCTGTTCGGGGTGTCAAAGTCTGCTGCCGCCCGGATCGTCGATCATCTCGGGCCGCTACTCGCCCTGCGACCACGCAAGCGGTTCCGCAAGGACACCGTGCTGATCGTGGATGGCACCCTGATCCCCACCCGTGATCACACGGTCGCCGAGCTGTCATGGGGTCCCATGCGGGAGAGTTCGATGCCGTCGTGTCCCAGGGCCACGATCACGGGACGGACTCCGCGGCTGATACGGGGAGACTCCCAAACAGCGATGAGACTGCGTTGCTCGGGAACCTCGAGCCGGCGGACACCGATGAGAACGTGACTCACATCCCGCCCGAGTCGCACTTTGACGCAACTGATCCATGGGGCCGCGGCGATGGAGTGCGGAGGGTCAAGGCTGCGGGTGAGGCTGAGCACGCCTCCGCCGCTGCTCACGTCGAGCACATCGACGTCGACAGGATCGACTCCGGAGCCAATGCTGCCCCCCACGTACCTCCACTGCTCGCCGAACCACTCCAGAAGCGCAATGTGCTCACGCATACGTGATGACTTCGGACGCCACAGGATCCAGATCGCCCCGACACCGGCAGTGTCGTCGACATCGGCAGATACCACGGTCAGCAGACGCCGCGGCATCCACCACGGTTGCGGCTCATTTCCCGCCAGCGCCCGCTTCACCACGCCCCGCAGAAAACTCTCCCGCCGGGGTCCCGCCCACACGGCTTCTCCCCATGCCTGCATGCGCCTGCGATACCCGGCGCGCGAGGACATCAAGCCCGATGCCGCTGAGGCAACGCCTCACCACCGCCGACCAAAAGATCCGAGACCCTCCATGTGGGAGTAGGCGCCGTCCTCATGCTTGAGGTTGACCGCCATGTCGGGGTCGATCTCGGCGAGGGCGCGCAGGAACTCGGTTCAGAACGGAACGT
Source organism: Streptomyces sp. NPDC001604 (assembly GCF_042893475.1). NCBI lineage: Bacteria > Bacillati > Actinomycetota > Actinomycetes > Kitasatosporales > Streptomycetaceae > Streptomyces > Streptomyces sp. NPDC001604. The sequence goes on along the minus strand of NZ_JBIAUY010000007.1, from coordinate 120,484 downwards.
CGTTGCCGACACGTACCGCGACGAACTTCCACGCAGGGTTCTCCGGCCAGGCGTTGCACCAGAAGCCGTACCCCATGGGCACCTTGCCGGGCGTGGGCCGGGACGCGGTGAACGACGTGTCGAGCACGCCGCGGATGTCGGCGCCGGGACAGAGGGTGGCGTTCGTGGCGGCCGTGTGGAACCCCAGCGGCCCCAGCCACTTGATGGAGGCGATGATGTCCATGCCCTGCCAGATCGGGTGGGACGGGGCCATCTCGGCACCGACGTTCGTCAGGCCGCCCTCGTCGACCAGCCGTCGGTCGTCACCCCATCGCGACTCCCACCCAAACAACAAAGTCGGCTCCCGCTCGGACACCGGGGACACCCATGCTGGTCCAGGTGCCCGGTCACGGGCCGGTGGGTGTCAAGCGTTTCCACGCCGGCCAGTGGCAAGCTCATCCGCTTGCGGCGTCCTCGGCCTCCCAGCGCAGCAGGTCGCCCGGTTGGCACTTGAGCACCTCGCAGAGGGCGGCGAGCGTCGTGAAGCGCACCGCCTTGGCGCGGCCGTTCTTGAGTACCGCCAAATTGGCGGGCGTGATCCCCACGCGTTCCGCGAGTTCGCCCACGGACATCTTCCGCCTGGCCAGCATCACATCGATGTCGACGGCGATCGGCATCAGATCACCTCGTCCAACTCGGCCTGCAGCTGCGCCGCTTCGACGTCGCGCGCGACGGCCTGGGCGAGCAGCATCCGCAGCACGAGCACGATGAGCGCGACCCCGAGGATGGCCAGGCCGATCCCGCCCATGATGACGGTGACGCCCGGGTCGTCCCGCTGCCCCGGCGCATTGATGGCCGTGACCGCGAACCACACAAGGGCGGCGGCCACGATCGCGCCGATCACGCCGTCCACGTACCGGAAGGCGGCGTGGGAGAACACGGTTCCGCGTCGCACCATCGCCACCAGCCGCCATACGCAGAACAGGGCGACCTGGACCGCCACCATGCCCAGGATGGTGATCACGCGCAGCGGGGTCAGCGGGAGCGACCCGTCCTCCGGGTCGTTCTTGCCGATGAGCGCCCACACCATTCCTGCCTGCACGAAAAGGGTGCCGGTGAACACCACCACGAGCACTGCGCGCAGCGCACGCACTGCCAGCTTTCCCATGACTCAGCCTCCATCGAGTTACGATGGGAATCTATTGAATATCGATAGGTTGAGCAAGGGGGGGTGGGGTGGAGGCCGCCCCGGCGTCACTGTCGACGAGTGGAGCACCTGGTCGGTGGTGCCGTTCGGTGGTGCCGTTCGGTGGCGCGGATCGCGGTCCGGTTCGTGACGTAGGAGCTCGTCGATGTCCTGACCTGTCTGTTACGGCGTTGCCGGTGCAGCGGCAGCGGCACTCGGGGACGCCGTAGCCCCAGGATGCCGAGGCGCAACCCGGCATAAGGCCTGAAAACCGCGAAACTCGTCCCTTGGCATCGAGCAGCGAGGGGCGGTCGAGCACGGAGGGACGCGGTGGACCTGGAGACGGTTGCGGGCGAGCTGTACGTGCTGAAGCCGGAGGACTTCACCGCGGCCCGGGATGCCTGTGCGTCCGAGGCCCGCAAGGCCGGTGACCGCACCCTTGCAGGGGAGATCAGCAAGCTGCGCCGCCCCAGCCTCTCGGCCTGGGCGAGCAACCTCCTCGTACGTGAACAGCCGGAGGAGACCGACGCGCTGTTGCGTCTCGGCGAAGGCCTGCGCCAGGCACACCGCGACCTGGACGGAGCGCAACTGCGGGAACTCAGCCGTCAGCAGCATGCCCTGATCAACGCGCTGTCCCGGCAGGCACGCCAGTTGGCCTCCCAGGCCGGACACCCGGTCGGCGAGGGCGTCCAGCGCGAGGTCGAGACCATCCTGCATGCCGTACTCGCCGATCCGGATGCCGCCCGGGAGTGGGCCGGTGGACGCCTGGTCAAGGCCTTCGACCAGGTCGCCGGCTTTCCGGCGGCCGCCGACGGAGCGCGCCAGCGTCCTCGCGAGGCTGCACCGGCCCGGCCCGCGAGAGACCGCAGCAGGGCGGAGGAAGAGCAACGTCGGCGGCTCGAGGAGGCCCGGCAGCAGGCCGAAGACGCCGAACGCGACCTCGCCGCCCGCCAGGAGGAGGCTGCGGCCGCCGACCGGCAGGCGCAGGACACCCAGGCCCGCACCGACGAACTCGAACAGCGCCTGGCCGAGCTGGCCGACGAGATCAAGCGGCTGGAGAGCGAACTCCATCAGGCCGAGTCGGCCGCGCGGAAGGCACGTGAGCAGGCCCGCGACGCCGACCGGCAGCTGCGGGAGGCCCGCCGCCCCGCCGAAACCGCTGCCGCCCAGGTCGAACGTGTGAGCGGGCCGGAGCGGGGGAGCACCCAGGACAAGAAGCGAAAGGTGAGGTGAGAGGTGATGGGGCGACCCGTCTGGAGCGGAGTGGTGACGCTGGGGCTGGTCACCGTCCCGGTGGCCCTGTTCACGGCGACCGAGGACCACACGGTCCACTTCCACCAGCTGCAGCGCGGCACCTCCGACCGGATCCGCAACAAGCGTGTCAACGAGCGCACCGGCAAGGAGGTCGACACGCGCGACATCAGCTGACCGCGCGCCGACGGGCCAAGCAGCAGGACGGCGACCTGGCCTCCCTGTCCAAGACCGAGCTCTACCGGCGCGCTTCCGATGCCGACATCGCCGGCCGATCGAAAATGACGCGCGAGCAGCTGCTCAAGGCACTTGAGGAGGCCACCGCCGCCTGAAGGTTTCCCCCACGAACCGACTTCGCCGCCGAGGGGCGCGGGGAACCGACGCTTACTTCTGCTGCGCGAGCCAGTCGACGAACCGGGTCTCGGCAAGGTGCGCGTCCAGCCCGGGCAGGAGCCTGTTCTCCGTCAACTCCGCGTCCCAATACGTCGCTTGCGGGCCAGTGACGACCGTGCGGGGGTCGTCCTGGGCGGCGAGGGCCATGCGGATGAACTCCTCGAGCCGGAACGCCTCGGTGTCCCGGGTCTTGTGGCGCAGTTCGGTGAGGATGTGGCAGGTGAGCCTGGTGCCGACGGGTCCGCCGAGCAGGACGTTGTGGGTGGCCGCTGTCGGCGCGGTGGCGGTCCAGAAGTGCTCTGCGGGGTCAGGGTGTAGTGCGTAGCGGGAAAAAAATAAGTCGTACTCATTTTGCCAAGGTCCGCAATGTGAGTTCTGGATTCTCAAGCACGCAAATGCCTTATAGCATACGTAATTACGCATGAGTGCTACGCCATTTCCCCTAGGGTCAAAAGAAAGCCGTACGCACCCTTGACGAACCCCTTGATAAGACGGCTAATTTCTTCGACGTCGGTGACACCCAAGCCGCCTCAAGTGGCCGACGCCTACCAGGGACGGTCGGCGTCGGCCCATCCAAGCCGCCGCCCCCGACCCGCTCGGGGACATCTGTGAACCCAGTGGAGTCACTCATGACCGTCAACATGCCTTCGTCCGGCCCGAAGAGAGTGTTCAGCGCCAGACCTGCGGCCGGGCACGTCCGACCGCTCCGCGTCTGACGGACGGACCGCGCGGCACATTCCGACCCGCGAAGTTGCGCCGTCCGCCGACGCCCCTGAGCCCGACGGACGCTCAGGGACCGGGCAACGATGAAGACCCGCACAACCAGACCGACACCTCCCGCAGGAGCCGACACATGAACGCTTTACCGACCGTCCGAGGCAACAGGAGGGGCAGACCCCCGGCCGCCTCCGTCTTCCGCAGCCTGGCGGCAGCGCTTGCGACCGCGGTCTCCGCCGTCGTGCTGACCTCCCTCACGGCCCCCACCCCGGCCTCGGCCGCGACCCAGGCGACGTACTACGTCGCCCCCGACGGTGACGACGCCAACGCCGGGACGCTTTCCGCACCGTTCAAGACCCTGCAGCACGCCCGGGACGTCGTGCGCACGGTGAACAACAACATGACGGGGGACATCAACGTCTTTCTCCGGGGCGGCACCTACCCGGTGAGCAGCACGATCAACTTCACCTCGGCCGACTCCGGCACCAACGGGCACCAGATCGTCTACGCCGCCTACCCGGGCGAGAAGCCGGTCCTGGACGGAGGCGTCGAGGTGTCCGGCTGGACCCAGCACAGCGGGAACATCTGGAAGGCCACCCTCAACCGGGACGACAAGCTCCGAGCCCTCTACGTCAACGGCAAGCGCGCCGAGATGGCCTCGAAAACGATCAACACGGCCGGATGCTACGGGACTTACACCGTCACGGCCGGCCAGGCCCCCTGGGCCTGGGAGTCGGGTTCGCAGTGCGACGGAGCCAAGTACAGCCTCTCCGACCTGCCGGCCATCGCCTCCAACCAGGACGACGTCGAGATCATGTCGGCCACGACCTGGACAACGGCCATCGTGGGCGTCCGCCAGATCACCACGAGTTCGGACGGCGCCAACCGCGTGGCACTGTTCCAGCAGCCGGGTGCGGCCATCGCCCAGGCACCGCCGTACGGCCCGTTCAGAGCCAGCGGCAGCCATACGTTCATGAACGCGTACGAATTCCTGGACAAGCCGGGCGAGTTCTACTTCGACAAGAGCACGCACACGGTCTACTACTACAAGTCCAGCTCCGAGGACATGACCACGGCGGACGTCTTCGCGCCGAACAACGTGTCCACCCTCCTCAGGATCGCCGGCACGTCGAGGACCGACCACGCGCGGAACATCACGTTCTCCGGGCTCACGGTCGAGCACTCCGACTGGAACCTGGTCAATGTCGCGGGCTCCGTCTTCCGGCAGGGGACGCAGGGCAACGCCAGCTCGAACGTGTACGCGCGGCAGAACTTTCACGCGTACACCTACCGCAACGTCGACCTGCCGCCCGCGGCCGTGCAGATCGAGAACGCCGACGGGATCGTCCTGCAGCGCAACACCGTGCAGCACACCGGCGCCGACGGCATCACCCTGGCCAACGACGTGACGGACTCTCAGCTGACCGGCAACGTCACGAACGACATCGCCGGGTCCGCCCTCACCGTGGGACACCCCCAGCACGTGTACATCGGTGACTACACCTCGACCAACAACGAGAAGTACCCGGTGAACGTCGAGGGACTCTGCAAGAACATATCGATCGCGGACAACTACCTCTACGACAGCGCGGTGCTCTTCCAGGGCTCCAGCCCGGTGTCGGCGTACTTCGTCGATTCCCTGTCCGTGCAGCACAACCGGATCGAGAAGTCCCCGTGGGCGGGCATCACGCTCGGCTGGGGCTGGTGGAACTTCGACGGTTCGACGAACTCGATCAATCCCGGGAATCCGACCACCACGGCGAAGAACAACACCGTCAAGTACAACGAGATCTTCGACACGATGCAGGTGCTCGGCGACTCCGCTCCCATCTACACGCTGGGCAGCCAGCCGGGAACGGAGATCAGCAACAACTACATCAAGGGCGTCCCGGCCGGCCACAAGTACGGCCTGCACCCCGATGAAGGCTCCGCCTTCATCAACTACCACGACAACGTGTTCGACGTCGACCCCGGCCTGGCGTACACCATCAACTCCGGCACCTGGGGCCGCCAGCACGACCTGACCATCACCAACAACTACGGCACCGTCAACAAGATCTTCGACAGGAACGTCCCGAACAGCACGATCCAGGATGTGCGGGGCTACGGGGACAACGTGTGGCCGGCGCAGGCGTACGGCATCGCCCTGAACGCGGGTCTGGAGGAGGCCTACAAGAACCTGCTGCCCGCCGCCGTCACGGCTGCGCAGGACTACGCGCTGCCCGCGAGCACGTTCGCCGGCACGGGCGTGATGACCGTTCCGGTGCGCAGCCCCAAGGATGCGACCAAGACCCTGTGGCTGGCTCCCGCCGGTACGACGACGTTCGCCGCCGGTCCCACCATGACCAGCGCGAGCGGCACCTCGACCAGCATCCGCGTCCCGCAGACGGCGGGTGACTACCGGCTCTACGTCGTGGACGCCCAGGGCAACGCGTCTCCCGCGTCGAAGGCACTGGTGCGGCAGCGCTGGAACCACGTCGACGACAAGGCCGCGGGCGTGACCTACTCCGGCACCTGGTCGAACTGGAACGACACGAAGGACATGAACGGGTCCGAGAAGTTCACGAGCACCGCCGGCAACTACGCCGAGTTCTCGTTCACCGGCTCGGGCGTCCGGTATCTCAGCATGACGCAGCCCAACATGGGCAAGGTGGACGTCTACCTCGACGGCACCCTCGCCCAGGCGGGCATCGACGCCTACGCCCCGACGGTGACGAAGCAGGTGCCGCTGTTCGAGAAGACGAACCTGGCCGCGAGCCCGCACACGATCAAGGTGGTGTGCACGGGGACGAAGAACTCCGCCGCCTCCAGCGCCGTCTGCGCGCTGGACGCGTTCGCCTCCATCCAGTTCCCCGCGAAGAACGCCAACTACAAGGTGGTCAACAAGAGCAGCAACAAGGCTGTCGATGTGTCAGGCGGATCGCTGACCGCCGGAGCCAACATCATCCAGTGGACGGACTCCGGAGCCGGGAACCAGAACTGGCGCTTCGTCCCGGTGGGTGACGGCAGTTACGAGATCGTCAGCCGGAACACCCCCCTGGTCATGGACATCAGCGGTGCTTCGACCGCGGACGGCGCGTCCGTCATCCAGTCGTCCGACAGCAATGCCGCGAACCAGCACTGGACCCTGACCGCCACCGGAAACGGCTACTACAAGATCAAGAACGTCAACAGCGACAAGGTGCTCGACGTGTCCTCGGGCGGCACTCAACTCGTCCAGAACACGGACACGGGCGCCGACAGCCAGCTGTGGAAGGTCGTCAACGTCGACTGATCCGCCCGACAAAGGGGTGCGAGGGACGGAGCCGGCCATCCGGACCGGCGCCGTCCCGCGTACCTCCATCACCGCGCATTCGAATCGAGCAGTACCCCCTCACGTGTGATGACGCCTACCAAGGGACGGGACTTGTGGACATCACCAGAAGACAGCTCGGCCGGCTCGCCGCGGTCGGTACCGGGGCCTTCCTGCTGCCGGGCCTGCTGTCACCGGGCAGAGCAGCGGCAGCCGTACTGTCGGCAGGCAAGTGGGGCGACCAAGGCGACGGCACCTACGTCAACCCCGTCCTCCCGGGCGACTTCAGCGACTGGGACTGCATCCGGGTCGGCTCCGACTACTACGGCATCACCAGCACGTTCGGGTACTCGCCCGGCGTTGCTGTGCTGCACTCGAAGGACCTGGTCAACTGGCGCACGCTCGGCGGCGCGGTCGGTGACGTGACCCAGATCGGACCGGAGTTGAACTGGGACCGGATGAACCGCTACGGCCGCGGCGTGTGGGCCGGCGCCATCCGCTTCCACGCGGGCCGGTACTGGGTGTACTTCAACACCCCCGACGAAGGCTTCTTCATGACCTCGGCCGCGTCACCGGAAGGGCCGTGGGACCCGCTGACGGCAGTGTGGCGGACCTCCGGCTGGGACGACCCGTGCCCGTTCTGGGACGACGACGGACAGGGCTACCTGGTCACCTCGCACTACTCGGACGGCTACAAGATCAACCTCTTCAAGCTGTCCGCGGACGGCAGGTCGCTGGTCGGCTCGCCCACGGTCATCCACCAGTCGTCGGGCAGCGAGGCCAACAAGCTGTACAAGATCAACGGTCTCTACTACCACCTGTACAGCGAGGTGAAGTCCGAGGGCCGGGTGCTGATGATGAACCGCAGCTCCAACCTCTACGGCCCCTACGAGACCAAACAGCTCGAACACGTCAACACCTCGGTGGACCGCGAGCCCAACCAGGGCGGCCTGGTACAGGCCCCGGACGGCACCTGGTACTTCGTCACCCACCACGGCCACGGTGACTGGGAGGGACGCGTCCTGTCCCTGCTGCCCGTGACCTGGATCGACGGCTGGCCCATCCTGGGCCAGGTCGGCACGGACGGCATCGGCACCATGGTGTGGACCGGCCAGGTCCCCGCCGGCGGCACCCCCGGTCTGCCGGTCGATGCGCTTCCCCCCGTGGTGACCAGCGACCTGTTCACCGACACCCGCCTCAAGCCCCAGTGGGAGTGGTACTACCAACCCCGCGCGGACCACTGGTCGCTGACCGAACGCCCCGGCTATCTGAGGCTGAAGGCGTTCGCCCCGCTGGCGGCCGACAACCTGACCAAGGTCGGCAACACCCTCACCCAGCGGGTGCTGCGCACGGCGGGCGGCGCGACGGTGACCGTCCGCCTCGAACTGGCCGGCCTCGCCGACGGCCAGCACGCCGGACTGTGCCACTACGCCGCCACCTACGCCGGGTTGGGCGTCCGCCGCTCCGGGAGCACCACCACGATCGCGCACAACGCCGGCGGCACCCTCACCAACGGCCCGGTCGTCACGCAGAACGCCGTGTGGCTACGCACCACCTGGGACGTCAACGGCGTCAGCCAGTTCTCCTACAGCCTCGACGGCAGCGCGTTCACCTCCTTCGGCGGCACCTACCAGCTCACCTGGGGCGGATACCGCGGCGACCGGATCGGCCTGTACACCTACAACCCCAACGACACCGGCTACGTCGACGTCGACTCCGTGCAGTACACCATCGCCCCCACCAGGGCCTACGAATGCGTCAGCGTGCGCAGCGGCAAGGTCGCCGACGTCTCCGGTGGATCGACCGCGGACGGCGCCGGCCTGATCCAGTGGCCCGGCAACGGCGCAGCGAACCAGCAGTGGACCTTCCAGTCCACTGCGGACGGCTACCACACCATCGCCTGCGTGCGCAGCGGCAAGGTCCTCGACGTATCAGGCTCCTCGACCGCGGACGGCGCGCGGATCGTACAGACGACCGCGGACGGCCGCACCAGCCAGCAATGGCAACTGCGCCCGCTGACCGGGGGCGCGTTCGTCGTGGTCAACCGCAACAGCGGCAAGGTCCTCGACGTCAGCGCAGGCAGCACGGCCGACGGTGCCGCGCTGATCCAGTACTCCGACAGGGGCAGCACCAACCAGCAATGGACCTTCCCGCGCGTCACCGGGTAGTAGGCAGACATGGACTCCATCGCCTCACCCCGCGTCCTCGTCATCGGTCTTGATCCGTACCGGGTGCCCGGGCCGTGGGATCCCGAGCCGGTCGCCAAGGCGATCGAGGCGGGGCTGGCCAAGTTCGCCGAGCACGGGGTGGGCGTGGCGACCTGCCTGATCGGACTCGACGGAAGTGTCGACGTGGAAGCGGTCGTCGGGGATGCGCTGCGAGCCCACCCGTGGGAGTGCGTCACCGTCGGCGGTGGCCTGCGGCACGCGGACGATCAGGTTGAACTCCTGGAGCAGGTGATCAATCTGATTCGGCGGCACGCTCCCGATGCGGCCATTGCGTTCAACAGCACTCCCGCCACCACCTACGAGGCCGCCGCCCGCTGGCTCGCGTGACGCGCCTGGTTCGGGCGCGCACGCCTCGGCATCAGCTGCCGCCGGCTTCCGGCTCACCCAGGGCGATCGCCCCGGAGGGGCAGACGCCGGCGGCCATCCGTGCGGCCGCGCGGTGGGCGGTCGTCGGCTCGGTGTGCAGCAGGAGCACGCGGCCGTCGTCGGGGTCCTGGTCGAAGACCTCGGGGGCGGTGAGGGCGCACATACCGGCGCCGATGCAGCGCTCACGGTCGATGCGCAGGTGCGTCTTCGCCATGGCTACTCCTTGTCCCAGGTGACCGGGAGGCTCTTCACCCCGTAGATGTCCGCGGTCTCCGGGCGCAGGACGACGTCCTCAGCCGGTACGGCCAGGCGCAGGGTGGGGAAGCGGTCGAGCAGCGCGCGGAACGCGACCCGCATCTCGACGCGGGCCAACTGCTGCCCCAGGCACTGGTGGATGCCGTGGCTGAAGGCCAAATGCCCGCCGACGTCCTGCCTTTGCAGGTCGAGCATGTGCGGGTCGGCGAAGCGCTCGGGATCGCGGTTGGCGGTGTTGTACGACAGGACGACCGTCGTGCCGGCCTCGATGATCCGGCCGCCCACTTCGACGTCCTCGAGGGCCGTCCTCATGAACGTCTTGGCGACGCTCAGATAGCGCAGCAGCTCCTCCACGGCTCCGTCCGTGAGCGTGGGGTCGGCCCGCAGCGCGGCCAGTTGCGCCGGGTTCTGCAGCAGCGCGAAGGTGCCGAGGGACAGCATGTTCGCGGTGGTGTCGAATCCGGCGGCCAGCAGGATGAGGCTGATCCCCCGCAGCTCCTCGTCGGTCAGATCGCTGTCGGTGAGTTCGCTGAGCACGTCGTCGGTGGGGTTCGCCCGCTTGGCGGCCACCAGTTCGGCGAGGTACTCCTGGGTCGCGGTGTAGGCCGCGATCAGTTCCTCTTCGCCGGTCTCGCCCCCCATGAACGTGTCGATCTGCTCCTGGAAGGAAGCCCGGTCCTGGTACGGCACCCCCAGCAGCTCACAGATGACGATGGTGGGGATGGGCTTGGCGAACGCGGTCACCAGATCCGTCGGCGGCCCCGCCTTCTCCATGGCGTCCAGGCAGTCGGCGGTGATCTGCTCGATGCGCTCGGTGAGCAGGCGCATCCGCCGCACCGTGAACCTGCCCACCAGCGGCTTGCGATAGCGCCCGTGCTGCGGCTCGTCCATGAGGAGGAACTCGCCGGGCGGCGCCGGAGGAACCTCGAAGTCGCCGACGTTCAGAAGCTCCTTGCGGGAGCTGAACCGCGGGTCGGCCAGTACGGACCTGACCAGGTCGTATCCGGTGATCAACCAGCCGGGTCTGCCGCCGACGTGGGTGAAGCGGCTGATGGGTCCGTGCCGGCGGGCGTCGAGTAACTCGGCCGGCGGGTCGAAGGGGCAGCCGGACGGACGCGTCGTGGGCAGCGTCGGCACGGTGTGGAGGGACTCGCTCATGGCTGTGCCTCGTCTCGAGATATGACGTGTTTTGACTCACCGAAAGCTACGTTGCATTCGGTATTGCGTCAATCTCTGTCGAGGCAATTTCCCAGGTCATCGGCGGTAAATTGATGCAATGACGGTGCCGTCGAATGCAACGTTGCGTTGCAATGAAGCTCTAAGGAACGACCTGCAGCTCCGCCCAGCGGCTCGTCCCGCCCGGGTGCACGTGTACGCCGCACCGGGTCGCCAGTGCGGTGACGATGGCGAGGCCCCGGCCGTGCTCGTCGGGGTCGAGGGCGGATGTCGGCAGGCCCGCCGCCGCCGGGCCCGTGTCGGTCACCTCGACGCGTACGGCTCCGCACCTGTCCACGTCGCTCCGCGAGAGGCTCAGTGTCGCCGGGGGCAGGGCGTGGACGATGGCGTTGGTGAGCAGCTCCGAGGCCACCAGCAGCACGTCCTCGGCGGTGTCCGCGGCCAGGTTCCAGTCGGTGAGGATCTGGCGTATGCGGCGGCGTACGACCGAGACCGCTCCCGCAGCGTGCGGCAGCGGAAAGACGTGCGCGGCTTCCCCGCGGGGCGCGGCATCGAGCTGCGCTGCTGTCATGTTTCCTCCTTTGGGAAGCGCGTGCGACGGGCGGGTGCGACTGTGGAACGTTAAGGAGGGAAATTCCGCCGGTCAATGAACATGGGTCGGCATTACCGAACGACAGTCCCAAAACGGAAAAACTCGGACTACCATCGCTTCATGGCCGGCCCTGTCCAGTCCATAGAGCGAGCCGCGGCGATCCTGCGCCTGCTCGCCGGCGGATCCCGTCGAATGGGGCTGGGCGAGGTCGCGTCATCGCTGGGCTTGGCCAAGGGCACCGCCCACGGAATCCTGCGCACCCTGCAGCACGTGGACTTCGTGGAGCAGGACCCGGCGACCGGAAAGTACCAGCTCGGGGCGGCTCTGCTGCACCTGGGCACCAGTTATCTCGACGTCAACGAACTGCGGTCGCGCTCCATCAACTGGGCCGACGCCCTGGCCGCCCGCAGCGGCGAGGCCGTACGGCTGGGCACGCCCCTGGAGGGCCGGGTACTCGTCATCCACCATGTCTTCCGGCCGGACGACACCCTCCAGACGCTGGACGTCGGCGCACTGCTGCCCCTGCACGCCTCCTCGCTCGGCAAGGTCCTGCTGGCCTTCGGAGCCACGCCCCTCGACGCCCTGCTGGAGGACGCACCGGAGCCGTACACCCGGCACACCCTGGTCCACCCGGAGGAGATCAACCGGGCGCTGGCCGAGATACGGGAGCTCGGCTGGGGCGCCGAGGTGCAGGAGATGAGCATGGGCGAAGCCGGAATCGCCGCGCCGATCCGGGGGCAGGGCGGTCTGGTGGTGGGTGCGATCGGGGTGTCCGGCGCCGTCGAGCGGATCTGCGACACCAAAGGCCGGCCTCAGCCGGCCCTGATCACCGTGCTGCGGGAGGCGGCACGTGCGATCTCCAGAGACCTGGGCGCGGCCCGCTGGTAGGCCCCCAGCACCTCCGCGACACATCGGAAGGGAGGGCCGATCATGGTTGAGCGGTATGTGATGTCCATCGACCAGGGCACCACCTCCACGCGATGCATCCTGTTCGACCACAGCGGCCGGCTGGTGTCGGTCGCCCAGCGGGAGCACCAGCAGTTCTTCCCGCGGCCGGGCTGGGTCGAGCACGACGCCGTCGAGATCTGGCGCAATCTCCAGCGCGTCGTACCCGAGGCCCTGTCGAACGCCGGCATCGACGCGGGACAGATCTCGGCCATGGGGATCGCCAACCAGCGCGAGACGACGGTGCTCTGGGACCCGCGGACCGGGGTCCCGCTGGGCAGGGCCATCGTCTGGCAGGACACCCGTACCGCCCCGCTCGTCGACGAGCTGCGACAGCAGCCCGGAGACGAGTTCTTCCTCGAACACTGCTGCCTGCCCCCATCGACCTACTTCTCCGCACCCCGCATCCGCTGGCTGTTCGACCACGTCGACGGACTGGAGCAGCGCGCCCGGGACGGCGAGGTGCTCTTCGGCACGATCGAGAGCTGGCTGATCTGGAACCTCACCGGCGGCACGGACGGCGGTCTGCACATCACCGACGCCACCAACGCCAGCCGCACCATGCTCATGGACATCCGCACGCTGACCTGGGACGAAGCCCTGATGGACTTCTTCGGCGTGCCACGCTCGATGCTCCCGGAGATCCGGTCCTCGGCAGAACGCTACGGCGAGGCCCGCTCGCTGCTGCCGGGCGTACCCATCACGGCCGCCCTCGGCGACCAGCAGGCCGCACTGTTCGGACAGACCTGCTTCTCACCCGGAGAGGCCAAGTGCACCTACGGGACCGGCAGCTTCCTGGTGATGAACACCGGCACCGACCTCGTGCGCTCCCAGCACGGGCTGCTCACCACCGTCGCCTACAAGATCGCGGAGCAGCCCACGGTCTACGCCCTGGAAGGCCCGATGGCCGTCACCGGCTCGCTCGTCCAGTGGTTCCGCGACCGGCTGGGCCTGATCCACAGCGCCCCCGAGATCGAGACACTGGCACGGACCGTCGAGGACAACGGCGGCTGCTACATCGTCCCCGCCTTCTCCGGCCTCTTCGCACCCCACTGGCGCAGCGACGCCCGCGGCGTCATCGTCGGCCTCACCTCGTACATCACCAAGGGGCATCTGGCCCGGGCCGTCCTGGAGGCCACCGGCTGGCAGACCCGCGAGGTCGTCGACGCCATGAACGCCGACTCCGCCCTCGCCCTGAAGCAGCTCAAGGTGGACGGCGGGATGACCTCCGACCATCTGCTCATGCAGATCCTGGCCGACGTGCTCGACGTTCCCGTCGTACGGCCTCTCGTCCACGAGACGGTGTCGCTGGGCGCCGCGTACGCGGCGGGGCTCGCGTCCGGCTACTGGCCGGACCTGCAGGTACTGCGCCGCAACTGGCACATGGCCGGCCAGTGGCTGCCGGACATGGACCCCGGACGTCGGGAGTGGGAGTACGCCAGCTGGAAGCGGGCCGTGGAGCGCTCCCTGGGGTGGATCCAGCCGCCGAAGCGGCCGTGATGTGCCGGTGTCAGGAGGGTGGCGGACCGGTCCCGGTCCCGCTTGGGGGCGTTGTCGGGGTGGACGGCGGGTCCGTGGGCGTGGGCGGTTCGGTCCCGCTCGGCGTGGGCGTGGGGGGAGCCGTGGTCGCCGGGGGCGTGCTCGGCGGCGGGGTGGGCGTGCTCGGCGAAGGCGTGGGCCTGGTCGTCGTAGGGGCGGGAACCGTCTGAGTGGGGGGCGCGGTGTGGGTCGGCGGGTTCGAGGGGTGCGGCCTGGCCTCGGTGCGCGGGCTGTGGGTCTGTGCGGGCAGCTCGAGCCGGAAGTCGTGCACCGGCCGGCCTTTCAGCGCGGCGGACATGTACGCCGTCCAGATCCGGGTCGGGTAGGAGCCGCCGTTGACCCGGCTGATGCCGGCGGCGTCACCGAGGGAGATCCGGGTGTGGTCCGTGGGCTTCTCGGCGAACATGGCCACCGATGTGGTCAGTTCGGGCGTGTAGCCGACGAACCACGCCGAGAGGTTGTTGTCCGTCGTACCGGTCTTCCCGGCGGCCGGTCGGCCGAGAGCGGTGGCCAGATAGCCGGTGCCCCCGGGGCTGACGACGCCCTTCAGCACCGAGGTGACCTGGTCGGCCGTGGCGCGGGAGAACGCCCGGGTGGCCTCGTGACCGGGCAGGTCGTACGCCTTGTTGTCGCGGGTGAGCTTCTGCACCGCCCAGGGGGCCATGTGCCGGCCGTGGTCGTCGAAGGTCGCGTACGCCCCGGCCATGTCGAGCGGACTGGGCGTGGCCACGCCGAGGGTCAGGGCGGGTGTGGCGCCCATGTCGGGCGTGTCGGCGGGAAGTCCGGCTGCGACGGCGGCCTTGCGGACACGGGCGAGTCCGGCGTCGGCGCCCTCCTGCGCGTACACGGCGTTGACGGACTTCATCATCGCCGTACGCAGGCTGATGCGGCCGTAGTCGCGGTCGTCCTCGTTGGGCGGGCAGTAGTGCAGATCGCGGGGCAGGCCCTGCACGCAGTGGCGGCTGGTGCCGTCGTAGCGGGTCCCGGGAGTGATGGCGCGGCCGTCCTGAGTGGTGGCGTGGTTTTGCAGTGCGGCCGCGAGGTCGAACGGCTTGAAGGTGGAGCCGACCTGGAGATCGTGCCGGACGGCGTCGTTGTAGGGACGGACGGCGTAGTCGGGTCCGCCGTAGGCGGCGACGATCCGTCCCGTCGACGGGTCCACGGATGCCGCGCCGACCCTGATGGACCTGGCCTTACGGGTGCCCGGCAGCTCCCGCAGGCCGTTCCTCACCGCGGCGACCAGCGCCTCCTGGTCCTTCTTCACGAAGGTGGTGGTGATCTGCCAGCCGCCCGAGCCGAGCGTGGCCTCGTCGACGATGTGGTTGTCGACCAGGTACTTGCGGGCGATGTCGATGAGGTATCCGGCCTGGCCGCCGACACCGGGGGTGGGCCGAGGTGGCTCGGGCGTCGGGAAGGCCATGGCGGCGCGCCGGTCCTTGTCCAGGTAGCCGAGGTCGACCATGCCGTCCAGGACGTAGTTCCAGCGGGCGACGGCCGCGGCCCTGAGGGCCGGGGTCGCGGTGGAGACGTCGTAACTGCTGGGTGCCTTGAGCAGCGCGGCGAGGTAGGCACTCTGCGGAACGCTCAGCTGGGAGGCGCGGATGCCGTAGTACGCCTGCGCGGCGGCACGGATGCCATAGGCGTTGCGGCCGAAGTAACTGGTGTTCAGATACCCGGCCATGACGTAGTCCTTGCTCTGCGTCTCATTGACCTTGATCGCGATGATGGCCTCCTTGACCTTGCGGTCGAGGGTCTGCTCGCGGGTGAGGTAGTAGTTCCGCACGTACTGCTGGGTGATGGTGGAACCGCCCTGCACCCCTCTGCCGGTGACGGTGCTCCAGGCCGCGCGCAGGATGCCGCGGGCGTCCACGCCCTGGTTGGAGTAGAACGTACGGTCCTCCGCGGCCACCACGGCGTGCTGCATCGCGACGGAGATCTCCGACAGCGGCAGCGATTCTCGGTTGACCGCGCCCGTACGGCCGATCTCGGTGCCGTCGGCGTAGTAGTAGACGTTGCTCTGGCTCACCGCCGCGGCGTTGGGATCGGGGACCTGCACGATCACGTACAGCGCGAAGAACGCCGCGACCGCGAGCAGGACCATGGTGAGCAGGCTGCTGAGCACCATGCGCCAGGTGGGGAACACCCTGCGCCACCAGGGCATCGCCTCGCGTGCCGCCTTGCGTAGCAGCCGGGCGCGCCGGCGGGTCTGCCGCGCACGGCGAAGTTGCCTGCGCCAGGCGGCGACCGGTCTTCCTGCGGACTCGCTGTCCCCCTTGTTCATACCTGCGCCGTTCTTCAGGCCGGCAGGGTCGGGGGGTGCGCCTCGGGGCGCGAACCGGACGCGGCGCGCCGCTCCGAAGTGCCGTAAATACCACTAATGGAATAGCATTTTCCCCTTTGTGGCCGAACCATGCCTGTGACGGTGTTCGTGGGGGCGGCTTTCCGGCAGGTCGGGACGGGTCCACGACCCATGTCCGACCAGGCGAACAGTCGGACGGCTTGGGGGAGTTGGCCCTCTGCCGAGAGCCGGCCTTCGCACACCGCTCGTGCCCGCAGGCGATGGGCAGGCCCGCCGACAGAGCGGGTCGGCCGGCCGGACCTGGGCCTCGACTTGGTCGACCTGCGGTCCACGCCGAAGGGCCTGACCATCCAGACCGACCGCACCACCGGCCGCCCGCAGTACGAGGCGGCCACGGCCTGAACCGCGGCCACGGCCTGAACCGCGGCCACGGCCGGCTCGGGCGGCCTCAGGGCGTCATGGCCTCGAGCACGAGCGCCGTGTCCACGAACTGTTCGAAGCGGACGATCAGGCCGCCGCGGACCACGAAGTGGTGCGCCACGCGGACGTCGATCGGCTTGCCGGTGGCCTTGTTGACGGCCGTGTAGCGGGCGAGGACGACGACGTTCTCGCCGTCGACGACGTAGGTGTCGTCGTGGGCGGTCCAGCCGTCCCAGTCCTCGCCGAGCTTCTCCATGACGTTGGAGGTGACGCCGTCGGGGGTGCGGTAGGTGCCGGACAGCGGGAAGCCGGCCATCTCCGTCCACTCCACATCGGGGGCCAGGGCGGCGCGCAGGGCCTCCAGATCACCGGCTGCGGAGGCCAGGTACTGGCGGCGTACGACGTCGGCCGGGGCGGTGGAGGAGGCGAACTCGGTCATCGTCAGCCCCACTTCATCTCGCCCTTGGCGACCTTCGCACCGATCTGGGCGGCGATCTGCATGCCGTTGCCCGGGTAGCGCTTGACCAGCGCCTCCGTCAGGGCGGCGCCGTCGGCCGCCTTCTCCAGCTCCTCCTCGAAGGCGAGCAGGTACGCGCGGGTGGCGGCAATGGCGGAGGCGTCGGCGGGCGCGCCCGGCAGGCGGTGGCCGGGGACGACCAGCTGCGGGTCGAGGGCGGCCATTTCGTCGAGCAGGTCGATCCAGGCGGCGCGGTCGCCGGGGGTGGGCGTGTCGGCGACCCAGACGTGCTCCTGCTGGAAGAGCAGGACGCCGCCGAGCAGGGCGCGGTGCTCGGCCTGCCACAGGTAGTGGCGGTCGGACAGGGCGGCCGGACCGCCCTTGAGCTCGAAGCGGTGGCCCTCCAGGGAGAGGTCGCCGGTCAGGGGCGCGATGTCGACGAGGCGGGTGGGCAGGTTCGGGCCGAGCGCGGCCCAGGCCTTGAGCTTGCCCTCGTAGGAGTGCCGGATGTGCTCGATGACGATGGGGGTGGCGACGAACTTCGCCTCGGGGAAGGCGTCGGCGACGGCCTCGGCGCCGAAGTAGAAGTCGGGGTCGCCGTGGGAGATGAAGACGGTGGTGAGGGACTTGCCGGAGTCGAGGATCTCGGCGACCAGGCGGTGGCCGTCGGCGCGGGTGAAGCCGGAGTCCACCAGCAGCGCCTCGTTCTCGCCGGTGACGAGGGTGGCGGTCTTGTTCTTGCTGCCTGCGGGGAAGTCCAGGTCGAGGACCTTGAACGACAGGGTGCTCATGGATGGCTCCTTGAGGGGAGTGGGAAGGGGGGCAGGCGATCAGGAGGCGTGCAGGGCGATGAGCTGCCGATCGATCTCGTCGACGTCGGCGCGGCCGTAGGCCAAGGGCGTGATGCGGGCCTCGTCCACGGCGAGGAGGGTGGGGAAGCCGGTGACGCCGAGTTCGGCGGCCCGACGGAAGTCGGCCTCGGCGGCCTGCTGCGATGCCGCGCCCTCGAAGGCGGCGACGACGGCGTCTGCGTCCAGCCCGGCCTTCTCGGCGACCTTCCGGTAGGTGGACGGGTCGGAGAGGCTGAGGCCGTCGACGTAGAAGGCATCCTGCAGGGCGGCGGCCAGTTCCGCCGCGCGGGCGGGAGCTGCCTGGCGCAGCGCGGCGACACCGCGCGCGGCGGCCTCCGAGTCCATCACGAACGAACCGTCGGCGACCAGCCGCTCGTACGCCGCGCCGAACTCGGCGCCGGTCACCTCGGCGATCTTGGCGTTCGCGCCCTGGACGTAACCGAACTCTCGGATCGGCACCCGGCGCGCCCCGGTGAACAGGCCACCGGAGACCACCTCGAGCGGGAGGTCGGGGTGACGGGAGACGACCTCGAGCAGCGTTTCGGAGAACCCGTGCGACCAGCCGCAATAGGCGTCGAAGACGTAGACCAGCTTCATCGAAGACCTCGGCAAGGAGAGGGTGCGCCCGCCGACTGCGAGCGTCTCGCCTGAGGAAACAGTAACTGACTCGTCAGATATTTCGCTGCACGTGTGACGCCGGCCACATCCCCGCTGCCGCCTCAGGTGTCTCTCAGGGCAGGCGCGGCAACACGTCCCGGGCCGAGTGGCTGAGGATGCGCAGGTCCTCGGCGAACCGTTCGTGATCCTCGGCCGGCAGGGGAGCCAGGAAGTAGCGGCGGATGTTCTCCACGTGCAGCCGGGAGGCGCGCACCGCCGTCCGCTCACCCGACTCCGTGAGGCGCACCAGCCGGCCGCGCCGGTCGCCGGGATCCTCGGCGCGCTCCACCAGCCCGGCGGCCTCCATCCGGTCCACCAGCCGGGTGGCGCCGCCCGTGGTCAGCACCTGCTCCTGGGCGATGGCCCGCATCGACAGGCCCGGCTCACCCGCCCGCCCCAGGATCAGCAGCACCTCGAACATCAGGTGGCTGATCCCGCACTCCTCCTCCAGGGCACGCCCCAGGATGTACTCCAGCCGGTTCGCCGCCCCCTGCAACCTCCCGAACGCCAGCACCAGCGGGTCGTTCGCAGCGTCCCTCGCCGACGAGATGTCCGCCTGCTCACCCACGTCGCCACCGCCTGTCGGGTCTTCCACGGCTTCCATCCATTGATCATGCCGTGCCGGCGCCCCGGATGTGGAGAGAGGGTGACGCCGGTGCGGCACCTCGCTGCCAGGCGCTTCACGAGCAGTCGAATGTGTGGGCGTAGGGCCGGTCGGGGCACCGTTGGCAGGTGAAAAGGTAGATGCCGCCCATGTCGCCGAACATCAGTCCCGGCGGACTCTGGATCAGCCGGCGGTTCTCGTAGGGGAGGTCCCAGATGGTGCCGGTGGCGGGTGTGTCTTCCAGGGGCAGCCAGGTTTTCCATGACGCCCCGTCGAATTCCGCGCTGTTGAGCGTGAGGAGGTGGTCCATGCGCTGACCGCAGACCTCACAGTCGGGCCAGACCGGTTCCTGCGTCCACGTGGGGTATCCGCCGACCTTGACGCCGTCGGCGACCGACAGGTGTTGCCAGTACGACCAACCGGTCTCCTTCTCCAACCGATCGAACCGCTCCTTGAGGGTCTCGGCGATCTCATCCGGCAGATCCCAGCCCGGGTAATCGACGACCCGTTCCGGGTGCAGAACGCACGGGACGGGCAGATAGTCCTCCTCGGCGCCCTCCGGCCGGGGGTGCGCGGCGAGTTCCCCGTCACACGTGGAACTGTCCCTCCAGTACAGCTCCGGCCGAGGCATGTCGCCGTGGTCGAAGGGACACCACAGGACCTGCAGAACGTCCGTGCCGGCCGGGAACGGCAGTTCGGGCACCTCGGTGGCGAACAGCTGAAGCACCGGTACCAGGGGCATCACCCCTGCTTCAGGGCCGACTTGCCCGTGGTCCTCGTCGCAGTGCGGCCATGGCAGGGACCGCGGCCACAGGAGCGGACCGCCCAGCGAGCTGTCCCGGGGGCCGGGATCGCCTGCTCGTGGATGCAGCCGGACGGTGTCCTTGCGGTAGGCGGCGACCTCGGGAAACAGCAGCTCCACGTCGACGGGACGCGGCGGGGTGGTACGAGCCATCTCGGACTCCTGGTGGACCGGCACGCCACGGCTGATGCCGCGGCGAACGGCAGCGTAACCGCCGGGTCTGACACCCTTGTCCCACAGCCGACTTGCCTCTGTTCACGAGGCCCGTCCCGTGGTTCGAGCGCAATGGGCGGCGCCGCCACGACCGCACCAACCCGGAACCACGACGGCACAGGGGCCCGGCGACCGCGCCGCGTTGAGCCACTCCTCCGCCCTCTGGTTCGATGAGAACCCCGATTGGAGTAATACTGACGGTCGCGCCGATCCCGGCGGATGACACCGACAAGCCCGCAGCGTACGGAGCCCAAGGAGCAACCTCCGGTGATCGACGAAACCACCTTCCGGACCTTCGATCCGACTGGCGACCAAGGGCCTGGTGACCTGGCCGCGCAGCGCCTCGCCGGGATTTCGGTACCGCGGAGGGTCGGCCCCTACTTCTCCACGCTCGACACCGACTCGGTGGCGCTGGGCGCGTACGCCGCCGCAGCCGGGCGCCGTGTCGCCCGCGAAGAGTGCGCCTCCTGGGCGCGGCTCGGCAGCGACGGCGGTTTCGAACTGTGCGCCGACCCGCACGGCGCTGTCTGGGCGGTGCTGTTGGACTACGACGAGGAGCGGCGCTTCGTGAACTCCTCCCCGCAGACCTTCGCCTCCTGCCTCCTGGAACTGGGTGACGCCCTGCGCGCCATCCTCACCACCGACCAACCGGCCGTGGCCTCCTCGGCGTTCGAGACTCTTCAGGAACGCCTGCAGGCCTGCGACCCGTCGGCCTTCGGCGACCGGGAGGACTGGTGGCCCCGGGTCCTGGACGACATCCGCGACACCGCGAGCGCGGAGAACTACGCGGCCTTCGAGTACGTCGACCCCGAGCACGGCAAACGGATCGTCACCCAGGCCGGCACGATCGCCGCCCACCCCGAAGAGCGGCTGTGGGACCGGCTGCGCGCCGCCGGCGTCGGTCCGGAGCAGGTCCTGCGCATCCACACCGACCTGCAGCCCTGCTTCATGCCGGGCCACTACTGCTCGATGTGGCTGGCCGAGGTCTTCCCGCACGCAGAGATGACACACACCTTCTCCTACGGCGAGTCGGCCGACTCGCGCGCGGAGGGCCTCCGCCTGCTGCGCGAGAACGCCGGCACTGCGGACGACGGCACGGCGGCACAACAGTGAGCCTCTCGCCGGTGTCCACGGGCCCGGACATCACGCAGTGGCCGCCGCCCGACGGGGTCACCGCCACCCACGGGCCGGCCCTGCTCGAGTGGGCGGCCTGCGCACCGCCGGAGAAGTCCAGGCTCTGCCTGGTGCGCGGCGCGCGAGGCAGCGGCAAGAGCCAGTTGCTGGCCTGGTTCCTCGCCGGCTCCGCGAGCCATCCCTCGACCACGGTCCACGCGACGGTCCTGGCCGAGGGGCTCTTCGCGGACGCCGTCGCCTGGGAACTCGGGCGCCAACTCGGCTACGGGCCGCTCGCGCCGGAGCGGCTGCTCGAGCGGCTCGCTGTGGACCAGAGGCCGTTGTTCGTGCTGGTGGTGGATCTGCACCGGTCCGGTCGTGGTCCGGCCGACCGCCCGGCGGCCGATCCGGCGGTCCTGTTCCGTGACCTTCTCGCACCTCTTCTGGAGCTGCCGCAGACCCGCGCCGTCGTCGAGGTCGGCGACACCGCTTACCTCGACGGCCTGACAGGCGCCGGGATCGTCACGACCATCGACGTCGGCGATGAGCCGTTCAAGGACGCCGGTGCGACTGCGGCTGCGACCGCGCAAGACGACTTTCTGCTGCCACGCACTCCTGAGGGGCGGGTGCAATGGGACAAGGCGTCCGCGACCGCCCGTGAACATGCCCTGGACCGGGCACTGACCGCGCCCGAACCTGAGCCCGCCGTTGTCGGGCTCGTCAGTGACCCCGGATTCCTGGTCCACGGGTCGACGGTTTCCCTGGCTGCGTGTCTGGCCGATGAGCGGCTTCCCGCTCCGCGAGGACTTCGGCAGACATGGAAGCTGGCGGCGCCGCATCTCTCGGACGCGCGGTACGAGACCACTGAGCGTGCGGCCGTGCTCCACGCGGCGGCCCTGGAGTCCAGCCCCCTCCTCGCGCGCTACCTGTTGCCCCTCCTCGCAGACCACGCCTGGGCGGCCGTCTGGGCCCGGCAGGCCACGGCCGTGAGTGCCCTGGCGGCCGTTCCGGGCAAGCCGGGAACCATCCTGGCCGCTGACCCTTTGGGGAGCCTCTTCGAACTGGACGCCGGAACCGGCACGTACCGCGTCTCCGTTCCGCGGACCGCAGCCGGTGTGCCCCGCCTCGACGGTATGGCGGCCTGCGGCGAGCACGGCGCGCTTCTGCTCGGCGACAACGGCGCTCTTCACTCCGTCGGTGAGGAGCCGGGCGGCGTCCTCGGCCGCATCGCGGCCCACCACGGCCGGGCCGGTCTCGCACATGCGGATCTGCGGCCCAGCGCCCTCGGACACAGCCCTTGCGGCAAGGTCGTCGTGCTCGGTGACGAGGAGGGAAGTGTCCACGTATGGAGCCTGGAGGCCGGTGAGACCGCCCCCCTCTCACGGGTCCTGCACTCGGCCCCCGTCACGGCGGTCACGTGCTTGGTCCTGCCAGGCGACGGGCAGACGCTGGTGATGAGCACGGCCATGGACGGCACGGTACGACTCTGGAAAACATCGGCAGACCCCATGCCCCGCCCCGTCGAGCAGCGGCCCGCCCTCGCCACGGCCATGACCGCCCAGCAGACCTCCGTCGGGCCTCTCCTCGCCGTCGCCTGGAACGACGCCTCACTTCACCTGTGGCATCTGCCTTCCGGCAGGGTTCGTGCCCTCCCGCTCCTCCTGCCGTGTTCCTCCCTCGCCTGCACCCCTCCGCCGGCTGTCGCGGACCAGCCCGCCCCTTCCGATTCCCGGCTCGTCCTCACGATCGGGGGCAGCGAGGGCTCCTACGCACTGAGTCTCGACGCCGAGCGGCTGTGGAGCCAACGCCCTCCCGCAGCCTGATACGGCGTTGGTCCCGTGGGAGGGGAGTGTTTTCATTGTCGAACCTTTGCCCCGTCATGGCATGGAACGATCAGGTCGCGCGCGAACCTGGTTGAGTCTTGGTGGACTTGACGGGGGAGCAGGAACTTGGCGATTGAACTACCCGAAGAAGTCGTCTCGTTGCTTCAGTTCATCGGCGTCAACTGGCCGAATGTGAACGAGGACAAGGTACGGGAGTTCGCCCAGCACGTACGCGACTTCGCCACGAAAGTGGACGAGACGCATCAGGACTCCACGGCCACCATCAAGCAGATGGCCGACGTGTACCAGGGCCCCTCCTACGACGCGCTGCTCGCCAAGTGGGGGCAGATGTCGAACGGCCACATGTCCGAGCTGCTGACCGCCTGCCACGCCGTGGCCACGGCGCTGGACGTGGCTGCCGACGTCATCGTCGGCATGAAGGAGGCCGCCATCGCCGAACTCGTGGTCCTGGCCGCATCGTTCGTGGCCGATCAGGCGGCCGCCGTTGCCACCCTCGGACTGGCGGAGGCCGCCGAGGTGCTGATCGTGGAGGCGGCGGAAAAGGCCGTGGACTACCTCGAGCAGCAGTTGGAGCAATACATCATCGGGGCGGTCATCGAGGCCGCGGTCAACCCGCTGGTCGAGGTCGTCGGGCGGGCGGCGAGCGGCTTGATGTTCAAGACCGCCGAGTCCGCGCTCGGCGTGACGGCCGATGCCCAGGGGGCGGGGACCGGGTTCTCCGTCCATCCGGAGGAACTCCAGAACCGTGCCGAGCTGATGAAGAAACACGCCGGCACGGTCGCCGCGCACGCGGAGGAGTTCAGAATTCGGGCTGCCGGGATGACGTTCGAATGACCAACAAGATCACCGCGGCGCTGGAGGACGGCGCGAAGAAGCTGGGTAAAACGCTCGGCGAGGACGCCGGTAAATCCATCAAGGCCCTCTATCACGATACACACGCCCGTCTGAAGAAAGTCTCGCACAACTATCTCGAGGCGGACGCCAAGCACGCGGCGGAAATCGAGAAGCTCGCCAAGGGTGAGACGCCGGTCTACCACATGGCCGACGACGGAAGTATTCGCCGACTGCATCCCGGCGGTGGTCATTCCGAGCTTACGGCCGAGGACACGGAGCGTCTGGGACTCGACGAGGCCAACATCGGGCGCCCGAGGCTGGGAGAACGGAATGCCCGGCTCAAAACGGACCAGGAGGGCAAGGACACTCCGCGGCCGCAGGTGTCGTCGCAGCAGGTGGCGGCGGGAAGCACCGACCTCTCCGTGGCGACCCAGATGGCCCGGCACGCGGACCAGGGCTACGGCGGCCTGGACCGGAAGGGGAACTTCACAAGCAACAACTATGCCGCGGCCAGGGTGGACGGCGCGAACGGCAAGGGCGATTTCATACTGGTCGCGCGCAGCAACGGGTACCGGCATTCCGAGCGCATGATTGGTACTCCGTTCCTGAGACAGGGGGAGGAAAACAGAATAACCCAGCTCTATACCGAAAGAGCGCCATGCGATACCGGGGTGAACTGTAGTGCCTGGATGGCGGAGAGATTACCGAACACTGAGGTGACGCACAGTTTCGGCGCGGGGAACGACGAGATGCAATTCTATCTCCCCGAACTGCAGGCCAGCAGATGATATATTTACGCGTCCGAGCATCGGCCATGAATGACAGGGAAAGAGTATGAATCGCCCCGCCGCCCTCACCCGTGAGATGCTGGAGACTGTTTTCGATCCGGCCGAACTGATTGTTGCCCCGGAAGAAAACCTTCCCGCTGTCGGCGACCCCGACGCCAGGGAAGTCCTGGGAACGCTGGGAATCCCGGTCTGGGACAATCCGTGGTTCGACATGGAGGACGGGATCGCGGAACGGTTCGGGCGCGTCGAGGACTGGGACGAGAAGCTCGCCGACCGTTACTCCGTCGTCCCGGAGGGGGCGGGCAAGTGGATCGGGCTGGGCATGATCCCCTATGACGGCATTGCCCTCGACCCGGACACCGGCAAGGTCTACTGCCTGCCCGACGACTCCGAGATCTACCTCTGGAACAGCTCGCTCCGTTCCTTCGTGCACTTCCTGTACCTCCTCCAACGGGAACGCCCGCACTTCGACGCGGAATGGGAAAGCGAGATCGAGGTGCCGTACGACCCCGAGGCGGCGCAGGCCCGAGTCCGGAGCGCGATGATGTCCGTGGATCCCGCAGCCCTGGAAAACCCCGACTCCCGCTGGCACGGGATCCTCACGTACATCGTGGATCCCGAACACCATTTCCTTTGAGACGGATGCCCGCCGACGCTGCAGGCGGGGACGAGTGCGGGTCCCCGGAGCCGACCATCGAGGCGCCGGCTGCCGAGGCAGGCACGGCGGCCGGGTAAGACGTGGCCCGTGGCCAGGTCCTCCGGAGCCTGCCGGCCGAGGGCTGCCTCGGCAGCGGCGACGACGGATTCCGCCCGGTTCGGCGCCGGCTGCGTGAGTGCCGGCTTTTCGCCCTCCCGATGAGGATGTCCGATCCCGGGTATGGCCGCAGAATTAGTGCTATGCCTCGTTTGTCCGGGATCGGAGACGCTCATGAAGGATCTCAAGTTCGAGCAGAAGAGCTCGCTGTCACGCATTGAGGCGGCCGACCAGCTGACTGCAATTGCGGCTGCGCTGAGAGAAGGCGGGGATGCCGAACTGGAACTCGGTACCGCGACGCTGAGCCTGCGGATTCCCGACGACCTTCGCAGCGAGGTGGAACTCGAGGTCGGCAACGGGGAGATGGAGCTGGAGATCGAGTTCAAGTGGCCGACCGCACCGGCCCGGACGGCGTCGTCGCAACCGGCCGCAGGCACAGAGACGGCCACGAGGAGGAAGAACGCTGCCGCCAAGCCCGGCCGGAGCGGCACGGGGACCAGCAGGGGAAGCAGCGCGAAGCGGTCCGCCTGACCGTTCCTGGCGAGGCCGACGCGACCCACTCCATCCCCTTACGGGTCCACCGTCCCCGGAGCGCAGACAGGCGCCGTCGTGGGCGGGCTCGGCCGGGCGTGCTCAGTCGACGTCGGTGGTGGCGAGCCCGGCGTAGACGTCGGGCCGGGTGCGGCGCATCCGGGCGGCGAGGACGACGCCGATGAGGAAGACGGCCGGGGTGAGGGCGACCAGCGACCAGTTGACGGCCGGGCCGGCGCCGGTGAAGAGGTTCAGGCGGGTGCAGACCAGAGCGGTGGCTGCGGCGAGCAGGACCGCGGCGGCGCCGGGGGCGACCAGGGTGCGCAGCCGTCCCTCGCCGCGCTGCGGGGCGTTGCGGCGGAAGAAGGCGACGACCGCGCAGGCCGCCAGCAACTGCAGGACGAGGATGCCGACCACGCCGGGGGTGTTCACCCACAGCAGGAACTGGTTGTACGGGTCGGCGCCGATCGCCGCGAACACGGCCACGGTCGCTGCCGCCAGGACGCTCTGCACGAGGCCCGCGATCCACGGGGATCCGTGGCGGGGGTGGATGCGGCCGAGAGGGGTGGGCAGGGCGTGCTCGGTGGCGAGGGCGTAGCCGTAGCGGGTGATGGCGTTGTGGAAGGCGAGCAGGGAGGCCAGCAGGCTGGTGATGATCAGGATGCGCTGGAGGTCGGTGGCCCAGGTGCCGACGTACTGCGTCATGGCGGTGAAGAACATCTCGGCCGGGTTCTTGGCCGCCGTGCCGACCGCGCCGTCGTTGCCGAACGCCTGCACGATCACCCAGACGACGAACGTGTAGAAGAGGCCGAGGAAGGCGATGGCCACGTAGGTGGCGCGGGGCACGGTGCGGTCGGGGTCGCGAGCTTCCTCCCGGTAGATGGCGGTGGCCTCGAAGCCGGTGAAGGCGGCGACGGCCAGCCCCAGGGGCGCGCTCATCTGCGAGACGAAGACGTGGGAAGGCGCGAAGGAGGCCAGGCTCAGCCCGCTCGCTCCGCCCTTCATCAGGATCGCGCCCGCCAGCAGCACCAGGATCGCGGTCTCGGCGATCAGCAGCGCGGCCAGGACCTTGGCCCCCAGAGAGATGGAACGGAAGCCGAGGAACCAGACGACGGCCACGCCCGCGAAGGCGTAGACCCACCACGGCAGGTCGACGCCGAGCAGGTCGTCGGCCGTGCCGGCGGCGAAGAAGCCGAAGGCCCCGAACACACCGATCTGCAGGGCGTTGTAGGAGAACACGGCGAGCAGGGCCGCGCCGAGCCCGGCCGGACGCCCCAGCCCTCGCGTGATGTAGGAGTAGAAGGCGCCCGCGTTGCGGATGTACGGCGTCATGGCGGTGAAGCCCGCCGCGAACAGGCACAGCAGGACACCGATGGCCAGGTAGGCGACCGGGGCGCCGATGCCGCCGAAGAGGATCGCCAGTGGTGCGACACCGGCCATCACGGTGAGCGGCGCGGCCGCCGCCACCACGAAGAACACGATGTCGGCAAGGCCGAGCGTGCCGCGCCGCAGGTGGCTGCTCGCGTCGGTCCCGGCGGTCTGTGGGGGCTGCTGAGGTGCGGTGGGGGCGAGGGGCTCGGTCATGAGGTCTCCCGGTGGCGGTGTGATCGAGGGGATGAGCGCAGGTGCCCCTGACCCGCGGGCCGGCCGTGGCGTCGGCGTACTGACCGTACGTCTAGCCTCTTGCGGCACGCGACGGGGTGGAGATGCCGGCTTCGTGTGTGCGGCGGCCGGCGAGCCAGGTGCCCAGGACGGGCAGGTGCGCGAGCTCGGCCGGTGCGGTGGTGACCGGGTCGGCGGCCAGATGCACCAGGTCGGCGCGCATACCGGGGCGCAGCGCGCCCCAGTCCTTCTCCTCGAACGCCTGGTGGGCGCAGCCCGCGGAGTAGGCGGCAAGTGCGGTCGCGGTGTGGATCCGCTCTTCGGGGAGCCAGCCGCCCTCGGGAGTTCCCTCGGGGGTCTGGCGGGTGACTGCGGTGGCGATGCCCCGCAGTGGTTCGTGGGCGGTGACCGGCCAGTCGCTGCCGAACGCGACGCGGGCACCGGAGGCGAGCAGGGAGCCGATCTGGTACTGCCGCCGGCCGCGTTCCGTGCCGATCCGCGGAAGGATCAGTCTGGTCATCAGGGGGTCGCACTGCGCCCACAGCGGCTGCAGGTTGGCGATCACGCCGAGGGCCTTGAAACGGGGCAGGTCGACCGGGTCGATCAGCTCGGCGTGGGCGATGACGGGGCGTCGGTCGCGGGCTCCGTTCGCACGGTCGGCCTTCTCGACGGCGTCCAGGGCGGAACGGACGGCACCGTCCCCGATGGCGTGCACATGGGGCCGGAACCCGAGCGCGTCCACGGCGACGACGGCCTCGGCGAGCTCGGCGGGTGCCCAGGTGGCCATACCGTGCGAGTGGGGGCAGTCGGCGTAGGGCTCCAGCAGCGCGGCGGTGCCCGCCTCGATCACTCCGTCCGCGAAGAACTTCACACTCCGCGCGGAGAGAAGTCCGGGCGCCGCGCTCTCGATCCGTTCGCGGTCGGCGGTGAAGCGTTCGATCCGCTCCCGCCAGCCGTCGGGTTCCAGCAGGAAGCACAGGTCGGCGCGGACCGGCAGGCCCGGTGCGGTGGTCGCGGCGGTGATCCAGACGTCTGCGAGGTCGGGTGTGACCAGGGCGTCCTGCACCCAGGTCACCCCGGCGGCGGCGAACCGGGCGGCGGCCTCGCGCAGGGCGTCCACGTGCTCTGCGTGGGACGGCGCCGGAACGAGGGAGAGGACCGGGTTCAGGGCGCCGAACTCGCGCAGTGTGCCCAGTGGTTGGTCACTGCCGTCCCGGCGGACGATCCGACCGCCCGTGGGATCCGCGGTGGCGGCGGTGTACCCGGCGCGCCGTAGGGCCTCGCCGTTCACCCAGGCCGTGTGGTGGTCGGAGGTGCGCAGCAGCACCGGGCGGTCGGGTACGGCGGCGTCCAGCCA
Source organism: Streptomyces sp. NPDC001604 (assembly GCF_042893475.1). Taxonomy (NCBI): domain Bacteria; kingdom Bacillati; phylum Actinomycetota; class Actinomycetes; order Kitasatosporales; family Streptomycetaceae; genus Streptomyces; species Streptomyces sp. NPDC001604. Next base: position 91,439 of record NZ_JBIAUY010000007.1, on the reverse strand, counting down.
TCGTGCGTCGAACAGCCCGTCCGGTGCCAGCCAGGGGTCGAAGCCGTCGCCGGTGATCCACTCCGCCTCGGGGTGCGCTTCGGCCCAGTGCCGTACGGCGTCGACGATCTCCTCGACGGACGCGCACTCCCGGACGGGCACACCGCGCAGTCCGAGCCCGCCGAGCACCGGATGGACATGGCCGTCGCCGAACGCCGGCAGCAGCGCCCCGCCCTCCAGGTCGACCACGGCGGTACGAGGACCGCGCAGGGCGAGCGCCTGGGGACCCAGTGCACTGATCCGGCCGTCCGTGACGGCGAGGGCCTCATGACAGCCGGCGTCGGTGTCCCCGGTGCGGACGGTTCCCCCGGTGAAGACGATGTCTGCATGCATGGCGTGGCAGTGCCCTCCTGCGACCTGGTACGACGTCCGAATCCCTTAACTGAATGACATTCGGTTTCCGGTAATGTAGGCGTCGCCGCAACGGAGCGGAAGAGTTTTACTGAAAGTCATTCGGTAATGTTTGGGAGACGGCGGCCCGAGCGGCCCGCCCTCCCGCACACATGAGACGAGGAGTCGCCGTGCCACGGCCACGCACCCCGCTGCTGGACCGGCGACGCATCGGCGCCGCCGCACTGCGCCTGGCCGACGAGCAGGGCACCCTCACCATCCCCGCCCTGGCCCGCGCCCTCGGAGTGGCTCCCTCGGCGCTCTACCATCACGTCTCGGGCCGCGCCGAGATCATCTCCCTCATGCGCGAGGAGCTGGCGCTGACCGCCGGCGGCGCCGAGCAGGACTGGTCCCAGCCCTGGGAGCAGGCCCTGGAGGCCTGGGCCCGCTCCTACCTCGCCGCGTTCGCCGCTCATCCCGGCGCGGTGCCGCTCCTCGCCGTGGCCCCGCTCGCCGAGCCCTTCATGCATGCCATGTACGAGAAGATCGCCGAGCTGCTGCTCTCCGCGGGGTTCGCCGAAGCCCAGGTCATGCCGCTGGTCACCGCCCTGGAGAGCTTCATCCTCGGCTCGGCCCTCGACCTGGTCTCCCCGCCGGTCATGGTCTCCGACGTCACCCGCGAAACAGCCCCGCACCTCAGTGCCGTACTCGATCGGACGCCGACCGACCACACGCGCGCGGAGCAGTCCTTCGACACCGGCCTACGGGCCATGCTCACCGGCTTCGGTCACCTGCTGGGCGACAACTGACCGGCCCTCACCCGTCGGCGGGCCGAGGAACGGCCATCTCTCCGAGCAGGGACCAGTCGTCCTGCGGGACCGTCGCGTTGATGATGCGCGGGGTCTCGGCGAGGTAGGGCGGCAGCGTCTTCTGCGCGGTCCCGAAGTGCTCGGAACCGACATGCGCGGCGCCCGCCTCGTCGTCGCGAAAGGCCTCCACGAGGACATACTCGGCCGGGTCCTCGACGCTGCGGGACCAGTCGAACCAGAGGCAGCCGGGTTCGGCGCGCGTCGCCCGGGTGAACTCGGCAGCGATCTCCGGCCAGTCGTCCGCGTGCTCCGGCAGGACACGGAACTTCGCCGTGATGAAGATCATCTCAGGGCTCCTCGGAGAGTGTGCTGGGCTGAACCGGCCGTGTTCTGCGCGGCCGTGCTCCTCGGGTACATGGTCGCTGCCGGGCGCTTCTTCTGGGCACTCGAACCGAAGGTCTGTGACGGTCCCGGTCGGACAGGGCCGTGGCAGCAGCACCTGCACCGCGGCGTCGAACCACGGAACCCTCTGGTCAGCTCGGGCCGTCCGCGCTGGGAGCAGGGCAGCCCCGGGGCCGCGCCGGGTACCGACTGAGCGAAGATCCATCGCTGCTCGGCTTCTGCCGCCGAGCCTTCAGTCGCCGCCACCAGGGCTGCGGATCATCCGGCTCGACAGGTGCGTCCGGCAGTGCCGAAAAGGCGCCGGCCTTTGCGTGCCAGCCGCTGAACACGCCACGGAACACCGGGTGGGGCTCGTGCGGTAGAGGGCCCCTCGATGAAGCCACTGCGCTCTCCTTCGCTTGCTCCGTTACCGTTAACGTGACCGGTAACGTGATTGTTGCCCAGGGGAGGAGAGTCCGTCAACGGCAGCCGCCGGACGGGGGATGGCGCGGCAGCCCGGTGAACCTGATTGACTTGGGCACAGGGCGGCACAGGAACAGAAGTGAGTGGGCAGCGTGGCCGGACAGCGGGGAACGGATGACCAGCGGGCGCGGGGTGTGAAAACCGTCAAGCGCGTCACGCTCCGCGACGTCGCCCAGGCGGCGGGCGTGTCCCATCAGACCGTCTCCCGGGCGATCAACGGCAAGGGGGAGATCGACCCGGCAACCCAGCAACGGGTGCTCGATGTCGCCAGGCAGTTGCGGTACCGGCCCAGCCGGTTCGGCCGGGGGCTGGTCCGCCCGGACGTCGTATCCGTCGGGCTCGTCGTGCCCGACGTGGTCAACCCCTTCTTCCCGGAGTTCGTGGCAGGGGTGATCGCGGCCGCGGACGAACGTGACTGGCAGGTGCTCGTGGCCAGCACCGAGAACGACCGGTCCCGGGAGCTGGCCCTGGTCCGCTCACTCGGCCAGCAGGTCGATGCCCTGGTCGGCTACATCAGCCATCCCGATGAGCAGCTCGAGCCGTACCTGGGCGGCACGCCGCTGGTCCTGGTCGATCGCGGGCTGGACTCTTCGCACCACGCGTTGGTCCACATCGACACCGCGACGGGCATCAGGGCCGGGCTGCAGCACCTCGTCGACCGTGGTCACCGCCGGATCGGCCTGATCGACTGCGAGTGCCTCAGCGCCCCGCTGGTCCGGCGCCGGACCTTCCTCGAAGTCGCCGGCGAATACGCGCTGCCGGTCGACGAGGACTGGATCGTCATGGCCGAGCAGTCCCCGGCCGGGGGTGCCGCCGGGTTCGAGGCGCTGTACGCCGCGCACCCGGACCTGACCGCTGTGGTCGCCTTCAACGACATGGTGGCGATCGGCGCGCTCCGGGCCGCCCGCCGGCTCGAAGTCCACGTGCCGGACGACTGCGCGCTGGTCGGCTACGACGGGCTGAGCGTCGTCGATCTGATCGATCCGCCACTGACCACCGTCCACCTCGACAAGCGACGGCTGGGCGAACTGGCCATCCACCAGGTCGACCAGCTCCTCGCAGGTGAACAGCCGCCCCCCATCGTCCTGACACCGAGCCTGAAAGTCCGCGGCACGACGTGAGCCGCCTCTGACCTCGATCCATCAGCGAGGAGGGCGGTGCACAGGCGTGGGCCCGTCTGCGATCCGGCGCCGCTGCCCCGGCCGACCGGCGCCCCTTCGGAAACGCCGAAGCCCCGGTTCCGCCGCCCCTGGCGGAACCGGGCCTCTGCCCGCGGCGCCCTGCGCCTAACTCATCGCACCTCCCGCGCATACGGCGCCACGACGATCCGGTCGATCAGCGGCGCGTAGCGGGAGCGGAGCAGCACCCCCGGGAAGGTGTCCGAGGCGTAGGTCGTGCCGTCGAAGTTGGGCAGTTCCTCGGAGCGGAAGGTGATGGTGTTCCGGCCCTTCTCCAGGTGGACCGGGACGGTCAGTTCCCAGAAGTTGTCCTGGTGGAAGGTGTGCGGGAAGCTGACGCGCTGCATCGTGCCGCCGTTGACGGTGATGTCGGCGTGGCGGGCCAGCGGGTCCGGGTTGTAGTGGGTGGCCTCGGACTGCTCGGGGTTCGAGTAGCGGATGCGCAGCGCGTACAGGCCGGTCTTGTCCGCGGCGACCGAGAACGTCGCCGTGTTGCCGTTGCCCGGGTCGCCGCCGATCCCGGTGATCGCCGTACCGTCCGTCGCCAGGGGCAGCGAGGTCAGCGCGGCCGAGCCCGCCAGCTTGGCGTCCTGCGCCTCGTACGTACGCGTCCTGAGCGCACCGTCGGTGGGTGTGACCCTCAGCCGGTCGACGAGGGTGGTGGTTGAACCCCCGGTCAGCGTCACCTTGTTGATGCCGCCCGAGAGGGAGACGGCGACCTTGTGCCGGGCCTTGGTCATGTGCAGGACCTCGTGCCCGTTGACCGACAGCCGTGCGTCCGCTGCGCCGAGGGTGTCGACGTCGAGGGTGGCCTCGCGGTCGGCGGGGGAGTAGACCCAGAACGTGGCCGTCTGGCCCTTCGCGAGCCGGGCCGCGCCCGAGCCCGTGGCCGGGGTTCCGGCCTCCTTCGGCAGGTCGTAGACGGGGCGCGCCCCGCCGCCCAGCCAGGCCAGTTCGCCCTCGTGGACCTCGGTGGCCGCCGACGGGTCCGGCAGGGACAGGGTGAGGCGGTCGACGATGGCGTCGCCCTTGGTGGCGCGCTTGCCGTCGAGGCTCTTCGCGGCGAGCGTCAGGGTGTGCCTGCCCTTGGTGAGATGCACCTTGGTGTCGGTGTGGTCCCACACGACCCACTTGTAGCCGAGTGGCAGGTACAACTCCTGCTCGCTGTCCGCCTGTCCGTCCACCCGTAGGAAGACGTTGGTGGGGCCCTGCTCCCTCACTTTGTCGAAGGTGTTGAGGGAGTTGGCGAAGACGCTCAGGTCGTACGTGCCGTCCTCAGGCACGTCCACGGCGAAGTCGAGCGTGACGTCCGACCCGGTGCGCAGGCCGCCGACGTCGTAGCCGCCGGAGGTGTAGAACTTCGACACGTCGGCCGTCGAGCCCTCGGGGCCGTTCCTGGAGTAGCCGGCCCCGGTGTGGGCCGCGTCCTCCGCCTCGTACGACCCCTGCCAGCGCACGGGCGCGGACTGCGTGCCCTTCGCCTTGCCGGCCGGGCTGAGGACGATCTCGTACGCCGAGGACTCCTTCAGCTTCGGCAGCGTGCCGTCGCCGAAGTCCACGACGGCCGTCCCGTCGGCACCGACCTTCAGGTTCGTCTCCGTCAGCAGCTTCGGGCCGGAGTTGTCGCCGATCTGCCCGCTCCAGTCGATCTCCCGCACCCAGGCGTGGACCCGGTCCCCGAAGACCTTCTTCGGGATGCCCGCGAAGGTGATGTGTCCCTTGCCGGTCGAGCCGCCGAAGATCAGCCGGGCCTGCTTCTTCTTCTCGTCGAGCGTGGCCACGCCCTGCATGGTGTAGTTCTGGCCGGGGAACGGCGGGGTCACCTCCACGGTGTGCCCGCTCATCGAGGCGTACGAGTGCAGCAGCCACCACTGGCCGTTGCCGCGGCCCGACTGCACCGCGGAGTCGGAGAGGTTGCCGTCGATGTTCCAGTACGCGATGTCGGCGTCCACCTTGGACTCCTCGATCGCGGACACCCACTGGATCATCTGGCCCGGGACGGAGGTGTGGTAGTTGAAGGCGTACTCGTTGATGTTGACGGGAAGTCGGGTTCCTTCGCGGGAGGTTCCCTTGAACAGGTCCTTCTCCCAGGCCCGGTACTTGGCGACGCTCTCGCGCACCGCCTCCGGGTGGCTCAGCTCGTGCCAGGTGATGACGTCCGGGAGCGTGCCGGCGGCCAGGGTGTGCGTGAGGAAGCCCTTCACCTGGTCGTACAGGATGCTGGTGTTGGGGCCCGCGATCCGGGCGTCCGGCATCTTGCCCTTGATGAGCCTGTAGGCGGAGTCCCAGGCGGCGAAGTAGTCCTTGGGGTCGCTCAGCCAGCTGACCTTGTCGTAACTCCACTCGCCGGTGCCGAACATGTTGCCCTCGGGCTCGTTGAACGGCACGAAGACGATGTTGTCCTGGTACTGCCTCGGCAGCTGCAGCACCTGGTCGACCTGCCCCGCGATCTTCTCCTCGTAGAGCCTGAGCTTCTCCTCGGGGGTGGCGCCGGGCCACTCGTACGGGAAGCCGCGGTGGATGTCCGTCATGTAGATGTACACGTCGCCGTCGGTGGAGTCGGCCAGCGGCTCGACCACGTCCAGGGCGTCGGCGCCGGGGTGCTGCGGGCCGTCCTGCGCCTTGGTGGAGACCGTGCGCAGGCCCATGCCCTCGATGAGGTTGTTGGTGGGGACGCCCGGCCCGTACACGCCGTAGAGGGTGCCGGAGGCACCGCCGTGGAACGTGCCGGTGTCCGAGCCGAGGTCGACGGTCAGGGCTCCCTCGCGGACCACGGTGACGGTCGCCTGCACCGCGCGTCCGGCGGCGGTTCCGGCCACCGTGAAGGTGCCCGGCTGCGCGTACTTCTCCGCCGGTACCGCGTCCCAGGTGACCGGGGTGTCGCGGTCGTAGCCGTCGGAGAAGGAGGAGCGGACGGCCGCGGGCAGGGAGGGGGCCGTCCCGGTCGTCGTACGGACCTCGAAGGAGGTCTGCGAGAGCTGATCGAGGGTGGGAAGCGACCCGACCGTACCGGCCACCTGCTCCGCGGTGAGCGCCGAGTGCCAGACCGTGAAGTCGTCGATCGCACCCTTGAGCAGCGGGTCCGGGTAGAAGGACTTGCCGATGTAGCCGGCCGCGGTGGCCGACCCGTCCAGCAGGTCCTTGGCCCTGACGTTCGTCGCGGCGGAGGAGACCGCCACCCCGTCGAGGTAGGTGGTGACCCGGTGGGCGGCGGTGTCGAGGGTGACGGTGACGGTCCGCCAGCCGTCGGCGGGCAGTGGCGCGTACCCGGAGACCTGCGCCTCCGCGCCCCCTCCGCCGGTGGTCACGGCGGTGCGCAGCACACTGCCGTTGTACGGCGTCGTGAACAGGTACTTGCCGGTGTCGGTGCCCAGATCGAAGATCCGCTGCCAGGCCGACTTGTCGCCGCTCCACTTCACCCGGGCCGAGACTGTCAGGTCGCTTGCGTCACCGAGCACTTCGCGGGGGAGGCGGACGTACGCGCCGTCCGAGGTGGGCGCCCCGCCGGGCAGGGACAGCGCCTTGCCGCCGTCCGAGCCTTCCACGGACCGGGCGGTGGAGCCGTTCACCAGGGTCGCCGTCAGCCCGTTGCCGGAGCTGTCGGTGATCTTGCCGGAGGCGAGGTCGTCCTGGTCGAAGGTGTAGTGGGCGGCGGGCTGGGGCGTATCGGCTGCCTGCGCGGGGACGGCCGGTGCGGCCAGCAGGCCCGCACCGAGAGCCAGCACCATGGCGGCCGGGGCACGGCGCCGGGCGGATCTGTCAGCGGATGGCATGGATTGCGTCCTCAATCCTTGTGTATCGGCGTATCGGCATGCGTCGAACCGGTTCGATTGCCAGGCCGCCACCTGCAAGGGAGTGCGCCCACAGATGGCGGAACTGGCGGCTCCGATCGGTCATCGAACCGGTTCGGGGAAGCTAGCACCGGGAATTCCGGCCAGCAATCCCTCCCGCACCAACAAATCCGGACCTTCTGGCGGGCCGCAGCAGTGTTGTCAGAGGTGTTGACAGGCGTCGGTCAGGTTCCTACCTTCACTTCACGCGAACCGGTTCGATGACCGGCTTGCGCATACGCTGTCCACCGAGGAGCCGAACCGGTTCAAGCAGGGTTCGAGCAAGGAGCCGCCCGTGAACATCGGAGAGATCGCCCGCCGGGCCGGTGTCTCGCGGAGCACCGTCTCCTACGCACTGAGTGGCAAGCGCCCGGTCTCGGACGACACCCGTCGGAAGATCCAGCAGGTCATCGACGAGCTCGGCTACCGGCCGAACGCCAGCGCCCGCGCCCTCGCCAACGGCCGCACCAGCACCATCGGCCTCGTCTTCCCACCCGCCGGCAACCACTACACCGGAATGCAGCTCGACTTCATCGGCAGCGTGGTGGAGGCCGCCGCGGCCCATGACTACGACGTACTGCTCTCCCCGAGCGGCGTGGACAGCGACCGCTCGTTCCAGCGGCTGCTGGGGGAGCGGCGGGTCGACGGCGCCATCCTCATGGAGATCAGGCTCGAGGACGACCGGGTCGACCACCTGGCCGAGCTGAACTTCCCCTCCGTCGCCATCGGCCGTACCGCCCACCCGGAAAGCGGCTGGTGGGTCGGGCTGGACCACACCGCGCTGGCCGCGGCGTGCGTCCATCACCTGGCGGACCTCGGTCACCGCCGGGTCGCCTTCGTCAACCGGCCCGAGCAGCTGCTGCGGGCCGGGTACGAGTCCGCGCACCGCGGCCTGGACGGCTTCACCAAGGCCGCGGCCGAACGCGGGCTGACCGTGCGGACGTACTGCTGCGGGGACGACGCGGCAGCCGGGCAGGCCTGCCTGGAACAGATCCTGCACGACGACCCGGCCACCACCGGCCTGGTCACCTTGAACGAGGCCGCTCTCGGCGGCCTGTACCGGGGGCTCGCCCAGGCCGGCCGCCATGTGCCGCGCGACTTCTCCGTCACCGGGGTCGTCGCCGGCCGCTGGGCGGAGACGGTGAACCCGCAGCTCACCGCCGCCGACGTACCGGCCGAGGAGATGGGCCGGCGCGCCGTCGACCTGCTGGTGGAACGGCTCGACCGCCCCGACGCCCCGCCCCGCCACCATCTCCTCGCACCGCCGATCTCCCTGCGGGGCAGCACGGGGCCCGTCACCGCGCCCTGACCGCACCCGCGTAGTACTCCTCAACTCACTTCACTCAACCGGCCGTTCGCACCGCACGACAGGCGCCGTCCGTCGTGCCCGCTTGCCTCGCCCTGCCCGCTTGTCCTCGCGACGAGGGGACAGGCCTGCACCAACCATGCCCGCACCCACCCGTGCCCTCGGCACCCGCATGCCCAGACCAAAGGAACCCTCGCCATGAACAGCTCCTCCAGACAGCGCCGTCTGACCGCCGCGGCCGTGACCGCGCTTGCCGTGGCCGTCTCCGCCACCGCCTGCTCCTCCGGCTCGGGCAGCACCGACACCAAGGGCGCCGGCGGCGGCACGTACACGATCTGGGACCCGTACCCGCAGTTCGACAAGACCTCGGACTGGGCGAAGCTGCTCGACCAGTGCGGCACCAAGGCCGGCGTGAAGGTCAAGCGGACCGCGTTCGACACCAGCGACCTGGGCAACAAGACGCTGCTTGCGGCGCAGCAGGGCAACTCGCCGGACGTCCTCATCGTCGACAACCCGGTGGTGTCCACCCTCGCGGAGGCGGGTGTGCTCACCACGACCGACGACAACAAGCTGGACACCTCGAAGGCCGACCCCAACCTGCTCGCGGCCGGCCAGTCGGGTGGCAAGACCTACGGCACGCCGATCGGCGCCAACACCCTTGCCCTCTACTACAACAAGAAGGTGCTGAAGGCGGCCGGGGTGAACGTCGCCTCGATCAAGGACTGGACGTCGCTGACGGCGGCCCTTGCGAAGGTCAAGAAGGCCGGCAAGAAGGGCATCACCTTCTCGGCGATCGGCACGGAGGAGGGCAGCTTCCAGTTCCTGCCCTGGTTCTGGGGCTCGGGCGCCAAGCTGACCGAACTCGACTCCTCCCAGGCCGTGTCCGCGCTCTCCCTGTGGAAGGACTGGCTGAAGGAGGGCTACGCCCCCAACTCGGTCCTCAACAACACCCAGACCACCAGCTGGCAGGAGTTCGCCAGCGGCGACTACGCCTTCAGCGAGAACGGCACCTGGCAGCTCGCCAACGCCAAGAAGGCGGGCTTCGACTACGGCGTCCTGCCCATCCCCGCGGCCACCGGCGGCAGCGCGGCGGCTCCGACCGGCGGTGAGTTCGTCACCGTCCCGGTCCAGAAGGACAGCGGCCGCTATGCCACCTCCCAGAAGCTGGTGACCTGTCTGACCAGCGGCGACAACCTCTACAACACCGACACCACGCTGTCCTACGTGGCCCCCACCAGCGAGGTCCAGGCCAAGCAGGTGGCCGCGAACACCGAGCTGAAGCCGTGGGTCGACGCCGTCAAGGCCGCCAAGGGCCGCACCAGCGACGACCTGGGCACCAAGTACCCCAAGATCTCCGAGCAGATGTGGAAGGCCGTCCAGTCCGCCCTCAGCGGCTCCAAGTCGCCCAAGGACGCGCTGAGTTCGGCGCAGTCCGCGGCCAAGTGACATGAGCCCGATGAAGCAGCTGAAGCAGACGAACCGTCCGCCGGACCACCGGCCCGCGGACGACCGGAACGGGGCGGCCACCGCCGCCCCGCCCCGCACCAGCAAGCATCGCCGGCCCGCCTCCACTCAGTGGGCCGCCTGGGGATTCCTCGCCCCGGTGACCCTCTACCTGGCCCTCTTCTACGCCTATCCGCTCTACCGCAACATCGACCTGAGCCTGCGCAACTACACCGTCCGCTCCTTCGTCCAGGGCGACGCACCCTTCACCGGTCTCGCCAACTACCGCACCGTCTTCGACAACCCGACCTTCACCCCGGCCCTGCTGCACACCGCGCTCTTCACCGCCGTCTGCCTGGTCTTCCAATACGCCATCGGGCTCGCCCTCGCGGTCTTCTTCAACCAGCACTTCCGGCTCTCCGCGACCCTGCGCGCCCTGTTCCTCGTACCGTGGCTGCTGCCGCTGATCGTGTCGGCGTCCACCTGGTCGTGGATGCTCAACACCGACTCCGGCATCGTCAACGCCGCCCTGCACGCCCTCGGCATCGGGCCGGTCAACTGGCTGACCTCGCCGTCCTGGTCGCTGACCTCGGTGATCATCGCGAACATCTGGATCGGCGTCCCGTTCAACCTGGTCGTGCTCCACAGCGGTCTGCAGTCCATCCCGGCCGGCCTGTACGAGGCCGCCGCCCTGGACGGGGCGGGCGCCTGGCGCCGGTTCTGGAGCATCACCTTCCCACTGCTGCGCCCGGTCTCCGCCATCACCCTGCTGCTGGGGCTGGTCTACACGCTCAAGGTCTTCGACATCATCTGGATCATGACCAAGGGCGGCCCGGCCGACTCCTCCACCACCTTCGCCACCTGGTCCTACCAGCTCGGCTTCGGCAACCTGCTCCCCGCCTTCGGCCCGGGCGCGGCCGTCGGCAATCTGCTCGTGGTCGCCGCGCTCGTCTTCGGCCTGGTCTACGTCCGGGTGCAGAGAAAGCAGGCCCTGTCATGAGCCGCATCCGCAGGCGTACGTGGGTGAAGACCACGCTCGGCGTCGTACTGACCGCGATCATGCTCTTCCCGGTGTACTGGATGCTCAACGTGTCCCTGACCCGCGACCAGGACATGCGCAAGAGCCCACCGGACCTGCTGCCGCTGCACGGCACCCTGGCCGGCTACCGCACCGTCCTGGACGAGCAGTTGCCCTACCTCGGCACCAGCCTCGTCATCGGCCTGGGCACCGTCCTGCTGACCGTGCTCCTGTCCGCACCCGCCGGCTACGCGCTGGCCAAGCTGCGCCCGCGCGGCGGCGGCATCCTCGGCTTCGTCCTGCTGGCCGCGCAGATGATCCCCGGGATCATCATGGCGATGGGCTTCTACGCCATCTACCTCCAGCTCGGGCTGCTCCAGTCCGTTTCCGGCCTGATCGTCGCCGACTCCACCCTGGCCGTCCCGTTCGCGGTGCTGATCTTCACGGCGTTCATGTCGGGCATCCCCGGCGAACTGCTCCAGGCCGCGCAGATGGACGGGGCGATGGCGCTGCGGACCTTCTGGTCCGTGGTGCTGCCGATGAGCCGCAACGCCGTCGTCACGGTGTCCCTGTTCGCCTTCCTGTGGTCCTGGTCCGACTTCGTCTTCGCCAGCACCCTGGTCAACGGCGGCGCCCACGAGCCGATCACCCTCGGCATCTACCACTACATCGGCAACAACAACCAGCAGTGGAACGCCATCATGGCCACCGCCGTCGTCGCCTCGCTGCCCGCCGCGGTGATTCTCGTTCTCGCCCAGCGGTACGTCGCGGCCGGCGTGACCGCAGGCGCCGTCAAGGACTGAGCCCCCCCAACCCGCCACAGAAATCAGCTAGTTGTCGGTCGACTGCTGCCCCTGCCCCCAGAAACGAGTCACGCCACCATGACCGCCGCCCCGTCCGGCCCGGCCTTCTCCGTCCAGGACATTCCGTTCAGTACCTACGGATCCTGGTTCGACATCTCGCCCGTGATCGCGGAGAAGACGTACGCCGAGGATCTCCACCTCGTCTCGCACCAGAACGGTATGCACGGCGTCCTGCGCCTTGTCCCTCTGAACCCGGCGAACGGCGGTCGCGCCGCGACCCGTGTCGAGGCGACTCCGGGCCTGCTCCGCTGGTTCGGCGCGAGCGGACGGGTCGACCTCGCCTACGAGTCGCCGGACACCGTACGTCTGCGGGGGAGCGGCCTGAACATCGGGGTGTTCGCCGCCGCCCAGGCACTGACGCCGTTCAGCGGGACGTACTTCTTCCACGATCCGGCGGCGGGCGCGCACGTCTTCACGTCGTACGAGACCGGGCGCCGGTACCGCGTGACCGTGCTGGCAGGCTCCCTTGCCGAGGCGGCCGGGACGCAGGCCCTGGGCAGTGCCGACCGCGGCCTGGCCATCGCGGAGGACGGGGACGGCAGCTGGGAGATCGCAGTCGAGGAACTCGACACCGCCCGCCCGCCGTACACGTCCTCGGCGACCTTCGACGAGGTCGTGGCAAGCGCACAGGGCGCCTTCGCGGACTTCGTCGACGCGGTGGCCCCCTGGCGTTCGGCCGCCACACCGGCCGCCGAACTCGCCGCCTACGTCCTCTGGTCGGCGACCGTACGGCCGACGGGCCTGGTCACCCGGCCCGCCGTGCTGATGTCCAAGCACTGGATGGACAAGGTGTGGAGCTGGGACCACTGCTTCAACGCCCTTGTCCTGGCGCCCGGTTCGCCGGAGCTGGCGCTGGACCAGTTCCACCTGCCCTTCGACCACCAGGACGCCGCGGGCGCCCTGCCCGACTCGGTCACCCACTCCGAGGTCCTGTACAACTTCGTCAAGCCGCCCATCCACGGCTGGGCCTTCGGCCGCTTGCGCCGCCGTCTGCCGATGCCTCCTGGCCGGGACCAACTGGCCCAGGTGTACGCGCGGTTGGAGCGCTGGACGAACTTCTGGCTCACCGCACGACGAGCCCCGGGGGCCGAACTGGCCTACTACCAGCACGGCAACGACAGCGGCTGGGACAACGCCACCACGTTCGACCCGGAGCGGGTGGTCGTCACCGCCGACCTGGCCGCCTTCCTCGTCCTCCAGCTGCACGAACTCGCCGATATGGCCGGGGAGTTGGGTGAGGTGGATGCGGTGCGCCGATGGACGGCGGCGGCCGAGGCGACACAGACGGCGCTGCTCGACCAGCTGTGGACCGGCGAACGGTTCGTCGCCCGGGGAGCCGCCGGCGGGGACACCTGGAGCAGCGCAAGCCTCCTCGACCTGATGCCCATCGTGCTGGGCGAGCACCTGCCCGGTGAGATCAGCAGCGCGCTGGCCGACCACATCAAGGCCCACCTCACCCCGTACGGCCTGGCCACCGAACTGACCACCTCGCCGCACTACCTCGCCGACGGCTACTGGCGCGGCCCGATCTGGGCCCCCGCCACCGTCCTGGTCGAGGACGGCCTGCGGCGCGCCGGCCACCACCGGCTGGCCGACGACGTCAGCGCCCGCTTCCGCGCCCTGTGCGAGACCCACGGCTTCGCCGAGAACTTCGACGCCCTCACCGGAACGGGCCTGCGCGACCGCGCCTACACCTGGACCGCCAGCAGCTACCTCCTGCTGGCCGAAGCACACGCACACCGGGGTGGCCGCTGACCGGCTGCCTTACGCGAGCTCCGGGGGCCGTTCAGTCCCCGGTCCTTTCCCCCACCCTGTTAGGAGCCGCACAATGAAGTCGCTCTCCTCCGCACCGCCCGCACGCGCATCGCGCACCAGACGCCGAGCCATCTCGTCCGCGGCCGTCCTCCTGGCCACCCTGGCCGCCACCCTGGTGCCCGCCGGCCCGTCACAGGCCGCGGACACCACCGTCGCCGTCGACTTCTCCGTCGCCGGGGGCGCTCCCACGTACCACGCCTCGGGCACCCTGTACGGGATGACCGAAAACGGTTCGCTGCCCCAGGACCACTTCTACAAGGACATCAAGTGGAAGCTGGAGCGGGCCGGCGGCGCCCAGCTGGACAGCCCGGGAGGCTGGGTCGCCGGCAAGTACGACCGCCGGTGGAACTCCACCCTGGCGCAGTACAAGCGCACCAAGGCGCTTGGCGGAACTTTCGTCATCCTGCCGCACGACCTCTGGGGCGCCGACGGCACCACCACGCCCACCTTCCCCGGTGACAACGGCGACTGGTCCAGCTTCGACGCCTTCTACAACCGCCTTCTGAGCGACGTCAAGGCCGCGGGCATGACCGACATCGAGTGGGACGTCTGGAACGAGCCCGACTGCCCAGGGTTCTGGGGTTCCGGCATGCCCCAGTACCTGGAGATGTGGAAGCGCGCCTACCAGAAGATCCGGGCCGCCATCCCCGGCGCCGTCGTCGTCGGCGCGAGCACCTGCGGCCACCCCAATGTGGACAACGGCTGGTGGACCACGTACCTCGACTACGTGAAGGCGAACAAGGTCGAGCCGGACATCTACAGCTGGCACGACCTGCCCGGGGACCCGGTCGCGCACAGCAACTCCCTCAAGACCCTGCTGTCGGCGCGGTCGATGACGACCAGCCGGCCCTTCCAGATCAACGAGTACGGCGCCAGCAACGAGCAGAATCCCGGCCGCGGCGGCTGGTACATCTCCCGTCTGGAGCGCGCCGGAGCGGACGGCCTGCGCGCCAACTGGGCGTGGGGTGCCAACCTGCACGACTTCGAGGCGAACCTGCTCACCAAGAACAGCTCCGGCCAGTACCTGCCGCTCGGCGAGTGGTTCCTGTACCGGTACTACGGCTCCCAGACCGGAAACATCGTGAACCTCACGCCCGGTACGAACACCGACGGGCTGGCGACGAAGGACAACTCCGCGCGGAACGCGAAGATCCTGCTGGGCAGCAACGGCAACACCGGCAATGTCACCGTCAGCCTCAACCGTCTCGACACCACCTCGGTCGTGGAGAACGGCCGGGTCCGCGCGATGGTCCAGCGCATACCGAACAACGGCGGCGGCGCGGTGACGGGTCCGGTGACGGTCTCCGACCAGACCCTGACCGTGAACGGGAACTCGGCTTCGGTGAGCGTGCCGTGGACTGACTCCGCGGACGGCTACACGGTCACGCTGCTGCCGCCGTCGAACACGACCGTCTCCACCGTCGCGGTGGCTCAGCACAGTGGTCAGTGCCTGGACGACACCAACCTCAGCACCGCCGACGGCACCCAGTACCAGCAGTACTCCTGCGAGGGCGGCTACCAGCAGATGCTGGACTTC
Organism: Streptomyces sp. NPDC001604; assembly: GCF_042893475.1. Lineage (NCBI taxonomy): Bacteria > Bacillati > Actinomycetota > Actinomycetes > Kitasatosporales > Streptomycetaceae > Streptomyces > Streptomyces sp. NPDC001604. The sequence goes on along the minus strand of NZ_JBIAUY010000007.1, from coordinate 76,407 downwards.
AAGCCGGTCGCCGGCCGGGCGAACACCTACACCATCGTGAATGAGCACAGCGGCAAGTGCCTGGACGTCTCGGGCGCCTCCACGGCCGACGGCGCGGCCGTCATCCAGTGGACCTGCAGCGGCACCACGAACCAGATGTTCACCCTGAACCCGGTGACCGCGCTGGGCAACAGCAAGGACTACCAACTGGTCGCGGTGCACAGCGGCAAGTGCGTCGACGTCAGCGGGGTCTCGACCACGGCAGGCGCGCTGATCCACCAGTGGACCTGTGACCCGGCGAGCGCACTGAACAACAAGAGGAACCAGATCTGGCGGCTCCTCGGCAAGAGCTGACGGCGCTTCTCACACGTGCGGCCGTCCGGTGCCGCCGCCGGACGGCCACCCGTGCTGTGCACTGCGGATGGGCTTCGCGGCCGGGTGCGCCCAGCATCCGTATAACTCCCCGATGCTCCGAATGCCTGGACTCACCAACGGCTCGCGGGACCGCTGCCACACAAAGTGACCTCTCCATGCACAGGGTTGATCTCGCCACTTCCGTGCTCCTCCCGACGTTCGAGGAAAGGGCGAAGATGACCCGTCCGACCGTGGGCCCGCGGGCGGCTCGCCCCCGCCGTGTGCTGGCGCCAGTCGCCGTGGTCCTGTACCTGGTGGCCGCCCTCCTGGTCGGCGGCGCGACACCCGCTGCCGCACTCACGAAGCCGGTCATCAACGGACCGGTGTTCAACGACCCGCTGGGCACGCCGGAACAGCAGAAGGCGATCTTCACCCAGCTCGTCCGGCTGATCGACGCGACGCCCGCCGGTGCCACGATCCGCGGTTCGATGTACGAATTCCAGGACCAGGAGGTTGCCGACGCGCTGCTCGCTGCCGACGAGCGCGGCGTCAACGTCAAGCTCATCGTCGACGAGTCGACCTACGAGGGCGCCGCAGGCGTCGCGTACGACAACCCGGTCTACCAGGCCCTCAAAGCCGGCCTCGGAAACAATGACGCCGCCCGCTCCTGGATCGTCGTCTGCGACGACAAATTCGAGGACGACGACGGCGTGGACGACGTGGTGCGCGGCTGCTTGAGTGTCGCTCCGCCCGCACCGGCCTACAACCACAACAAGTACTTCATCTTCTCCAGGATCGGGCCCTTCGACGACGGCACCAGCTACTCGAAGGTCGTCTTCCAGACCTCCTCGAACCTCTCCGACTGGTACAAAGTCGAGTCCTTCAACGACGCCGTGACTTTCGTGAACCCCACCGTGTACGACGCCTACGCGTCCTACCACGAGAAGCAGCGCGCTGGGCGCTACCTCTCAGGCGGCAACAACCACGTGTACTTCTCCACCCCGACCGGCTCGACCTACCGGGCCTTTTTCTTCCCGCGCGGCGACGCCTCGTACAACAATCCGGCCACCGACACCATCGTCAACGCGCTGAACGAGGTCAGCTGCGCCTACACCGGCACGGACGGGAAACGGCACCAGACCGACATCCGCATCGTGGTGCACGCCTTCTACGGCTCGCGCATCCAGGTCGCCGACAAGCTGGCCCAACTGCGCGGCGCGGGCTGCTGGATCGACATCATCTACGCCGAGACCGACTCCAAGATCACCAACAAACTGACCGCCGCCGGCATCCAGCACCGCAGGTGCCGCATTCCCAACGGCCCGGGAATCGACGTCCGTCCGCACAACAAGGAGATCCTGATCGACGGCGACTTCGGCGGCAGCATCACACCGCGCGTCTACACGGGCAGTGCCAATCTGGCCGGGTCGTCGCTGCGTTCGGCCGACGAGGCGATCGTGCGAATCGTCAGTGCGTCGTACCACGCGAAGTATCTGAGCACGTTCTACAAGATCCGCTCGGCCTGCGGCGGTTGACGGGCCCGGCTGCTGCTTTCTCGGCGGTCATCCACCGCCGTCGAGATCCGTCCGCTGCCGCAGCACCCGTAGCTCATGGCCGACGAGCAGCATCTCGTACAACTTCCCGCGTGCGTTCTCGAACGGGCGGTGAAGGACCATCATCAGCCGGTCGTCGAAGGTGTGGAACAGCATGCCGTGACCGCTGTCGTCCCGGACCAGCGGCCGCTGCTGCCGCCAGGGCCCGGTGATCTCGCCGGACTCGGAGACGGCGTAGGTCTGCACATAGCCGCCGCTGACGGTGCCGTCCTTGCCGACCAGGTTCTTCTCGTACGTCGACCACAGCATGAGCAGCGATCCGTCGGGCGTGCGGTACAGCTGGGGCCCGTCGGTGATGTAGGGCGGGAGCTGGGCCGGGACGCCGGCGGGGATCTGCTCGCCGAGCCAGAACGCGTCCGAGCCCTTGAAGAGGAAGACCGGATCTCCGACGGTTCCCGTCAGGTCCGGGGCCAGCCGGATCGCCTCCATGGTCCCGTCGATGGTCTGCAGCCACTCGTGTGCGTACACCATCCAGGGCTGACCGGACGGGTCGACGTGGAGGGTGCCGTCGAGGGTCATCAGGTTCTCGGGCGGGGTGGGCCGTGCGGGGTCGACGGCGGTGAAGGGGCCCAGCAGCGAGTCGGACACGGCGGTGATGGTGCCGCGCATGTAGTTGCGGAGCTGGAACGGTGTGCCCCACTGGTTGGCGGGTGGCACCGGCAGCGGCCTGTCCTCGTTGTGGAGGGTGGTGAACAGGTAGTACCGGCCGCCCAGTTCATGGACCTCCGGCGCCCAACCGCCGTCCGTCGCCCAGATTCCGCTCTGCTCACCGGCCCGGAAGACGACCACGGGGCGCGTCCAGTCCCGTAGGTCCTGGCTGCGGTAGACCATCGTGCCGGTGCCGTCCACGCCCGATACGGACGGCTCGTTGGAGGTGTAGAGGTAGTACGTGCGGGTCGTCCGGTCGGCGACCATGAACGGATCGTGCAACGGCATGTCGGGAAGCTGCATGAGCTCGTTCTCAGCCACCGTCGAAGAATACGTTCCGGCGGAGGCCTACTTTCCGGCGATCTCCCCGAACCGGTCGAGCAGCGCGTCAAGGCCCGCGGCAAGGCCCTCCGGTCCGCCCGGCTCGGTGAGGGCGGGGGCCGCCTTGCGCAACCCGGGCAGCTCCTGGGGCGGCATGCGGTGCAGACCGAGACGGAACGCCGGATCCTGCTCGTCGGGGTTGTCCACCATCGGCCTCAGCTCCACGGACACATAGCCCAGCAGCCAGGCCGTGAAAGCCCGGAACACGGCCGCCGCACCGGCGCCGTCGAGCCCGGCCTCCCCGAGCAGCGCGAGGACCCTCTCATGATCCTTGAGCACGGCGAGCGGCCGCCGCGCGAGCGGGACGGCGAGCATCCGGGTGGTGAGCAGCGGGACCGCCTGGGGATGGGCGAGGCAGACCTCGTAGGTGGCGCGGGCGATGCGGTGGAGTTCGGCGCGCCACGACGGTCCATCGGCGACGGCCTCCGCCTCGGCGGTCAGGCGTTCCTCGAGTTCCAGGTACAGGGCTTCGACGAGGCCGTCGAGGAGGGCGTCCTTGCTCGCCGCGTACCGGTAGAGCGCCATCGCTTCCACGCCGAGTTCGGCTCCCAGCCGGCGCATGCTCAGCGCGGAGAGCCCTTCGCGATCGACCAGCGCCAGGGCGGCGCCCAGGACGCGTTCACGATTGAGCCTGCCGTAGCGGCCGCGATCGCTGGCGCGGCGCGCGGGGCTCGGCCCGGGGGGCCTCACCATCACCCTGCCTCCTCGTTGCGTATCGACGCAAAACCGCCTGTATACAATGTAAACACGGGAGGGCGTGATGGCTGGCTTTTGCGCTTGCACTGGGCGTGCTGCCCGGCGAAGCCGAAACGCCCAAATTACAGCAAAATGGTAAATATTCTCTTGACTGGCTTTCGTAAAGCCCGTGAGGATGAGGGACAGGTCGAACCCCGAACGGGACCCACAGAACCGGAGGGGATCTCGTGTATTCCGCCGAGCCCAGCTGGGCCTCCAAGCCCACTCCGCACCCACTGAGGCGCGCTGCTGACTGGCCTGCCCGTTTCCAGGGTCCGCACCGCTCTGCTCCGCGTACTTTCCCCGACTGGGTCGGCGCCCATCCCAGGCGTCGGGCGTCGGACCGTGTCACCGCCGCTACCCAGGGACGCCGTCGCGCGCCGCTTCGCACCGCAGCACCCCGGCGTCGGCGTACCCACACTGCTGCCCGGCGAGCAGGAGGCCGTCGCAGCGACGGCCCGGAGGGCGGTTCAGAAGGCGGCCACGCCGCCGCGCCGGTCTGCCCCGTCAGCGCCGCAGCATCGGAAGTGAATCTTCTGGTGCAGCGGCGCTTTTCGTTGCCCGCTTCACCGGTTGCCCCGCAATCAGCCGGTTTGCTTCCCGCTGTCGCTCTCAATTCCCCTCACTGCCTGCGTCAGCAGCCACTGCCGCGATGGAGGTGAGTTCCCGTGGTATTCCTCGTGCCGCCAAGCCCGGCGAAGCGTGAGGCCCAGCCACACGGCGTCATTCCCCCGTGCCTCAGACGCCCCCCAGTGGAACTCGAGGTCGTCATTCCCGCCGTCAACGAGGAGCGACGCCTGCCTCCCACCATCGCGGCGGCGGTGGATTACCTCGCCGGACAGCCCTGGTCGTCCGCGGTGGTCGTGGTGGACAACGACAGCGTGGACTGCACGATCGACGTGCCGGAGCGCTTCGACAACCCCGTGACTCCGGTCCATGTGATCGGCTGCAGTGAGCACGGCAAGGGCGCCGCCGTCCGACGGGGCATCGTCACCTCGGCAGCGCGTTTCATCGGTTTCGTCGACGCAGACAGCGCGACGCCCATCGAGACCCTGGACAAGGTGCTCCCGCTGCTCAGGGACGGGTACGCGGCGGTGATCGCCTCCCGGCACATCTCCGGCTCCCGCTGTGAGCAGGAGACCGCGCTGCGCCGGTGCGGCGGCTGGATGTTCCGGAGGCTGGCGCGGCTCTCCCTGCCGGACATCGCCGACACCCAGTGCGGTTTCAAGTTCTTCGACGGACCGCTCGTACAGAACGTGGCGGCGACCTGCCAGGTGAACGGATTCGCCTTCGACGTGGAACTGCTGGCGCGGCTGGTGCAGGCCGGCGGGACGGTCGCCGAGGTACCCGTCTCCTGGTCGGACGTGCCCGGATCGACGTTCTCGGCCCGACGCGACGGTATCCGCTCCATGGCGGACGTGCTCCGTATCTCTCTCGCGCGGTGATTCCCGATGACTGCTCTCGAGCACATTGCTCGCACCAACGTCCTCTTCCTGAACTGGCGTGACCCGGCCCACCCGCAGGCCGGGGGCGCAGAGGCGTACTGCTTCGAGATCGCCCGACGACTGGCCGACTCGGGCGCACGGGTGACCCTCTTCGCTGCGCGCTTCCCCGGCTCCCGGGCGGGCGAGTCGGTCGACGGGGTGCGCGTACTGCGCGACGGCGGCACGTTCGGGGTCTATCTCGCCGCGGCCGCCCATATCCTGAGGAACCGTCACATCTACGACGCGGTCGTCGACTTCCAGAACGGCATCCCCTTTTTCTCACCGCTGTTCACACCACGCTGGACCGCGAACATCTGCGTCATCCACCACATCCACCAGAAGCAGTTCGACCTGTTCTTTCCGTGGCCCATGAACGCCGTAGGCCGATTGCTGGAGAAGCACATCAGCCGCTGGGTCTACCGCGGGCGTGCCGTCGTCGTCGTCTCACCATCCACGCGGCAGGGCGTACGCGTGGAGCTCGGGTTTCACAACCCGATCTACCTCGTGCCCAACGGCAGCCCCCGGCCGTATGCCGCACGTGTTGCCCGTGCCGCGACGCCGACCGTCGCCGTCGTCAGCCGGATGACACCCCAAAAACGGGTAGACCTTCTGCTGCGGGCCCTTCCTGAGCTGCGACGGCGGTGGCCCGATCTGCGCGTCGACTTGGCAGGCGACGGCACCGAGCTGCCCAGCCTGCGCGACCTGGCCTCCGCGCTCGGTCTTGATGCCGCCGTCGAGTTCCACGGCCACGTCAGCGAGGAGGAGAAGCGAGCCCTGCTCGGCACGGCATGGCTCACGGTTGTGCCGTCCTTCGCCGAAGGGTGGGGTCTGACCGTCATCGAGGCGAACTCCATGGGCACACCCGCGCTTGCCTTTGACGTCCCCGGCCTGCGCGACGCCGTCCAACACGGCTACAACGGCTGGTTGATACCCACCTCAGTGCCACTGTCCCAAGGGATCGCTGCTGCTCTCACGGAGCTCTGCGACGCAGACACCCGCGATCGGACCGCGGAGCGCTGCCGTGCCTGGAGCGCGCGGTTCTCCTGGGACGACAGCGCCGAGCGCCTCGCCGAGGTGGTGCTGGAGGAGTCCCGGCGCGTTCACCGGCACCGCAGATCACGCCGACGGACCAGCGATCTTGCTGTCATCTCGCAGTTCAGCGCCCAGAACGGCGACGACGTCGAGCACGCTCTGAACACCGTCCTGCGGGAGACCGATCGGTGGAGCCGACGGGGCGACTCCTTCCGCCTGCTGCTGCATGGTTGCGACGAGCTCCGCGCTGCCCAGGCGCTGCGACGGCTGGGCGTGGTCGAGGCCGCGTTCCGGCTGGCGCGCCGGCGAGAAGAGCTCGTACGACCGGATGTGAGTGATGTGGGCACGCCGAGGGCGACGCCCACGCCGACCGACTTGTGGCGCGGCGGGGGCCTGATAGGGCGGGATCCCGCATGACCGCCTTCCGTACGGCCACGAGCAAGCGGTCGGCAGCCGGCCCGGACACGCTGACGGCGGTGCACGGGGCGCGCTGGTTCACCGCGGCCGCCCTCCTCACGGGCGTTGTGAACTACGGATACGCCCTGCTCATGACCCGGCTGCTGGACGTGGGCTCGTACGCCCGGTTCGTAGCGGGCCAGTGGCTGCTGCTGAGCGCGGTCACTGTGGCGACAGTGACGGTCCCGTGGGTGCTGGCGCAGGCACTGGTCCGCGCCCGGACGGACGCCGAGCGAGGCGACGCGGGCCGGTTCGCGATCATCACGAGCACCGCGGGCGGTCTGGTCGCCGGCGGTCTGGTCGCCGCCATCGCAACCCGCTTCGCCGGAGGCACCATGACTCTGGTGCTGGCGCTGTGCACGCTGTTGATCTATGTCCGGACGGTGACTGTGGGCTGGCTCCAGGGCGAGGAGCGCCTACGGACGCTGTCGCTGCTGGAGATGGCAGAAGTGGTGATGAAGGCGGCGGGTGGCGTCTTCCTCGTGCTGACCCTCGGGCTGGGCGCCACCGGTGCGGTGGCGGCCTTCGGGATCGGCGTCCTGCCGTTCCTGCTGTGGTGGCCGACTCTGCCCCCGGGCAGTGGTCGGCCCTGGCGCAGTGCGTCGGCCAACCGGGACCTGTGGCGGCATGCGCTCGGAATCGCCCGGCTGCAGGGACTGGTGGCGTTGATGGCCGCGATCGACGTCGTGCTGGTGACCGTGCTGCCCACCGACCGGCCTGCCGCGGCGAGCTACCAGGCGAGCGTCACGCTCTCCCGGGTGCCGCTGTTCGTGGCTGCCGCGGTGTCCATGGCCTTCTTTCCGGCGTTGTCCCGGCGGCGGGCAGGCAGCTCACTCAGCGGCAGCGCCGTGCGGATGTATCTCATCGTCACCGTGCCATTCGCCGCGACGGCCGCGACCATGCCCGGCGTCGTGCTGAACGCGGTCTTCCCCGCCGACTACAGCATGATGAGCACCCTGATGGCGTTCACCGCGGTCACGGGTTTCACGCTCGGCACCATCAATCTGATCGTCACCTTTTTCCAGGCCGTGGACGACTACGGCTGCGTACGCCGCCAAGTCGTCGGCATGGTTGGCTACGTCGCGGCTCTCCTGGTCGGCTGGCGGATCGGTGGCGTACGAGGCTTCGCCGTGGGAGGGGCGCTGGGCAGCGCCGGGGCGCTCGCCCTGCTGCTCCACCTGCTCATCCGCCGACAGGGGATGGCGTTCCTGCGCCGCTTGCCCCTGGTCGAACCGGTGCTGCTCGCAGGGGTGTTGGTGCTGACGCACCGGTATCCACTCGTATGGCTGATCGCCGCGACGGTCATCGGCGTACGAGCAGTGGAGCGGTTTCTCTGGCACTCAGGCGCACCGGATCCAACGGAGAGCCCGCCAGAAATGGATCACCACCGCCCGCCGGGCCGCGTCGTCGAACAGTGTGTTGCCATGACCACCAACCAACTGGGCACAGCCATGACTTACCAACCAGAAGACCATCACCCGGTGGCGCACTCCGGTCCTGTGGACGAGCGACCCGACCGTCTCCTCGTGGACGCCGTCTGGCGAGGAGAAGTGCGGCCGACCGACGAATCCACGCTGCGGCGTGCGCTGTCCATCGCGCGCGCCAACCAGGTGGAGGGACGGCTCGCGCGTGCGTATCCGCGGCAGTTGGCGGATGTTGTCACCGAGGTCGACACCGCCAACGAGCTGTTCCGCAAGAACCTGTGCGAAGTCACCTATCGCCTGCACGATGCGGACATCCCCACGGTGCTGATCAAGGCGGACCTGACCGGTGACTATGTGTACGGCAACTTTGATCTGGTGGTGCCGGATGGGTGCTGGGCGGCCGCCTGCGACGCCCTGGAGGGCTGGTATGCCTACCGTTCGACCTACTGGCTGGAGCGCTCCACCAAGGCGCTGCTAGAACCGCGCCGCGGCCCGGCGGCGCATTTGCACAGTGCCGTGTCGTGGTTCGGTGTACCGGTGATCGCCACCCACCGCCTCTTCGATCGGGCCTCGCCCGACGGGGGGCCTTGGCTGGTGCCGCACCCGGCGGACGAACTGCGAATATGGCTGGCGCACGGCCTGTTCCAGAACCTCTCACTCGATCTGTCCGAGCTGTTCGCGCTACGGGATCTGCTGCTGCCGGACATAGTGGCCGACGCGTGGCGGGAGGCCGCGCGAGAGGGATGGCTCGCCGGGGGGTCTCGGGCACTCGCCGTCGCGATCGATGCCATGCGCCGACTCGACCGGGGGACGCCGCCCAGGCTGCCGGTGCCGCTTCCGGTGGCCGCGTCCCTCCGTGTGGGGGCGGAGCACTCGCTGCATCTCCTGCGCCATGGACGCACACGGGTCGCGGCGCGAGAGGCCGCCCTACGGGTGCCGCTCGTCGTCGCCAAGAAGCGAAGGATGCTTGTCCCATGAACCGCCGCCCCCTGCTGGTCTGTGTGACCGGGCCGGACGGCGCCGGGAAAACGTCCCTGGCCGAACGAGTGACGACAGAACTGCGCAGCCACGGATACGCCGTGGAGAACCGGTACTGCTACGGCTGTGTCGTCTGCCGCCGACTACCGCGAAGAGTTCGGTTCCGGTTCACCGCGTCCGCCGGGGAGCACCGGTCGATCGTCACGCGTGTCGGTACCTGGGCCGGCCGGCTGCATGGCTGGGTGGACGCGGCGGAGCTCGCCGTCCGCCTGGCGGCGGCGGGTGTGCGGGCCCGCCTCTCCGCCCGGGGACGGCCGACCGCTGTGGTGACCGATCGCGGCCCGCTCGACGGGCTCGTCAAGTTCGACCCCGCGCCCGGCTCGGGCCTGGCAGCCGCCTTCACACGACTGTCGCGGGAACCGCAGGTCACCCTGCTCCTGGACGCAGAGCCCGAGGTGCTCGCCGAGCGCGACGGCGAGTACGCGACCGGTCCGCTGGCGGACCTGCGGGACTGCTACCGGCGCTGGGCCACGCGGCTGCCGTACGTGCACATGGTGGACGCCGCCGGTTCGCCGGTCGCGGTCGCGACGGCGGCCATGCGGTGGGTGCTGACGCACCAGCGGGCCCGGGCGGCGACCGACGGCATGAAACACGTGGTGATCTCGACCTTCGACGACATCCGCAACCCGCACTACCACGGCGGCGGCGCGCTGCTCGTGGCCAAGGTCGCCCGCCGCCTCGCCGCGGAACACCGGGTCACGGTCGTCACCGTGACAGCGCACGGCGGCAGCGAGACCCGCGACGGTGTGTGCTATCGCGGGCTGCCCCTCGGCTGGGCCGGACCACGCTTCGGGCAGCTGCTCTATCACGCCCTGTTGCCGCTCACGGCGCGCCGGTTGCCGCACGACCTGTGGCTCGAGAGCTTCACGCCGCCGTTCTCCACCGGTTTCCTTCCGCTGTTCTCCCACAGCCGCGTGGTGGGAGTCGCCCAGTCGCTGAGCGGCGCCGCCATGTCACGCAGATATCACCTTCCCTTCTACCTGTTGGAGCGCTTCGGGCTGCGGTTCTACAAGGACGTCGTCGTCCTGAACGAGGCCGATGGCGCGACTGTCCATCGCCACTCGCCCGCAGCAGCCATACATCTCATCCACAACGGCGTCGAGCAGCCCTCTGTCGACACGGAGGGGGTTGGCGACGGCAATTACATCGCCTTCCTTGGACGCATGAATGTGCGGGAGAAGGGACTGGACCTCCTGCTCGCCGCCTACTGCCTTGGCTCTCCGTCGATGCAGCTACTGCTGGCCGGTGCCGGCACCCGAGGGGAGGAGGCCGAGCTGACGAGGCTGCTCGGCGCCGCTGGAACCGACGCACGCTGGATCGGCGAGGTTACGGGCGACCGCAAGCGCCACTTCCTGGAGAACTGCGCCTTCACGGTGCTGCCGTCCCGGAGCGAGGCGTTTGGGTGCGCGGCGCTGGAGAGCATGTCGTACGGCAAGCCGGTGTTGCACTTCGATCTGCCCACCCTGCGCTGGATGGGTGGCGGCGGGCACATCGCTGTCCCGGCCTTCGACGTTGATGCCCTGGCACGGCAGTTGCGCGCTCTCGCGGCGGATGAGCAGGCACGACGACGGCTGGGGCACCAGGCGTACCAAACCGCACGGCGTTTCCCGTGGGAACGGACGACCGGCCAGTATCTGGCTCTCGTCCGCCGGTTGCTGGATTCGCCCCGTCCGCCCTGCAGATCCCCCCGTGCTCGCACTCGGGAAAAGAAGCGAGAGGACGCCGGATCATGGCAGCCGACCCACTGACCGCTGCGATCGACGCGGGCACACCACTTGTCGTGCTCTCACCGCATCTGGATGACGCGGTGCTGTCCTGCGGAGCGCTGATGTCCTATGCGGCCCGGCGCACGAAAGTGCGGGTGGCGACCTTCTTCACTGAGGCCGGTGTCCCGCCGTACACCTTCTCCGGGCGGCGATACCTGCGGCAGGTCGGACAGCCCGACGCCGAGCGTCTGTACCGGGACCGGCGCACCGAGGACCGAGAAGTGCTGGAGCGGCTCGGGATCGAGGGGCTTCACTTCGGGCTGATCGATGGCCTGTTCCGCCGCAAGCCGGTGGCGAGCGGTGAACGCTTGGGCGGGGTGCGTAGAGTGCTGCCCGAGGCAGCGCACGTCTATCCCACGTACCGGCTGCTCGCTATGGGCCGGATCTCCCGGTACGACGCCAGCGAGCTTGGTCATGTGCGGGCCTCGCTGGACGAGTTGGTGTCCCTGCCGCACACGGTCCTGCTGGCCCCTGCGGGGGTGGGCGGACACGTGGACCATGTGTTGGTGCGGACAGCCGCCGAGCTCAGCTGCGAACCGGTGGTCTACTACAGCGACTTCCCCTACAACCAGCGGCACCGTCCCGACCCCGACTTCGTCGAGCGGAACGCTGTGGTCGACCTGGAGTGGGTACGGGGGCTCGCCGCCAAGTCGGAGCTGGTGCGGGGGTACCGCTCGCAGGTGGGCGCGCTCTTCCCCAGCGGGTGTATCCCTGTGGTGCCGGAGATCTATCTGCTCGCCGACGGCGAAGGGGGAAGCGGCGGCTGGATGGGGGGCCCGTCATGGCCGTCGTGAGCAGAGCACTGCCCGTGTCGGCGGCGTGGCTTCGCACGGTACCGCTCTGGGCGTTGGCCGGCGCCGTGGGCGTGCTCACCGGACTGGTCAGACTGGTCGGGTTCGGCCCTGCATCGGACGTGTTCGGTGACGAGGTCTATTACTGGCGCATCGGCCAGTCCGTGCACTCCGGCGGTTTCCCCGGGTTTCACGACGGGCGGTTCTTTCTGCACCCGCCCGGCTACTTCTATCTCGAGAGCGGCTGGGAGCGACTGTTCGGCGCGCGCACGGACGTAATTTCCGGCGTGTACGAGATGCGTCTGCTCAACGTACTGCTTGCCGCCCTCACGGCCGCGGTGCTGGTGCTGCTGATGGCTCGCGTGAGCGGATCCACCCCGGCGTCGCTCACGGTGGGCGTGCTCTTCGCCCTTGACCCGTTTGCCCTGAGGATCAACGGACGAGTCCTCCTCGAGACGTCGATGATGCTCTGGGTGGTGCTGGGTTATCTGGTGCTGCTGCCATTGGCAGGCCATGATCCGCGCTCCCGGACGCGACCTCGAGCCGCCGCAGCGGGGCTCCTTTTCGGCCTGGCAGTCGTGACGAAGGACGTAGCGGCCCTCATCACTGTGCTGCCGCTGCTCGCCGCCGCCGTCTTCGTCTGGCAGTCACGGCGGTCACTGCCGCTGCTCGCCGCCGGTTGCGCCATCGTCCCGTACGGGATCTACGTTTGCGTCGTCGCGGCCACAGGCCATTTCCAGGAGTTCTGGGTGGCGAAGACGTACGGCGTCAGGCGGCTGCTTGGCCAGATCCAGGAGACCGGCTTCAACTCCCGGAACGCACCGGCGCTCTCCCAGCGGGTCACCGAGGGACTGAGCAACTTCGGGAGCAGCTATGTGCTCCTGGCTCTGGGTCCCCTCGCGTTGGTGGCGCTGCTGCGCTGGGGTGGGGCCTCCCGGCGTCTCCTGGTGCTCTGGTATCTGTCCGCGGGATTCGCTCTCACCTACGCCGTCCTCCAGGGCACGTTGGAGGAGCAGGAGCTGTACCTGCTGCTCGTACCGACGATGGTGGTCGTGGTGCTGGCGGCCCTTCGTCTGTCCGAGCGGCGAACCGGGCGTCCTCGTCAGCGCGTCTCCATCCGGGCTGTCGGGACTGTCCTCGTACTGGTGCTGGCCCTGACGTCGTCCGCCATCACTTATGCGTCGGGCCGGTCGCAGCCCGACGACGGTTACGCGCGGCTGCGCCAGTACATGCTGCAGCATGTGCGCACGGGTAGTCGGGTCACCTCGGCGAGCGGTTCGGCGGACCTGGTCCTGGAGGACCACTACCGTGTGGGCCGCTGGAGGACGCCGGAGGACCGGGCGAAGAGCAAGGTGGCGTACGTCGTTGTGCCATGGCGACTGGTCGAGCAGCATTACTCCCCGTTCACCGTGCGACAGATGCGGCTTCTCACCCGGCGGGGCGTGGTCCTCTTCTCCTTCCACGGTCGTTCGTACGGCAGAGTGGCGTTGTACCGGCTGCCGGTGCCGCCGACGGGTGGTCACGGTGGCTAGCGGCTCGGGGCGGACTCGGGTGCTGCTCTTCACCAGCTCTCCCTACGAAGGCGGAGCGGGAGCCGACACCCGGCTGGCCGCGTCGATCGCCGACAGCATGCCGGACCGGGACTTCCTTTGGTTCACCCGGTGGCCCCCGCACGGGCCGACCGGTCAGGTCCGCGGCCGGGGGATGCCCATCGTGTCTCGGGATGGCGCTCCGCACCTGCCGGAGCGACTTCAAGCGGCCGTCCTCGGAGGTGTCCTGTCCCGCCGCACGGATCTGGTGCATGCGGTACTGACCATCGGGGGCACCTACCCCCTGTTCTCCCGGCTGCGGCGGGGGCTTCTCGGCGCAGGTCCCGTCATCCACACAGTGCCCGGAGTGATGGATCCCGCTCTGCTGGAGCGGGCGCGTCCGCTGGGAGTCACCGTCGCCCTCTCGGAGGCGACGGCGGGGCAGTTGCGCGCGGCGGGCTTCGGGGACGTGCGGGTGATTCCCCCGATGATCACGTTGGCCCGATGGCAGTGGCGGGCACGCGCTCGGGGCACGCCCGTCGTCCTGTTCGCCGGTCACCACGATCCGGAAGGCGGTGCCCAGGAGGCGATCGCAGCGGCCGCGCAGGCGTACCGCTGCGGGGCGCGGTTCCACCTGGTGCTGGCCATGAGGGACCGGCCTGGGCAGAACCGGCGCGCGCTGGAAGCGGGGCTGCGAACACTGGCGGCCCGGGAGGGGCTCCCTCGGGTCGACGTCCACGGCATGGTCTCCGACATGCCCGCGCTGCTGGCGGCGGCGGACGTCCTGCTGTTCCCCCCGCGCCGACTCGGCGGGAAGGCGGACATCCCGTTCGTCGTGCTGGAGGCGATGGCCACGGGACGCCCGGTGATCCTCAGCGATCTACCGCAGTTCGCCGCACTGGGGGAGGCGCCGCTGCGCGCGCCCGTCGGAGACCCGATACGGACGGGTGAGCTGCTGCTGCGGTTGCTGGAGCAGCCGCAGCAGTGGGAGATGCTCGCGCGCCACGGGCGTGTCACGGTGGAGGAGCGGTTCGGCCCCGGCTGTTTCCGAGTGCAGTACGAACGTTTGTACAGGGAGGTCCTGGGGTGAACCCGGCACAACGAGTCAGAGCCCGACGTGGGGCCGACAGGGCCGCACGCTACCGGCAGCCCGTGGGGGTTCTCGCGGCCGTTTTCCTCGTCCTGGCATGCAGTCGAGTTCCACATCCCGACGAGGGCCGGTACTTCTTCGGAACCTTGCTGACCATGGCTGACAAGGCGAGCCTGGAGAGGAGCAGCGGCATTCAAGTCGCCCATCTGCAGATGTACTGGGACCGGTACGAAACTCAGGAGGGGGAGTACTCCTCCGACTACATTGACAGTGTCAAACGCGAGTTGGACCAGTTCCAGCAGGCGGGGTTTCTGGTCGAGGTGGGCCTGGGCCTGAATCACGCGCCCGGCTGGCTCTTCGAGAAGTATCCGGAGGCCGCCTTTGTGAACCAGTTCGGAGGCCGCCTCACGAACACGCCCAACACGGTCTTCAGCCACACGGTGCGGGAGAAGGCGCAGCGCTATGTCGAACGGGTGGCCAAGGACATCGGGCTGGACAACTTCTGGGCCATACGGGTCGGTGTGAGTGAGACCGGCGAGTTCAGTTATCCCCAGGGCGGCCCCGGTGGCACGAGTGAGAACTCCTACTGGGCATTCGACGAGAACGCCCAGAGCCAGACTGCGGCCGGCCGTCCGGCAACTGTCCCCGCGAACCCGTTCCCCGGCTGGCGACCGGGGCAGCGTGACTACCAGGGAAAGACGTTCACCGAGGACCAGGTCCGCGAGTGGTATGACTGGTATCTCGGAGCTCTGTCCGATGCTGTGAACTGGCAGGTCTGGTATTACAAGTCGCTGGGCTACAAGGGGTACTTGAAGGTCCTCGTGCCGGGCGGCGGCTATTACCCTCAGGACTACCAGCGCGCTGTCGCCCAGTATTTGGACGGTCCGGCGGAGAACCGCCTGATCGCGCTCGGTGTGGGATTCTTCAAGACCGTGGGCCAGATTCGTGACCACCAGAAGGTGGAGATCGTGCCGACCTCGCTGGTGGACGGCACGGGGCAGCCGACGAACAACGGTTGCGACCCAACAGATCGCCAGGTGGACGTCCTAAACCCGCCCCAGAACGTTGACGCCGAATGGTCGTCGATGCGGTGGGTCAGCCGCATTGCCCGGCGCTACCACTTCTCCCTCCTGAACGGGGAAAGCGCCGGGCCCCGTGTGAGTCCCTACTATCCCGGGGTCATGGACGACGCGGCCCAGCAGATGCAGACCTGCGGATTGCAGGGGCTGATGTGGGCCTTCGACAACAATCTCTACGACGGCACTCGCGGTTCGTCGCTCGCGGACTATGCAGCGGTGATCTCCCGGTACAACTGAGGTGAGCGCGATGGACGTCACGGTCCTTCGACCCGATGAGCTGACCGCAGCAGACATCGACTCGTGGCACGCCATGCAGTGTGCCGATCTGGCATTGGCCAGCCCCTTCATGTCTCCCGAGTTCGCCCGGGTGGTGGGCCACCAACGCGCGACCGCCCGGGTTGCGCGGCTTACTCGGGGGTCCCGCACCGTCGGGTTCTTCCCCTTCGAACGGCATGCCCTCGGCTTCGGCAAGCCCATCGGCTCCGGCTTCTGCGACTGTCAGGGCTTGATTCACGAACCGGGCCTCGGCTGGGACCCGATGGAACTGCTGCGGGCGTGTGGTCTCGCGACCTGGGAGTACGACCATCTGGCGGCTGGCCAAATCCCCTTCGAGACCGAGGGCACTCACCTCGCCAAAGCCACCTCGCCCATCATCGAACTGAATAGCGAGGCCCAGACCTACGTCGAACGTCTACGGCACAGCTTCGTGAAGGCGTTGCGGAGGAAGGAGCGGAAACTGGGCCGCGAAGTGGGCCCGCTCCGTCTGGTCTTTGAGGAGGCGGATCCCAAGCTGCTGGACACCCTGATCCGCTGGAAGTCCGCCCAGCTGCGGGCCAAGGGGCATCTGGACATGCTCTCCAAGGTGTGGTTCCTGACGATTCTCCGTGAGCTGTTCGGGCTGCCCTCCGAATTCTGTTCGGGCATCGTGTCCGTGCTGTACGCGGGCGAAGAGCCGGTCGCCATGCGCTACCAATTGCTCTCGCGCCGGGTGCTCGCCAGCTGGTTCCCCGTTTACCACAGTCGGTTCTCCCGGTACTCGCCTGGAATCCTGCTCTGTCTCAAACTCGCCGAGACCGCGGGGACTCGCGGCATCGCCTATATCGACCTGGGCAAGGGCACGGAGCACTACAAGACCGATCTCAAAACGGCGGAGCTGAGCCTCAGCGAGGGATACGTGGAGCGGCACACCGCCAAGGCGGCGCTGTGCCGACTGCGGATGGCGTCCGATAGTGCCGTTCACGCGGCGGTCCGTGCCAATCCGACGCTGCATCGCGCCGCCGCCAGAGCGGCCAACGTGGCCGAACGGCTGCGGTGAGGGTCGGCGCGGGGCTCTTGTCGCGTACAGAATTGACTGCGGTCATCACTCGGTTAGAATGTACGTATACATCGTAAATATACGGTGTTGGAGCGTGTCCGTAACTGTGGCATACGGCGAGGCGCTGTCACCCATGAACACTCTCATCGAGGACTACGCCCTCCTAAGCGACCTGGAGACCGCCGCCATGATCGGCCGCGACGGCTCCGTCGACTGGCTGTGTCTGCCACGGTTCGACTCCCCGGCGTGTCTGGCCGCGCTGCTCGGCACACCGGACAACGGGTTCTGGCGGGTCGCGCCCGTCGGCGGCGGGTCCTGCGCGCACCGGTCGTACCGGCCCGACACACTGGTCCTGGACTCGCGGTGGGAGACCCCGACGGGGGTCGTGCGGGTCACGGACTTCATGCCGCCGCGGGTGGGGGTGCCTTGTCTGGTCCGGGTGGTGGAGGGACTCTCGGGCTCCGTGGCCATGCGCAGCGAGCTGCGGCTGCGCTTCCACCAGGGTCGGGTCGTGCCCTGGGTCCGGGCCGTCGACCGGTGTGCGGTGGCGGTCGCCGGCCCGGACGCCGTCTGGCTGGGTGCCGACGGGGCCGTACGGGAACCGGGTGGTGTCGAGGCCACGGTCCACGAGTTCACCGTCCCGGCCGGACGGCGACTCGCGCTGACGCTGGTGTGGTCGCCCTCGCACCTGCCCGAACCGCCCACACCGCTGAGCGTCCCGGCCGAGACGCTGCTCAAGGAGACGGCCGACTACTGGCGGACCTGGACCGCCCAGTGCTGCTACGAAGGGCCGTGGCGGGATGCCGTGGTGCGGTCACTGATCACCTTGAAGGCGCTCATCTACGCCCCCACGGGCGGCATCGTGGCGGCCCCCACCACCTCCCTGCCCGGTTGCATCGGCGGCGAGCGCAACTGGGACTACCGGTACTGCTGGCTGCGCGACTCCACCTTCGCCCAGTCCTGCCTCCTGCACAGCGGCTACCGGGAGGAGGCGACGGCCTGGCTGGACTGGCTGGTGCGGGCCATCGCCGGCAACCCGTGCGATCTGCAGACCGTGTACGGCGTCGGCGGGCAGCGCCTGCTGCCCGAGTCCGAGGCGCCGTGGCTGGCCGGCTACGAGGGCTCGCGGCCCGTCCGGTTCGGCAACTCCGCGGCGAACCAGTTCCAGCTGGACGTGTACGGCGAGGTCCTCGACACCTTCTGGCTGTCGCTGCGAGCCGGCATCGCGATGCCGGCCCATGTGTGGCATCTGGTGGAGGCGATGATGGGCTATCTGCAGCGGCACTGGCACGAACCGGATCAGGGTCTGTGGCAAATGCGGGGCCCCCGGCGGCAGTTCGTGCACTCCAAGGTCATGGCGTGGGTTGCCGCCGACCGCGCCCTGCGGATGGGGGAGCTGCTCGGCCGCAACGGCTCCTCCGGTGAATGGCGCGCTATGCGGGACGAGGTGCACCGCCAGGTCTGCCAGGAGGGCTGGGATTCCGGACAGCGCAGCTTCGTGCAGTCCTACGGCTCGCCGGCGCTGGACGCCTCGGTCCTGCTGATGCCACGGTTCGGCTTCCTGCCCGCCCGTGACCGGCGGATGCGCGGCACCGTCCGCGCGATGCGCCGGCTCGAGCTCGGGGGCTTCGTGCGGCGCTACGCGTCGGACGGCGCCGGAGTCCATGAAGTGGACGGTGTGCACGGATCGGACGGTGCCTTCGTGTCCTGCTCCCTCTGGTACGCGGACGCCCTTGCCGCGACCGGCCACGTCGAACAGGCCCGGGACCTCTTCGAGCGCGTGCTCGCCGTGCGCAACGACCTCGGCCTGCTCTCGGAGCAGTGGGATCCCGACGCGGGCCGTCAACTGGGCAACGCCCCCAAGGCGTTCAGTCACATCGCCCTGGTGGAGACGGCGTTCGCGCTCAGGGCTTCGGCTCCGGGCGCCGCTCGGCACCGGCGTACCCGTTCGGGTTGAGCCGCTGGAAGCGCCACGCGTCCCGGCAGATGTCCGCAAGGGTTCGGGTGGGCCGCCAGCCCCAGGCGCGGCTGACGGCGCTCGCGTCGGCGACGAGTGCGGCGACGTCTCCGGGACGGCGTGGCCCCACTTCGTACGGAATGGGCTTGGCACTGGCCTCGGAGAAGGCGTCGACCACGTCCAGGACCGAAATGCCCTGCCCCAGGCCGAGGTTGAACACCTGCATGCCAGGGGCGTCGGCGAGGTGGTCGAGCGCTATGCGGTGCGCCTCGACGGTGTCCATGATGTGGATGTAGTCGCGGACCGCGGTGCCGTCCGGGGTGGGATAGTCACCGCCGAACACCTGCAGCCGCTTGCTGTGGCCGAGGGCGACCTGCGCCACGTGCGGCATGAGGTTGTCGGGGGCGCCCTGAGGGTCCTCGCCGAGCAGTCCGCTGGGATGCGCGCCGGCCGGGTTGAAGTAGCGCAGGCACAACACCGTGTACTCGGGGCGGTGGCGGCAGACATCGTCGAGGATCTGCTCGCAGGCGCGCTTCGAAGCCGCGTAGGGGTTGGTCGGCCTGGCCGGGGTCGATTCGTCGAGTGGGCGTGCGCCCGCGTCGCCGTAGACCGAGCACGAGGAGGAGAACACGAGCCGGTGGACTCCGTGCTCTTGCATCGTGCGCAGCAGCGAGGTGGTGCCGCCCACGTTGGTGTCGTAGTACTCGACCGGCGACTCGACCGATCCGCTCACGGACTTGAGCGCGGCGAAGTGTATGACGGCGTCCACGGGATGCCGGTCGAAGACGGCCGACAGGGCGCGCCGGTCCCGTATGTCCAGTTCGTAGACGGCCCCGACGAACCGGCCCGCGATCCGCTCCACCCGCGCGAAGACATGGGGTGAGCTGTTCGCATAGTCGTCGACCACGATCACCTCGTAACCGTGGTCGAGGAGATCGACGCAGGCGTGGCTGCCGATGAACCCGGCGCCGCCGGTGACGAGGACGGTGGACGGAGCCCAGGAGGGCGCGGCCCCCGGGCGTGCTCGCGCTCGCCGGTACTTGTCCACGGTTCCTCATCGGGCCTGAGGAGAGTGACGTCGTATGTTTACGGCGTATATCTAAGACAGTGCACTCCAGGACCCCCGGGAGTCAAGAGCACCGGTTCACGGCCTGACCAGCAACTGGAAGTCGAACGCATACCGCGAGGCCCGGTAGATGTGCGTCCCGTACTCGACCGGTCGCCCGGTGTCGTCGTACGCCGTGCGCTGCATGGTGAGCAGGGCCGCGCCCTCCTCCTCGTCGAGGCGGGCGGCCTCCTCGGCGGTGGCGGAGCGGGCGCCGATGGTCTGGTGGGCGCTGTGCAGGGTGATGCCGGCGGTGCGCATCATCCGGTACAGGCCCGTCGACTCCAGGCGGGCGGAGTCGAGTTCCAGCAGGGTCGCGGGGAGGTGGTTGCACAGCAGGGCGACCGGCTGGCCGTGGGTGAGGCGCAGCCGCTCCAGGACGATCACCTCGCTGCCCTCCGCGAGGCCGAGCGCGGCGGCGACGTCCGGGGACGCCGGCTCGCGCTCGTTGCGCACCACCTGCGTGGTGGGGCCCTGCCCGGCCGACTCCAGGTCGTCGTAGAGGCTGCTGAGCTCCAGCGGGCGCTTGACCTGGCTGTGCACCACCTGAGTGCCGACCCCTCGGCGGCGCACCAGCAGCCCTTTGTCGACCAGGGACTGGATGGCCTGGCGGACGGTGGGTCTGGACAGGCCCAGGCGCGTCGAGAGGTCGATCTCGTTGCCGAGGAGGTTGCCCGGGGCGAGTGCTCCGTGCTCGATCGCCGCCTCCAGCTGCTGGGCCAGCTGGTAGTACAGCGGCACCGGACTGCCCCGGTCCAGGGCGAAGTCCAGTGAGTCGACAGCGGCCGTCGCGGTTCGTGTGCTGCCGCCGGTCCTCGCCATGGGCGTACCTCCCTCTGGGTGCTGACGAGACGTCAGGAGTGGCTGGGGAAACCGAGGTTGATGCCCGCGTCGGCAGGGTCCGGCCAGCGCGTGGTGATCACCTTCCCCTGCGTGTAGAAGGCGATGCCGTCGTTGCCGTAGACGTGCAGGTCGCCGAAGAGGGAGTCCTTCCAGCCGCCGAAGGAGTGGTAGCCGACGGGCACCGGGATCGGCACGTTCACGCCGACCATGCCCGCCTTGACCTCCATCTGGAAGCGGCGGGCGGCGCCGCCGTCCCGGGTGAAGATCGCGGTGCCGTTGCCCCAGCGGGAGTCGTTGATCAGCTTGATGGCCTCGTCGTACGACTCCGCACGGACCACGGCCAGGACGGGACCGAAGATCTCGTCGCGGTACGCGTCCGCCGTCAGCGGCACCTTGTCCAGCAGCGATACGCCGAGGAAGAAGCCGTCCGCGCACTCGGGGTGTCCCTCGACCGTGTGACCGGTGCCGTCCACCACCACCTCCGCGCCCTGCTCGGCGGCCGAGGTCACGTACGACGCCACCTTGTCGCGGTGCTCGCGGGTGATCAGCGGGCCCATCTCGGAGGACGGGTCGTTGCCGGGGCCGATCCGCAGGTTCTTCGCACGCTCGGCGATCTTGGCGACCAGTTCGTCGCCCGTGTCGCCGACCGCGACCACGACAGAGACGGCCATGCAGCGCTCGCCCGCCGAGCCGTACGCGGCGTTGATCGCCTGGTCGGCGGCGAAGTCCAGGTCGGCGTCCGGCAGCACCAACATGTGGTTCTTCGCGCCGCCCAGGGCCTGCACGCGCTTGCCGTGCTCGACCGCCTTGAGCTGGATGTACTTGGCGATCGGCGTCGAGCCGACGAAGGAGACGGCCTCGACGTCCGGGTGCTCCAGCAGGCGGTCGACGGCCACCTTGTCGCCCTGCACGATGTTCAGGACACCGTCGGGCAGGCCCGCCTCGGTGGCCAGTTCGGCCAGGCGGAAGGAGGCCGAGGGGTCCTTCTCGCTCGGCTTGAGCACGAAGGTGTTGCCGCACGCGATGGCCAGCGGGAACATCCACATCGGCACCATGGCCGGGAAGTTGAACGGCGTGATGCCCGCGACCACGCCCAGTGGCTGGCGGATCGAGGCGACGTCGACACGGCTGGAGACCTGCGTCGACAGCTCGCCCTTCAGCTGCACGCTGATCCCGCAGGCCAGCTCGACGATCTCCATGCCGCGCGCGACCTCGCCGAGCGCGTCGGAGTGCACCTTGCCGTGCTCGGCGGTGATCAGCTCGGCGATCTCGTCGCGGTGGGCGTCGAGGAGCTCGCGGTACTTGAACAGGATCGCGGTGCGCTTGGCCAGCGAGGAGGAACCCCAGGTCTCGAAGGCGGCCTTCGCGGAGGCGACGGCGGCGTCCACCTCGTCGACGGTGGCGAATCCGACCTGCTTCTCCTGCGCGCCGGTCGCCGGGTTGTACACGGCGCCGTGGCGGCCGGAGGCGGACTCGACGGGCTTTCCGTCGATCCAGTGGGTGATGGTCTTCATGGTGCGGGGGCCTTTCACAAAGGGGTCGTGCGGGGGGAGGTCAGAGGTGACGGCGCTGCGCGGCGACCTGTCGGTCGTACTCCTCGCGGGCCTGTACGGCGGCCTCGCGGGAGGCGGTCTCGGCGACCGGCACGTCCCACCAGGCCTCGGCCGGGGGAGCGGTCGGGGTTGCGGTGTCGGTCTCCACGTAGACACAGGTCGGGCGGTCGGAGGCGCGGGCTGCGGCGAGTGCCTCGCGCAGTTCGCGGACGGTCTTGGCGCGCAGGACGTCCATGCCGAGGCTGCCCGCGTTGGCGGCGAGGTCGACGGGGAGCGGGGCGCCGGAGAAGGTGCCGTCGGCGGCCCGGTAGCGGTAGGCGGTGCCGAAGCGCTCGCCGCCGACCGACTCGGAGAGGCCGCCGATGGAGGCGTAGCCGTGGTTCTGGATGAGGACCAGGTTGACGGGCAGGCCCTCCTGGACGGCGGTGACGATCTCGGTCGGCATCATCAGGTAGGTGCCGTCGCCGACCAGGGACCAGACCGGGGTGTCGGGGGCGGCCTGCTGGACGCCGATGCCGGCCGGGATCTCGTAGCCCATGCAGGAGTAGCCGTACTCCAGGTGGTACTGGCGGGGGCTGCGGGCGCGCCAGAGCTTGTGCAGATCGCCGGGGAGCGAGCCGGCTGCGTTGATCACCACGTCGTCGTCGCCGACCACAGCGTCCAGTGCGCCGAGGACCTGGGTCTGGGTGGGTACGGCGTTCTCGTCGGCGGCGGTGAAAGCGGCGTCGACCACCTGCTCCCAGCGTTCCTTGCCGGTGCGGTACTCGGCCTCGTAAACCGAGTTCACACGGTGACCGGCGAGGGCCTCCGTCAACGCTGTGAGCCCCGCACGCGCATCGCACACCACCGTCCGCGCCGCCAGCTTGTGAGCGTCGAACGCGGCGATGTTGAGGTTGACGAACCGGACCTCCGGCCGCTGGAAGAGCGTGTTGGAGGCGGTGGTGAAGTCCGTGTAGCGGGTGCCGACGCCGATGACCAGGTCGGCCGTGCGTGCGATCTCGTCGCAGACCGCCGTGCCGGTGTGGCCGATGCCGCCGAGGTCGGCGGGGTGGTCGTACCGCAGCGAGCCCTTGCCGGCCTGGGTCGAGGCGACCGGGATGCCGGTGGCGTCCACCAGCGCCTTGAGCGCCTCCTCGGCCTGACTGTGGTGGATGCCGCCACCCGCGACGATCAGCGGCCGCTCGGCCGCCCGGATCGCCGCCACCGCCTCCGCGAGCTCGTACGGGTCGGGAGCCGGCCGCCGTACATGCCACACGCGCTCGGCGAAGAACTCCTCCGGCCAGTCGTACGCCTCCGCCTGCACGTCCTGGGGAAGAGCCAGAGTCACGGCACCGGTCTCGGCCGGGTCGGCGAGCACCCGCATGGCGTTGAGCGCGGAGGGGATCAGGGCCTCGGGGCGGGTGACGCGGTCGAAGTACCGCGACACCGGGCGCAGGGTGTCGTTGACCGACACATCGGCCTCGGTCGGGTGCTCCAGCTGCTGCAGGAGCGGGTCGGCGACCCGGGTGGCGAAGTAGTCGCCGGGCAGCAGCAGGACCGGCAGGCGGTTGATGGTGGCGAGCGCGGCGCCGGTGACCAGGTTGGTGGCGCCCGGGCCGATGGACGTCGTGACCGCCTGTGCGGACAGGCGGTCGAGCTGGCGGGCGTAGCCGACGGCCGCGTGCACCATGGCCTGCTCGTTGCGGCCCTGGTGGTACGGCATCGTGGCGCCTGGGCCGATGCCTGCCTCCATCAGGGCCTGGCCGATCCCGGCAACGTTGCCATGCCCGAAGATCCCCCAGGTGCCCGCGATCAGCCGCCGGCGCACGCCGTCGCGCTCCGTGTACTGGACGGACAGGAACTGCACCAGGGCCTGGGCGACGGTCAGGCGGCGCGTGGTGGTGCTCATCAGGACTTCTCCGGGGCCGTGTAGAGGGGGAGACGGGGGTCGACGGGCTGCTCGGGCCAGGTGGAGCGGACCCAGGCGTGATCGGGGTGGTCGCAGATCAGCCAGGCACGCTCGGGCTCCGGGCCCGCCATGACGTTGAGGTAGTACATGTGATGGCCGGGCACGGCCATGGAGGGCCCGTGCCAGCCGTCGGGGATCAGCACGACGTCACCGCCGCGCACCTCGGCCAGCACATCCGTGTTGCGGCCCTGCCCGGAAGGGGAGACCCGCTGGTAGCCGAGGCCGGGGATGCCGTCATGGGCGGCGAACTCGAAGTAGTAGACCTCTTCGAGGACGGACTCCTCGCCGGGCCGGTGCTCGTCGTGCTTGTGCGGCGGGAACGACGACCAGTTGCCGCCCGGTGTGATCACCTCGACGGCGATGAGCTTGTCGCACTCGAAGACGCCCGCAGCTCCGAAGTTGTTGACCTGACGGGAGGAGTTCCCGGTGCCGCGCAGCTCCACCGGCACCGAGGAGGCCGGTCCGTAGCGGGCGGGCAGCCGCCGGGAGCAGCGGGCGCCGGTGAGCGCGAACCGGCCGCCGCCGGCGGACGTGACCGTCGTACGGGCGTCCCTGGGCACATAGGCGAAGTCGCTGACGGCGCTGAACACGCTGTCCCGGCCGGTGAGTTCGAAGGTGTCGTGGCCGAAGTCGTCGGCCGCCGCGACCGTGCAGCCGCCGCTGAGCGGCAGCACGATCCACTCGCTGTCGCCGGTGTCGAAGGTGTGCGCGCCGCCCGGCGGCAGCTCCAGCACACGCAGACTGGAGTAGCCCCAGCCCGCCTTCTCCGGGGTGACGTCCACGACGTAGGGGCCGCCGAGGGCCTTTCCTGCGGGCAGGTGGTAGGTCATAGGGGACTCCTCCGTATCACGAGCCACGTGACAGCAGTCCTACGGCCGTGTCGACCGCCGTCTCCACACTGCCCTCCGCCGGGTAGAGCAGCGACCGCCCGACGACCATGCCCTGCACGGTCGGCAGTCTCAGGGCCTTGCGCCAGCGCTCGTACGCGCGCTCCTGGTCCTCGCCCACCTCGCCGCCGAGCAGCACGGTCGGCAGGGTGGAGGTCTCCAGCACCTCGCCCATGTCGTCCGGGTCGTCGGTGACGGGCAGCTTCAGCCAGGTGTAGGCGGAGGTGCCGCCCAGGCCCGCGGCGATCGCTATGGACTTCGTGACGGCCTCGGCGGACAGGTCGTTGCTGACCCGGCCGTCTATCCGGCGCGAGATGAACGGCTCGACGAACAGCGGCAGCCGGTGTGCCGCCATGTCGTCGATCGCGCGGGCCGTGGACTCCAGCGTGGTCAGCGAGCCCGGGTCGTCGTAGTCGATGCGCAGCAGCAGCTTGCCCGCGTCGAAGCGGAGCCGGGCGATGTCCTCGGCGCGGTGGCCGGTGAAGCGGTCGTCCATCTCGAAGACGGCGCCCGCGAGGCCCCCGCGGTTCATGGACCCCATGACGACCTTGTTCTCCAGCACCCCGAGCAGGAGGAGGTCCTCCAGGATGTCGGCGGTGGCCAGCACCCCGTCCACGCCCGGCCGCGACAGCGCGATGCACAGGCGCTCCAGCAGCTCGGCGCGGCCGGCCATGGCGAGCCGCCGGTCGCCGACGCCGAGGGCGCCGCGCGCCGGGTGGTCGGCGGCCACGATCATCAGGCGGCCGCTGTCGCCGATGAGCGGGCGGCGCGTGCGCCGGGCGGCCGCGTCGGCCACGGCCTCGGGGTGGCGGGCCCTGACCGAGACGAGGTCGGGGATGCTGAGGGACAAGGGGAAGCTCCGTTTCAGAGGGTGGCGCGCGCGAGGAGGTCCTCGACCTCGGCCTCGGTGGGCATCGCGGAGGAACAGGCGAGACGGGAGGCGACGAGGGCGCCGGCCGCGTTGGCGTACCGCATGATTTCGGCCAACCCCCAGCCGGCCAGCAGGCCGTGTACGAGGGAGCCGCCGAAGGCGTCGCCCGCGCCGAGGCCGTTGGCCACCTCGACGGGCACCGGCGGTACCTCGGCGCTGGTGCCGTCGCGGTGCACGGCGAGGACGCCCTTGGGGCCCTGCTTGACGACCGCCAGTTCCACGCCCGCCTCCAGCAGCGCCTCGGCGCAGGCCCGCGGCTCGCGGACGCCGGTGGCGACCTCACACTCGTCCAGGTTGCCGACCGCGACCGTGACGTGCCGCAGTGCCTCCGCGTAGTACGGGCGGGCCTCCTCCGGGTCGCGCCAGAACATGGGGCGCCAGTCGAGGTCGAAGACCGTCGTACCCGCCTTGTCGCGTGCCTTGAGGGCGGCGAGTGTGGCGGAGCGGCTGGGTTCCTCGCTCAGACCCGTGCCGGTGATCCAGAAGACCCGGCTTGCCCGGATGGCGAAGTAGTCCAGCTCCTCGGAATGTATCTCCAGGTCAGGAGCCTTAGGCTGCCGGTAGAAATACAGAGGGAAGTCATCCGGAGGGAAGATCTCGCAGAAGGTCACCGGTGTGGGGTACGCGGTGACGGGCGCGACCCAGCGGTCGTCGACGCCGAACTCCTTCAGCGCCTCGTGCAGATAGGCGCCGAAGGGGTCGTCCCCGGTGCGGGTGATCACCGCGGTGTTCCGGCCGAGCCGGGCGGCGGCGACCGCCACGTTGGCGGCCGAACCGCCGAGGAACTTGCCGAAGGTCTCGACCCGGGCCAGGGGCACCCCGGACTGCAGCGGGTAGAGATCGACTCCGATGCGGCCCATAGTGATCAAGTCGAAGGACTGGTCTGACTCGGCCATGCGCGACGCTCCTCGAGCTGGTCTGGGGATGCGGGTCCCAGAGGGCCTGCCGCCCCACAGGTGTAGGCCTCGGAGGGCGACGCTGTCAATAGTTTGTACT
This sequence comes from Streptomyces sp. NPDC001604, assembly GCF_042893475.1. Taxonomy (NCBI): domain Bacteria; kingdom Bacillati; phylum Actinomycetota; class Actinomycetes; order Kitasatosporales; family Streptomycetaceae; genus Streptomyces; species Streptomyces sp. NPDC001604. Next base: position 49,473 of record NZ_JBIAUY010000007.1, on the reverse strand, counting down.
TACATTCGGACTAGCTCGTGAAATGATGTCTTAACAAAGTATTGACAGCGGGCTCGGCCAGGGGTTTGATCCCGTCCCAGGCCGACCGCCGCGTTTGCGGCAAACGACCCGGGCATGCCAAGATCCCGGGCCCTGGATCTTCGTGATCCCCCTCTCCCTTTCCCCCGCAACGCACAGTGAGGTGCCAGGAAAGATGGACCGCTCTTCTCACCCCCGCTCCCGCAGAATCGCCCCCGTTGTCGCGGTGGTCGCGGCGGCTGCCCTGACCCTCGCCGGCTGCTCCAGCAGCTCCGGGGGCAAGAAGTCCGAGGAGGGTGGCGCCAACGCATCGGCCGGCAAGGCCACCACGCCTCGGATGACGGTCGCGTTCGTGACGCACGCGTCCTCCGGCGACACGTTCTGGGACATCGTCCGCAAGGGCGCTGAGGCCGCCGCGGCCAAGGACAACATCAAGCTCGACTACACCTCCGACCCGAACGCGGGCAACCAGGCCACCCTGGTGCAGAACGCGATCGACAAGAAGGTCGACGGCATCGCGGTCACCCTGGCCAAGCCGGACGCCCTCAAGAGCGTTCTGGCCAAGGCGGAAGGGTCGAAGATACCCGTGGTCGGCCTCAACTCCGGTGTGAGCGACTGGAAGAAGCTGGGCCTGCTGGAGTTCTTCGGCCAGGACGAGACGGTCGCGGGCGAGGCGCTCGGCAACCGGCTGAACCAGGTCGGCTCCAAGACGGCCGTCTGCGTGATCCACGAGCAGGGCAACATCGGTCTGACGCAGCGCTGTGACGGTGTGAAGAAGACCTTCTCCGGAAAGCTGGAGACCGTGTTCGTCAACGGCGCCGACCAGCCGTCCGTGAAGTCGACGATCACCGCCAAGCTCAAGCAGGACAGCGCGATCGACCACGTCATCACGCTCGGCGCCCAGACCGCTCTGACCGCCGTTCAGGCGGTGTCCGAGAGCGGCAGCAAGGCCAAGGTCGCCACGTTCGACCTCAACAAGGACCTGACCGGCGCGATCAGCAAGGGCTCCATCGAGTTCGCCGTCGACCAGCAGCCTTACCTCCAGGGCTACCTGGCGGTCGATGCCCTGTGGCTCTACAAGAACAACGGCAACTACAGCGGTGGTGGTCAGCAGCCGGTGCTGACCGGTCCGGCCTTCGTCGACAAGTCCAACGTCGCGAGCGTCGCCAAGTTCGCCGCGAACGGAACCCGGTGATCAGTATGACCCAGCACGCCGAGCCGGCGGTGACCACACCGCCGGCCTCCGGCCCGAAGGAAACCGACGGCCGGACCGCTCAACGCCCCCTGGTCACCCGTCTGTTGGCCCGCCCCGAGGTCGGCGTCTTCCTCGGCGCGGTCGCGGTCTACGTGTTCTTCCTGATCGCCGCCCCGCCGGTGCGCGACAGCGACTCGATGGCCAATATCCTCTACCAGTCCTCCACCATCGGCATCATGGCCCTGCCGGTCGCCCTGTTGATGATCGGCGGCGAGTTCGATCTGTCCGCGGGCGTCGGGGTGATCACCTCCGCGCTGACCGCGTCCATGCTCAGTTACCAGCTCACCCTGAACGTGTGGGTGGGCGTGCTGGTCGCGCTGATCGTGTCGCTGGCGGTCGGGGCGTTCAACGGCTGGATGGTCGTCAGGACCGGACTGCCCAGCTTCCTGGTCACCCTGGGTACCTTCCTGATCCTGCAGGGCGCCAACCTCGCGGTGACCAAGCTGGTGACCACGAACGTGGCCACCGACGACATCAGCAACATGGACGGCTTCGACCAGGCCAAGAAGATCTTCGCCTCGTCGTTCAGCCTGGGCGGCGTCCAGGTGAAGATCACCGTCGTGTGGTGGCTGGTCTTCGCCGCTCTCGCCACCTGGGTGCTGCTGCGCACCAAGTACGGCAACTGGACCTTCGCGGTCGGCGGCAACAAGGAGAGCGCGCGGGCCGTGGGTGTGCCCGTGGCGTTCACCAAGATCTCCCTGTTCATGCTGGTCGGCTTCGGCGCCTGGTTCATCGGCATGCACCAGCTGTTCTCCTTCAACACCGTGCAGTCGGGCGAGGGCGTCGGCCAGGAGCTGATCTACATCTCGGCGGCGGTGATCGGCGGCTGCCTGCTGACCGGCGGTGCCGGCAGCGCGATCGGCCCGGTCTTCGGCGCGTTCATGTTCGGCATGGTGCAGCAGGGCATCGTCTACGCGGGCTGGAACCCCGACTGGTTCAAGGCCTTCCTCGGCGTGATGCTGCTCGGCGCCGTCCTGATCAATCTGTGGGTCCAGCGCACCGCGACCCGGAGGTGACACCATGACCAACAACGAATCCGGCACGCACGGCGCGATCCTCGCCGACACCGCCCCCGAGCAGGCCGACGGGGTGATCGTCGAACTGCGCAACGCGGGCAAGTCCTACGGCAACATCCGCGCCCTGCACGGCGTCAGCCTGCAGGTCCGCCCCGGCCAGGTCACCTGCGTGCTCGGCGACAACGGCGCCGGCAAGTCCACCCTCATCAAAATCATCTCGGGCCTGCACCAGCACACCGAGGGCGAGTTCCTCGTCGACGGCGCCCCGGTCCGCTTCACCACCCCGCGCGACGCCCTGGACCGCGGCATCGCCACGGTCTACCAGGACCTGGCGACCGTCCCGCTGATGCCGGTGTGGCGCAACTTCTTCCTCGGCTCCGAGATGACCAAGGGTCCCTGGCCCCTGCGCCGCCTCGACATCGAGAAGATGAAGAAGACCGCGGACGAAGAGCTGCGCGAGATGGGCATCATCCTGGACAATCTGGAACAGCCCATCGGCACTCTCTCCGGCGGCCAGCGCCAGTGCGTGGCCATCGCCCGCGCCGTCTACTTCGGCGCCCGCGTCCTGATCCTGGACGAGCCCACCGCCGCCCTGGGTGTCAAGCAGTCCGGTGTGGTGCTGAAGTACATCGCCGCCGCCCGCGACCGGGGCCTGGGCGTCATCTTCATCACCCACAACCCGCACCACGCCTACATGGTCGGCGACCACTTCAGCGTGCTGCGCCTGGGCACCATGGAACTGTCCGCCGAGCGCAGCCGGATCACCCTGGAGGAGCTGACCAACCACATGGCCGGCGGCGCCGAACTCGCCGCGCTCAAGCACGAGCTGTCCCAGGTACGCGGCGTCGACGTCGAGGAACTCCCCGAAGAGGCCGACCTCACCGCACCCGTGGCGAAGACCCCGGAAGGAACCCCCTGACATGGCAGGTGCTCTGGACCGCATCCGGGTCGGATCGGCCCCCGACTCCTGGGGCGTCTGGTTCCCGGACGACCCCCAGCAGGTGCCCTGGGAACGCTTCCTCGACGAGGTCGCCGAGGCCGGGTACTCGTGGATCGAGCTGGGCCCGTACGGCTATCTGCCGACCGACCCGGCCCGCCTCACCGAGGAGATCGCCAAGCGGGACCTGAAGGTCTCGGCGGGCACGGTCTTCACCGGCCTGCACCGCGGCCCCGCCGTCTGGGAGTCCACCTGGGAGCACGTCAGCCAGGTCGCCGCGCTCACCCAGGCCATGGGCGCCAGGCATCTCGTCGTCATCCCGTCCTTCTGGCGCGACGACAAGACGGCCGAGATCCTGGAGCCGCCGGAGCTGACCGGCGAGCAGTGGGCGTACCTCACCAAGGGCATGGAGCGGCTCGGGCACGAGGTGAAGGAGGCGTACGGCCTCGACATCGTCGTACACCCGCACGCCGACACCCACATCGACACCGAGGACCACGTCGAGCGCTTCCTCGACTCGACCGACTCCGAACTGGTCAACCTGTGCCTGGACACCGGGCACTACGCCTACTGCGGCGGCGACAGCGTCAAGCTGATCGAGACCTACGGCGAACGCATCGGCTATCTGCACCTCAAGCAGGTCGACCCGCAGATCCTCGCCGACGTGACCGCCAAGGGCACACCGTTCGGGCCTGCCGTGGCGCAGGGCGTGATGTGCGAACCGCCCGCCGGTGTCCCGGAGTTGGGGCCGGTGCTGGAGGCCGCGCAGAAGCTCGGCGTGGAGCTGTTCGCCATCGTCGAGCAGGACATGTACCCGTGCGAGCCGGACAAGCCGCTGCCGATCGCGGTGCGCACCCGCAAGTTCCTGAGGTCCTGCGGCGCCTGACCCGTCGAAGGGGGACGAACGACCATGGCTCGGCAAGGAACACTGCAGGTCGCGGTCGTCGGCACCGGCAAGATGGGTGCCGACCACGTCCGCCGTATCCAGGAGGTCGTCAGCGGGGCCAGGGTGAGCGCAGTCGTGGACGTCGATGTGGAACGCGCCAAGGACGTCGCCGCCCGCATCGACGGCTGCACCGCCTACTCCGACCCGGCCGCCGCCATGTCGGCAGCCGATGTCGATGCCGTGCTGATCGCCTCCCCGGGGCCCGCCCACGAGGCGGCCCTGCTGACGGCGTTCGAGCACGATCTGCCCGTGCTGTGCGAGAAGCCGCTCACCCCGGACGCGGCCTCCGCGCTGCGCGTGCTGGAAGCGGAGCAGAAGCTGGGCCGCCGCCGGGTCCAGGTCGGCTTCATGCGGCGCTACGACGCCGAGTACATGAAGCTCAAGTACCTCCTGAACACGGGCCAGTTGGGGCGCCCGCTGATGCTGCACAACCGGCACCGCAACCTCGCCTCCCCGCCCGGCTGGCGCAGCGAGATGCTCATCAACGACTCCGTCGTGCACGAGATGGACGTGACGCGCTGGCTGCTCGGCCAGGAGATCACCGCCGTCACCGTCCTGCGCCCGACGCCGTCCGCGAACGCCCCGGACGAGATGCAGGACCCGCAGTTCGTCGTCTTCGAGACCGACGGCGGCGCGATCGTCGACGTCGAGATCTTCGTCAACTGCGGCTTCGGCTACCAGGTCCAGGCCGAGGTGGTCTGCGAACGCGGCACCGCCCGCATCGGCGACGGCCACGCCATGGTCACCAACATGGCGGGCCGCTGGGGCGGCACCATCATCCAGGACTACCTCGAACGCTTCGCCGACGCCTACGACCGCGAGGTCCAGGCCTGGGTCGACGCCACCCGCCGCGGCGAGGTCGTCGGCCCGAGCGTGTGGGACGGCTACGCCGTCGCCGCGGTCTGTGAGGCGGGCGTGAAGGCGCTGGAGGAAGGCACCCGGGTGCCGGTGGAACTGGTGGACCGACCGGCGCTGTACGAGGTCACCCGACAGCCCGGCTGAACACCACCCGGTCCTCGCCGGGCCCGTTGTAGTCCGCCTCCACGTTCACCTCGAACCCGAGGCTGCGGTGGAAGGCCACCGACCCCTTGTTGCCGAGGCTCGTGATGGCCTTCAGCCGGACCGCCCCCTGCCGCCGCGCGGCCTCGGTGAACGCACCGTACAGCTCCCGCCCCAGACCGCTGCCCCGGGCGTCGTCCCGCGTCGCGATCAGATGCACGTACCCGGTGCCGCCGGGCGTGACGAACCCGATCAGATACCCGAGAATGCCGTCGTCGGACCGGGCGACCAGACAGGTCTCGCCGAACTCCTGCACCAGAGCCAGGAGATGCAGACCACGCAGATCGCGCTCGCCCCAGTAGCGGGGGTGGTCGGCGAGGACCTGCAGGATGTCGGTGACTTGGGCGGGTGCGATGTGTACGGCCATGGCGCCGATCATCGCAGAGGGGGCTGCGGATGGGGCTGGTACGGATGCTGCTGCCGGTACCGCGCGCGGCGGCCCGGCTGGCGCCGGGAGTCGGCCGTCCGCTGCTCGGCGCGGCACTGTCGTGGTGCGTGATGCCCCGCTGGGTGCTGCTGCGGCCCCCGCCGGCGGCGTACCGGCTGGCCCGGGCGCAGGAACTCGTCACCCTGTACCAGGAGGGCACCGACCCCGACCGGCTGGCCAGTGCCCTGGCCCTGCAGGCGTACGGGCTGCTCCTGTCGATGCGGCACGAGGAGGCGTGCGCGGCGGCGGACGCCTCGCAGGCCGTGCCGGGCGCACGCCTGTCGGTGATGCAGTCCGGGCACGCCGTCCATCTGCGGGCGCAGGCACTGATGGGTCTCGGTCGCTACGAGGAGGCCCTGGAATCGGCCCGGGAGGCCGTGGAGTCGTATCGCCGCGTCCCGGCCCCGGGGCGCCGGGACCGGGTGCTGGGCAATCTGCCGGGTGCCCTGCGCACGCACGCATTCGTGCTGGGCAGGCTGCACCGCACGCGCGAGTCCGTGGCCGTGTACGAGGAGTGCGCCACCCTCCTGCGGGCCATGCCCGTACGGGAGTCGGCGCATGTCCAGCTGGTTCGGCCACGGGTCCTCGTCGAACTGGTCGGTGGACTGCGGGCCCTGGGCCGGTACGAGCAGGCCCTGGCGGTGGGCCCGGAGGCCCGCGAGGCGGTGCACGGTCCGCTGCTGTGGTCCGCACCGGAGATCGTCCTGGCGCTGCGAGCGCAGCTGCTGGGTGACCTCGCCGGCTGCGAGAGCGCCGTGGGCCGGCCGAAAGACGCGCGCGCCACCGCCGAGGAAGCAGTCGGGCAGGCCCGCCGGCTCGTCGCACGGCATCCCGAGTCGGGCGAACCGCACCTCGCCGCCGTACTGGACGTCCTGGCCGCCGTACTCGACGAACTCAACGCGTACGAGGACGAGTTGACGGCCCTGCGGGAGCTGGCGGTCCTCTACACCCGCCTCGACGCCGACCCTCTGCTGGCGGACACCCTGGACGGCATCGCCCGCTGCCTCGGGCGGAGCGGCGACCACCGGGCGGCCCGGGCCGAGGGGGAGCGGGCCGTGACCGTCGCGCGCCGTGCGGCGCAACGCGATCCCGAGCGGAATGAGCCCCGACTCGCCCGACTGCTCGCCGACTTGAGCATCCGGCAGCAGGAGTCCGACGAAACGGAGTCGGCGGTGAGGACCGGGCGCGAGGCTGTCGCGCTCACCCGGAGGCTGGCCGAGGCCGACCGGGAGGCGTACCAGACGTTGACCGCCCGCCGCCTCCGCGTCCTCGCCCAGGCCCTGCGCCGCGCCGGTGACCACGACCTGGCCGTGCCGTGCTACGAGGAGGCGGAGGCCCTCCTGGAGGGACTGACGGACACCGCCGCCGAACTGGCCTCGACCCGCTCCCTGTCGGCCACCACACTGAGCACGGCGGCCCGCGCACATCTCGAGGCCGGACGTACCGCCGAGGCGGTGGCCGTCCTGCGTTCCCTGCTCGCCCTCACCCGGCGCACGGACGGCACGGAGGTGCACGCCCTGTGCGTCACGACCTTCGCCGAGAGCCGCGCCGAGTCGGGGAGCATCGTGCAGGCATGGGAGCGGGCGACCGGGCAGCCGTATCCGACGTTCGTCTACACCCGCGTCCGCGGCCGCGGTTCGAACCCCGCCGCCCGGTAGCTCTCGTCGATCAGGGTCATCGTCGCCAGCGCGTCGTCCGCGTCCAGGGGCAGCGGGGCGTTCTCGCGGACGCGGGCCGCGAACGCCTCCAGCTGGTAGGTGTACGAGGAACGGGTGCCGAGGTGTTCCGTGCGTTCACCGTCCGGGGTGCGGATCACGATTCGGTCGTCCATCTGGGGGAGGACGAAGTTCGGGGCCAGGGCCTCGCCGTGGCTGCCGATGATCCGGCAGCTCATCTCCAGCTTGTCGTACGCCATGTGGCAGCGGGCGGAGGCGGTGGCGCCGTTCGGGAAGGTGAGGTCGGCGTCCAGCCATTCGTCGACGCCGGGGGCGCCCGCGCGTTCCCCGCCGCGGGCGGAGATCAGCGTCGGTGCGCCGCCCGCCCAGGGGGCCAGCATGCGCACGGCGTGCAGGCTGTAGCAGCCGAGGTCCATCACGGCGCCGCCGGCCAGCGGCAGGGACCAGCGCGGGTCGCTGTCCACCGGTACCGGGATGGCCACCATGGTCTCCACCCGCTGCAGTTCGCCCAGCTCACCGCTCTCCAGGAGTTCGTGCAGGCGGCGGGTGACCGGGTGGAAGAGGTAGTGGAAGGCCTCCATGAAGACCGTGCCGGCCTTGGCCGCCGCCTCCCGTACCTCGGCGGCCTCCTCGGCGTTGCTCGCCGACGGCTTCTCGCTCAGGACGTGCTTGCCGGCCGCGAGGGCGGCCAGGTTCCACGGACCGTGCAGGCCGTTGGCGAGCGGGTTGTAGACGACCTCGACCTCGGGGTCGGCGAGCAGGGCCGCGTAGGAGTCCGCGACCCGCTCCACGCCGTGCTCGGCGGCGAAGGCCTCGGCGCGGGAGCGGTCGCGGGCGGCCACCGCGACCAGGCGGTGGCCGGCGGTGAGGGCCGGGTCGATCAGGGCGCGTTCGGTGATCCGGGCGGCGCCCAGGACCCCGATGCGCAGGGGTTCGCGGACCGGTTCGCTCATGAGGTCTCTTCCTTCTCTGTCCGTTCGTGCAGGGCCGGTGTGCCGCCGACGGGCGGGAAATGGCGGCGGGCCAGGTCCTGCGCGTGGGCGACGGTGCATTCGATCAGTTCGAAGGCGGGCAGGCCGCCGACGTAGTAGGTGTGGTCCCGGCCCTGCAGTGCGTCCAGCCGGTCCAGGGCGCCGTCCGCGAGGTCGTCGCTGCCGAAGTGCGGCATGAACGCCCACTGGCGGTGGAGATGTATCTCCTCCAGTCGCCCGCCGAGTTCCGCCACGTCGGCCCCCAGCAGCGCCGTCACGTCCTCGGGGCGGCCGTAGGAGTAGAAGGTCCGCACGTCGCTGCCCGGGTAGCGGTGGTGGTACGAGACGCAGTGGCCGGCCGCCTCGCGGGTCGCGGTGTGGCGGTCGAGGAAGTAGAAGGCGTTCTCGGGCAGACCGGAGGCGGTGGCCAGGGTGGTGTGGTAGTCGTTCGAGACGATCCTCGTGGCGAGGTCGCGCTCCTCCGCGGTGGCGTCCAGGAACGGCAGGATGCGGTCCAGGGGGACGGCGAGCACCAGGTCGTCGGCCTCCACCGGGCCGGAGTCCGTGTGCACCCGTACCCCGCCCTCGTGTCGCTCGACCGACACCACGCGCACCGCGCACCGTACGTCCTTCAGCTCCTCGGCGACCCGCTGCCACAGCGTGCCGAAGCCTCCCGTGACGGTGAACGCGCCTCCGTGGCCCAGCAGTTCGGGCCCCTGGGACAGCAGACCGGTCATCTCGGCGTACTTGACGAAGTTCAGGGCGGGTGTCCGGTCGTCGAGATAGCCGTATCCGGCGGCGGTGTATCCGGTGCCGAACGACTCGGCCATGGACTCGAGGCCGTGCTCGGCGAGCCAGTGGGTGACCGGTGCGGCCAGGGCCCGCGCCGAGTGGGCGAGCCCGGGTTCGGCGATGCGCGGGAACTCCCGCTCGCGCAGCGCCCGGTAGCGCCGGAAGGCGCCGTCGCGCAGGAACGACATGGTCTGGCGGGACGCGGTGCGCCCCTCGATGTCGAGGACGCGGTAGCGGGTGGTGCGCTCCGTCTCCATGTCCAGTTCCGTCAGCAACTGTGCCGTCCGCTCGTACTGGTTGGTGCAGATGTGGCCGCCCAGGTCGTGGGCCCGGCCGTCGACGTGCACGCTCTGGCACTTCCCGGCCACCGTCTCCTGCTCCTCCAGGACGGTCACCCGGTGTCCGGCGCGCTCCAGTTCACGGGCGGCCGCGAGACCGCCGGGCCCGGCGCCGATGACCACCACACGCCGCTCGCTGCGTAACTGCCCGCCGGGCAGGGCGGGTTGACGGGTGTCCGTGTGCGGTCGGGATATCTCGCCGGTGCTCATGGTCGTTGCTCCTCGTCGGTCCGTCGTGCGTGGATCTCATGGTGGTACGGAGAGATCCCGCGGTCGTGACCGTCAGGGGGCAACGTGGCGATTCGCACACTCGTGCTCCGGGCGCCGGAGGCCGGGCCGGCGCCCGGAGCACGAGGGACTGGGCCGCCGCTCAGGCGGTGCGGACCTCGGCGATGGTCACCGGGCGGTGCTCGTGCAGCGACAGCGTGCACGCGTCGGCGATCCAGCCCGCTTCCAGGGCGTCCGCGATCGTGCAGGGCGAGGGGCGGGTACCCGCCACGACTTCGGTGAACGCGGTGAGTTCGGCACGGTAGGCCGCGGTGAAGCGGTCCATGAAGAAGTCGTGCGGGGTGCCCGCCGGGAAGGTCACGCCGGGCTCCACGGAGCGCAGCGGCAGCTTGTCCTCCAGGCCCACCGCGATGGAGTCCGTGAAGCCGTGGATCTCCATGCGGACGTCGTAACCCCGCGCGTTGTGGCGGGAGTTGGAGACCACCGCGATGGTGCCGTCGTCCAGGGTGAGGATGGCGCCTGTGGTGTCGGCGTCACCCGCGTCCTTGATGTACTCGGCACCCCGGTTGCCGCCGACGGCGTACACCTCGACGACCTCGCGGCCCGTCACCCAGCGGATGATGTCGAAGTCGTGGACCGAGCAGTCGCGGAAGATGCCGCCCGAGGCGGCGATGTACGCGGCCGGCGGGGGCGCCGGGTCCAGCGTGGTCGACCGCACTGTGTGCAGCTTGCCCAGCTCGCCGCTCTGCACGGCGGCGCGCGCGGCGACGAAACCGGCGTCGAAGCGGCGGTTGTAGCCGATCTGGATCGGTACGTCCGTGCCCTCGACGGCCTTGAGCACCTCGACGCCCTCGGCCATCGTCCTGGCGACGGGCTTCTCGCAGAAGACCGGGATGCCGGCCTCGACGCCCCCCAGGATCAGCGCGGGGTGGGCGTCCGTCGCGGCCGCGACCACGATGCCGTCCACGCCGGCCGCCAGCAGGGCCTGGGGCGAGTCCACGACCTCGCCGCCGAACCGCTCCGCCGCGGACTTGGCGGCGTCCGCGAACGGGTCGGTCAGCACGAGCGACTCGACCACGTCGAGCCCGGAGAGGGTTTCGGCGTGGAAGGCGCCGATGCGGCCGAGGCCGAGGATTCCGATACGCATGAGCTCCGCTGCTTTCCTGTTTCTTGGTGTGTGGTTGCTGTCCGTTGCCGGGGCTCCGTCCCGGACCCCGATCGCCCTTCGGGCTCGTCCTCGAACGCCGGGGGCTGACTCAGTCGAGGCCGCCCAGGACGTTCTGGTCCCAGTCGATCACCGATCCGGTCACCACGCCCGACCGCTCCGACAGCAGGAAGACCACGAAGTCCGCGATCTCGTCCGGCTGGCCCAGCTTGCCCATCGGCAGCCTGGCGGCGGCCTCCTCGCGCCAGTTGTCGGCGGCGCCGTGGAAGGTCTTCTGGGTGACGTCCTCGCCCTCGGTCACCGTCCAGCCGATGTTGAGGCCGTTGATCCGCACCCGGTCCCAGCGGTGCGCGTGCGCGGCGTTGCGGGTCAGGCCGATCAGACCGGCCTTGGCGGCGACGTACGGGGCCAGGAACGGCTGTCCGCCGTGCGCCGAGGACGTGATGATGTTGACGATCGTGCCGGGCGCCTTGCGGGAGACCATGTCCGCGACGGCGGCCTGCATCGCGAAGAACGGCGCCTTGAGGTTGATCGCGATGTGCTGGTCGAACAGCTCGGGCGTGGTGTCCAGCAGGGTGCCGCGGGAGGTCAGGCCCGCCGAGTTGACCAGGCAGTCGATCCGCCCGTATGCGGCGACCACCTCGCCCACCGCGGCCTTCGCCTGCTCGGCGTCGGACAGGTCGGCGCGCACGAACATCGCCTTGCCGCCGGCCGCCGTCAGCTCGGCCACCAGTGCCTCGCCGGGTTCCGGGCGCCGGCCGGTGACGGCCACGACCGCCCCCTCACGCACGGCGGCGCGGGCGATGGCGGCCCCCACGCCTTGGCTGCCGCCGTTGACGAGGACGGCCTTGTCGTCGAGAAGTCCCATGGATCTCTGCCGTCCTTTCAGCTCGCGCGGCGTTCGCCGGCCACCCGCAGGTGGTCCCGCAGGACCCGCGCAGGCCGGCCCTCGCGCAGTGCTTCGCGTACCAGGTCCGCCTGCGAGGGCGGGGCCAGGCCGTCGACCGGCGGGTCGCTGTCGAGGTTGGTGGGGAAGGGGTAGGCCTCGGCGCTCGCGGCGATCACGTTCTCCAGCCAGGCCTCGTCCGCGCCGTCCGCCTTGCGCCGCAGCAGCACGGGGTAGACCGCGTTCGCCACCGCCTCCCGGTCCACGGTCTCCATCGCCCGGCCGAAGGCGGAGGACACCTGCAGCAGATTGGCCATGCGCCGCACATCCGTGGTGCGGTTGGTCCCCGCGGCGTGGAACAGCGCCGGGTTGAAGAAGGCGGCGTCGCCCTTGGCGAGCGGCAGCTGGACGTGGTGCTCCTTGAAGTACGCCTGGAACTCGGGCCGCCGCCAGGCCAGATAGCCCGGCTCGTAGGCCTGCGAGAAGGGCAGGTACAGGGTCGGCCCCGACTCCACCGGCATGTCGCAGTGCGCGACCGCGCCCTGCAGGGTGAGGACGGGGGAGAGGCGGTGGACGTGCGCAGGATAGGCCGCGGCCACCTCGTCGGAGAGGAAGCCGAGGTGGTAGTCGCGGTGCGCGGTCTGTGCGAGGCCGCCCGGGTTGACCACGTTGACCTGGGAGGTCACCTGGTAGCCGGGGCCCAGCCAGGCCTCGCAGACCAGGGCGAGGATGGGGTTGGCGTAGTAGTCGGCGAACGCCGCCGGGTCGTAGAGGGCCGCCTTCTCCAGTGCGTTCCACACCCGCTCGTTGGCGCCGGGCTTGGCGAAGTGGTCGCCGGCCGTCGTGCCCGCCGCGTACTGCTCGCGGATCAGCGCGTCGAACACCTCGGTGACCCGGTCGACCACCGCGTGGTCGGGAAAGGCGCCCCGGAAGACCACCACTCCCGGTCCGTCGGTGAGGGCCCTGACGAGCTCCTCCTGGAGGCCCCGGCGGTCCTTCGCGGCACCGACGCGCTCGGCGTCGTACAGCAGGACGTTCCGCTCCACCGCAAAGGCGTGCGGGTAGTCGGCGGGGTCGGCCGTCCGCTCGACGAGCGCGCGGAAGGAGTCGAGGTCGCAGTCCTGCTCGGAGAGCCAGACACGGTGTTGTACGGCGGTGAAGGACATCGGTGTCCTCTCGGTGACAGGGCCGACTCAGCCCTGTCATTCTTGTCAGTACAAACCCGTCGAACAACCAGCAGGCGGCCATCAAAAACCCCTCAAGCCGGCGAGAGGAGCCCACGGTGGGCCATCCCTTCCCGATCCGGGAGATCGCACGTCAGGCGGGCCTGAGCGAGGCCACCGTCGACCGGGTCCTCAACGGCAGGGGCGGCGTCCGCGAGAGCACCGCACGGGAGGTCCAGCAGGCCATCGCCGACCTCGACCGGCAGCGCACCCAGGTCCGGCTGGTCGGCCGCACCTTCATGATCGACATAGTGATGCAGACGCCGGAGCGGTTCTCCACCGCCGTGCGCGCCGCCCTGGAGGCCGAGCTGCCCGCCCTGCACCCGGCCGTGGTGCGCTCACGCTTCCACTTCCGCGAGACCGGCCCGGTGGCGGAGCTGACGCGGACGCTGGACCGGATCGCCCGCCGCGGCTCGCAGGGCGTCATCCTCAAGGCCCCGGACGTCCCCGAGGTGACGGCCGCCGTCGGCCGCCTCGCGGAGGCCGGCATCCCCGTCGTCACCCTGGTCACGGACCTGCCCGCCACCGCCCGCCTCGCCTACGTCGGCATCGACAACCGTGCGGCCGGCGCGACCGCCGCCTACCTCATGGGCCAGTGGCTGGGCGAGCGCCCCGGCAATGTGCTGACCAGCCTCAGCAGCGGCTTCTTCCGCAACGAGGAGGAGCGCGAGATGGGCTTCCGCAGCGCCATGCGCAGCCGCCACCCGGACCGCACCCTGGTCGAGATCGCCGAGGGACACGGCCTGGACGCCACCCAGTACGACCTGGTGCGCGCCGCCCTCGAACGCGACCCGGACATCCGCGCCGTCTACTCGATCGGCGGCGGCAACAACGCCACCCTGCGCGCCTTCGAGGACCTGGGCCGCGAGTGCGCGGTGTTCGTCGCGCACGACCTCGACCACGACAACACCCGGCTGCTGCGCGAGCACCGCCTGTCCGCCGTCCTCCACCACGACCTTCGCCAGGACATGCGCGAGGCCTGCCACACCGTGATGCGCGCCCACGGCGCCCTGCCGCCCGCCGGGCCTACGCTGCCGTCGGCGATCCAGGTGGTGACGCCGTACAACATGCCCCCGCAGGCGACGAACCGAGGAGCCGGGTGACGACGAGCAGCGAATACGTGGAGATCGAGGGCGTCCGCCTGCTCGCCACGCTCACGACGGGCGGCGAGCTGGGACTGCTGGCGCTGCACGGCAGCAACGAGGGCGGTACGGCCGAGTTGGCGCGGGCGGTGGCCGAGCGGTGCGGGGCCACCAGCCTGGTCTTCACCCAGCCGGGCGTGCCCGATCCGGTGCACATTCCCTCCCCGCGCATGGCGGTCGGCCACTGCGCGCTGCTGCGGGACTTCCTGTCCCGGGTGGCGCTCACGGTCTCCCTGCACGGCCACAACAGGACCGCGACCCCACGGGCCATCTTCCTCGGCGGCGGCAACCGGCAGGCGGCCCGCCTCGTCGCCGGCGGACTCGACGCCCTGCGGCCGGAGTTCGCCCCCGTCACCGACCTCGACGAGATCCCCGTGAAGCTGCGCGGCCTGCACTCCAGGAACCCCGTGAACCTCACCCGCCGAGGCGGAGTCCAGGTGGAACTCCCGCTCGCGGCCAGGACCGAGCGCAGGCGATGGGCCCCGGGAGTGCCGGACACACCCCCGCGGTCCGTCGTCGACGCCCTGAGCAAGGGCATGGAGTCGCTGGCCTCCGCTATGCCCGGAGACTGACCCAGGAGCCGCTCTCGACCGACCGCACCATCGCCTCCAGTACGGCGGCGCTGTGCACGGCGTCCGGGAGGGTGGCCCCGTGCGGCTTGCCCTCCGCGATGGAGTGCAGGAAGCGGTGGGCCTCGATCACCTTCAGGTCGTCCATGCCCATGGCGTTCGCCGCGCCCGGCTGGAACGCCCCGAACTCGCCGTCGCCCGGGCCGACGTACACCGTGCTGACCGGCTGGTCCTGGTAGCTGGTGCCGCGGCTGACGCCCAGCTCGTTCATGCGGCGGAAGTCCCAGAAGACCGCCCCCTTGGTGCCGTGCACCTCGAAGCCGTAGTTGTTCTGCTCGCCGACCGAGACCCGGCAGGCCTCCAGCACCCCGCGGGCGCCGGAGGCGAAGCGGAGCAGGCAGCCCACGTAGTCCTCGTTCTCGACGGGGCCGAGTTCGCCGCCGGTGGCGCGGGTGTGGCCGGCGGTGGCGCCGGTGGGCCGGGCCCGCTGGGGGATGAACACGGCCGTGTCGGCGGTCAGCGCCTCGATGTCCCCGAGGAGGTGGCGGGCCAGGTCGGCGCCGTGCGAGGCGAGGTCGCCCAGGACACCACTGCCGCCGCGCTCCTTCTCGTAACGCCAGGTCAGGGCGGATTCAGGGTGGGCGGCGTAGTCGCTGAAGAGGCGGACGCGGACATGGGTGACCGTGCCGATGGCGCCGGAGGCGATCAGTTCGCGGGCGGCCTCGACGGCGGGCGCGTTGCGGTAGTTGAAGCCGACGGCGCCCTGGACCCCTGCCGTGGCGACCGCATCCGCGACCGCCCGCGCGTCCGCCGCGCTCAGGCCGACCGGCTTCTCGATCCAGATGTGCTTGCCGGCCTCCGCCATGGCGACACCGATCTCGCGGTGCAGGAAGTTCGGGGCGGTGATGCTGACCGCCTGGATCCGCGGGTCCTCGACGACATCACGCCAGTCCCTGGTCGTCGAGGCGAACCCGAACTGCGCGGCGGCCTCCTCGGCCCGCCCGGGCACCTCCTCGGCGACCGTGATCAGCTGCGGGCGCAGGCCCAGCCGCGGGTAGTGGTGCAGGACGCGGGCGTACGCCTGGGTGTGCACCCGGCCCATCCAGCCGAACCCGACGACGGCGACACCGAGCGAATCCACCATGACAGCCCCTCTTTGGACCGGTCCACAATCTGTCCACGCCACCCTGAAGCCCCCGCTCAGCCCCTGTCAACCCTCCCTGGACCCTTTGACAAGCCGCACCGGCCCATGGAACGGTCCACAGCATGAAGCAGCCGACCATCCGCGACGTGGCCGAGCAGGCCGGCGTGTCCAAGTCGCTGGTCTCGCTCGTGCTGCGCGGCTCCGAGCAGGTGCGGCCCGAGAAGCGGGAGGCCGTGCTGCGGGCGGTACGGGAGCTCGGCTACCGGCCCAACGCCGCCGCGCGCAGCCTCAGCGAGCAGCGCACCCGCACGGTCGGCGTGCTCCTCAACGACCTGCGCAACCCCTGGTTCGTCGACCTGCTCGACGGCCTCAACTCACTGCTGCACGACAACGGCCTGCGCATGCTGCTCGCGGACGCCCGCCTCAATCGCCGCACCGGCCAGGACCCCGCCGACCCGCTCCTCGACCTACGGGTGGACGGCCTGGTCGTCGTCGGCACCCTGCCCGACCCGGCCGCGCTCGGCACGGCCGCCGAGCGGATCCCGGTCGTCGTCGCGGGCGCCCGTGAACCGGCCCCGGCGGGCGTGGACGTGGTGGCGGGCGACGACGAGCGGGGCGCCCGCCTGGTCACCGAGCACCTCATCGGCCTCGGCCACCGCCGTATCGCGCACATCGCGGGCTACGGCGCCGTCGGCGAACTGCGCCGCCGCAGCTTCGAGGCGACGATGCGGGCGCACGGCCTCGCTGACCAGGCCCAGGTGGAGGCCGGTGACATGACCGAGGAGGGCGGCTACCGCAGCACCGTCCGGCTGCTCAGCCGCCCGGACCGGCCCACCGCCCTCTTCGCCGTCAACGACATCGCCTCCGTCGGCGCCCTCTCGGCCGCCGAGGAACTGGGCCTGCGCGTCCCGCAGGACGTGTCCGTCGTCGGCTACGACAACACCAGCATCGCCCGCCTGCGCCACGTCTGGCTGACCACGGTCGACAACGGCAGCCACGAGGTCGGCCGCCGTGCCGCCCGCTGCCTCCTGGACCGCTTCGAACACCCCGGGGGAGCGGGCCGACTGCACCTGACCGCACCGACGTTGGAGATCCGCGGCAGCACGGCGGCGCCGCTCACAGATTGATGGCGTACGCCTTCCGCAGCGTCTCGTGCACGGTCCACGTCGTGCGGTCGCCCTCGCCCAGGAGGGCCATGTCCCCGGGGCCCACTGTCAGCGTCGGCCCGCCCTCGACCTCGATGGTGGCCGACCCGCTGATCACCACGAACAGCTCGTCCGCCTCGGTGTCGGTGACGACGCCCGGCGTGATCTGCCAGACCCCGCGGACCTGACGGCCGTCCGCCGACTCCCACACCACCTTCCCGCTCACCTCCGGCGTCCCGGAGACGATCTGCTCAGGGTCGAGGGGCTCGGGCTCGAGCTCGACGTCGGGGATGTGAAGAACGAAGCTGCGGGTCATGGGCCGACCCTAGCGAGAGCTCCCGCCGACCGCGCATGGACACTGTGTGGGGTATCGCCCCAGGTGGGAGGACACTTCGTCGGCCGCGACCGCCGGCTGCGGGGCTGTGCTCGTGTGCGGCTCCGCCGCGGTGGGCTGGAACAGTCATGGCGGGGTGCTCAGGACGGCCGACGGCGGTGTCGGTCGTGGGTGGCCGGCCGCAGTTCGTGCATGGACATGATGTGCGCTACCGCGTCAGGTGGGGGAGCCTTCGGGGCTCCGTCGCGTGGGCGCGACCAGACACGGCGGAGCTGCACAGGATCGACGGTCCGTTGCGGCCCGCGGCCGAACCCCACATCGACACAGTGAGCGGAGCGTGCGGGCTTCGGTGACGACGCACGGCGTGATCTGCCGGGCGCCGCGGAGCCCGTGTTCGGGCACTGCGCACGGCATCATCCCAGGTGGGAGCAGGCTTCCTTGGGGCGCGACTGGCGGCCCGGCAGGTGCCGGGTGATCGTGGAGGGCATGGCGCAGACGACCACGGCCGCCCCCGGGCAACGGCAGCACGACACCCGCGAGGCCGTCCTCTTCGGCGGCGTCTACGGCGCCGTACTGGCCTGCTCCATGGTCGCGGCGCTCAGCCAGTACGGCCACAGCTCCCGCGTCAGCCGCCGCTACGACGCCATCTGGCTGCTGGTGACCGCGCTCGCCTCCGCCCTCGCCCACGGCTACGCCCACTACATCGCCGAACGCGCACCGCACCGCCGCTGGGACGCCCTGCGCGCCCTCGTCGACGAATGGCCCCTGGTCACGGCGGTGCTGCCGACCGTGGCGATCCTCGCAGGGGCGGGCTGGGGCTGGTGGCCGGCGGACGGGGTGGAGGATCCGGCGTTCACCCTGAACATCGCACTTCTGTTCGGCCTGGGACTGGCCACCGCGCGATGGTCGGGACGCTCCTGGGCCGTCGCCCTGCGCACCGGCCTGGTCGACGCACTGCTCGGCGTCGTCGTGGTCATCGCGAACGCCGTCATCAAGTGACGTCCATCGGGGGCCGATTGCCGCCCGGACTGTCGTATGGTCATCCCTCGTGGGTACGGACATCGACGGTGTCATCGAAAGCCGCTCGCCCGACGGGCACTGGCGCTTCACGGCCGATCTGCTGGACTTCGAGCCTCCCCGGGACTACGTCGCCTGGGAGTGTCTCTTCGGAGTGCGCGGGGCGGGGGACGTGGAGCGTCCGCTCTTCGCCGCCCGCGGGCTGCCGGACGGGATCTCCGATGCCGTGCGCGAGTCGGGCATCGGGAAGTTCCAGCACGACCACACCTACGCCACCTGGGCCGAGGTGGCGGCCGTCGACTGGGACGCCCCGCTCGCCCACGGCCTGGCCTGGAACTGGGCGGTGCGGTCCCTGCCGGACGGTGACGAACTCGTGAGGGTGACCCCGGGCCTGCGCGCGGCGGCCGCCGAGACCTTCGGCGGAAGCCTGCTGCTGGCGCCCCCGGAGTGGCCACCCGGCGCCGAGGTGCGCCTGGCCGGCGTGGCGCACCGCCCCGTGATCCTCACGGCGCGGATGCTAGCCCCGCCGGACGAGGGATGCTGGGCACAGGTGTGGAGCACCATGCGGGACCTGGCGGCCAGACACGGCGACGAGCACGTACGGCTCGTCGTCTGGTTCGGCTGACCACCCGCGCACCGGTGAAGGGAGCCGACATGACCACCGACGCCACCGACACCACCGTCACGGACGAGGCGGTACGCAGTCTGCACGCCACCACCGACCCGCGCCTGCGCGAACTGCTGACCGGCCTGATCCGCCACCTCCACGCCTTCGCCCGCGAGACCCGGCTGACGCAGCAGGAGTGGGAGCGCGCGATCGGCTTCCTCACGGCGACCGGGCAGATGTGCACGGACACCCGGCAGGAGTTCATCCTCCTGTCGGACGTGCTCGGCCTGTCGATGCTCGTCGAGACGATCAACGGCGACCGCGCCGCCGGAGCCACCGAGTCGACGGTCCTCGGCCCCTTCCACATGACCGAGTCCCCGGCACGCCGACTCGGCGAGAACATCGACCTGGTGGGCGGCGGCGAACCCTGCGTGGTCAGCGGCCGGGTCCTGTCCGAGGACGGAACTACGCTGCCGGGCGCGGTCGTCGACGTCTGGCAGGCCGACGGGAACGGCTTCTACGACGTCCAGCGCCCTGACGTACAGCCACCGGGCAACGGCCGCGGGCTGTTCACCGCGGACGCGGAGGGCCGCTTCTGGTTCCGCACCTGCGTGCCGAGCCCGTACCCGATCCCCACCGACGGCCCGGTCGGCGACCTGCTGCGCGCGACGGCCCGCCATCCCTACCGGCCCGCGCACATCCACTTCATCGCCTCGGCCGCAGATCATGCACCGGTGACCACGCACATCTTCGTCGCGGGCAGCGACTACCTCGACTCGGACGCGGTGTTCGCCGTCAAGCCGAGCCTGGTCCAGGAGTTCACCCGAACGGATGACTCTGTTCTGGCGCGGGAGTTCGGCGTCCCGAACCCCTTCCGCCACACCCGCTTCGACCTCGTACTGGAGCATTCGTGAAGCACCACCTCGACTTCTCCTACGAGTCGTGGCCCATGCGGGTCGTCTTCCGGCCCGGGGCCGCCACGACCGCGACCGCCGGCGAGGCCGCGGCGCTCGGACTGCGGCGGCTGCTGGTGGTGTGCGGCAGTCACGGCGCCCGGACGGCACGCGCGGTCGCCGACTCGCTCGGCCCCGCCTGCGTGGGCCTGCACGACGGAGCCCGGATGCATGTACCCGTCGAGGTCGCCGACCGGGGCGTCGAGGCGGCCCGTGCGGCGGGCGCGGACGGCTGCGTGGCCGTCGGTGGCGGTTCCTCGATCGGCCTCGGCAAGGCGATCGCCCTGCGCACCGGCCTGCCACTGATCGCCGTGCCCTCCACCTACTCCGGCTCGGAGATGACCCCTGTCTGGGGCCTGACCGAACACGGCGCCAAACGCACCGGCCGCGACCCCGTCGTCCTGCCCCGCAGCGTCGTCTACGACCCCGAGCTCACCCTCTCCCTGCCGGTGCCGCTCTCCGTCACCAGTGGGATCAACGCGATCGCCCACGCCGTCGAGGCGCTGTACGCCCCCGACACCTCGCCCCTGATCGCACTGATGGCCCAGGAAGGCGTACGGGCCATGGCGGGCGCCCTGCCCGAGGTGGCCGCCGACCCGGCATCGCTGGAGGCCCGCGGCCGCGCCCTGTACGGCGCGTGGCTGTGCGGCTCCTGCCTCGGCGCCACCACGATGGGTCTGCACCACAAGCTGTGCCACGTCCTCGGCGGCACCTTCGGCCTGCCCCACGCGGAGACCCACACGGTGGTCCTGCCGTACGCCCTCGCATACAACGCGCCCGCGGCACCGGACGCGGCAGCCGCCGTCGCCCGCGCCCTCGACGCGGACGACGCCCCGCACGCCCTGCGGGAGCTGGCCGGGCGCCTCGGCGCACCCCGCTCGCTTGCCGAACTCGGCCTGAAAGAAGGCGACTTGACCGTGGCGGCGGCACAGACCGCGGGCCAGGCCTACGCCAACCCCCGCGAGGTCACGGCCGACGGGGCGCTCGCCGTGCTGCGGGCGGCGTACGAGGGCGCGGCACCGGAGTTCCCCGCCCCCTGACGCGGAAGCGCCGCCGCACCGCCCAAGCGGGACGACGGCGACGTGCTCCCGCACCTCCTCAGTCCCTCACGCAAGGGAAGTCGAACTGTGCCCGCAATGTGGCGAACGAAATTGTTGACAATCTTGTCTGACTGGATTTAGGTTCGACGGGCACCCACTCAGGGAGGGCAGCGATGCCGACGGAAGCCCGTCCGAGCACCGGAGAGCAGGCCAAACAGCATGCACTCGCGCAGTTGCGGCAGGCGATCCTGCACGGCGAGATGGCACCGGCACAGCGGCTGGTGGAGAACGAGCTCGCCGAGCAGTTCGGTGTGACACGGGCCAGCATCCGCGCGGCACTCATCGATCTGGAGGCCCAGGGCCTCGTCGAGCGGATCCGCAACCGCGGCTCGCGGGTGCGGGTGGTGACCGTGGAGGAAGCGGTCGCGATCACCGAGTGCCGGATGGTCCTCGAAGGGCTGTGCGCGGCGAAGGCCGCCGTCGCCGCCGGCGACGAGCAGCTCGCCGAGCTGACGGAGCTGGGCACGGCGATGACCAAAGCCGTGGCCGACGGGGAGCCGGTGACCTATTCCGAGCTCAACCAGGAACTGCACGCCAAGGTGCGCGAGTTCTCCGGCCAGCGGACCGCCGTGGACCTCCTGGAGCGGCTCAACGCCCAACTGGTGCGCCACCGCTTCCAGTTGGCGCTGCGCCCGGGGCGTCCGCAGCACTCCCTGGGCGAGCACCTGGCGATGATCGAGGCGATCAGGTCCAGGGACCCGCAGGCGGCCGAGACGGCCGTCCGCGCCCACCTCACCAGCGTGATCGAGGCGCTGCGCGACTGACCGCCGCGCGGCCGGGAACCGCTGGAAGGGGCGGGCGCCCATCTGTCACCAAGACATTGGGAGATTGCAGCATGACCCAGGCCAACGCGCCCGCCTCCCCGCGGTCCACCCTCGTCGTCACGGCGCATGCCGGGGACTTCGTGTGGCGGGCGGGCGGCGCCATCGCCCTGGCCGCCGCCCGCGGGGAGAAGGTCACCATCGCCTGTCTGACCTTCGGCGAGCGCGGCGAGTCCGCCAAGGCGTGGCGCGAGGGCAGGAAGCTCGACGAGATCAAGGCGATACGCCAGGACGAGGCCGAGCGCGCCGCCGCCACCCTCGGCGCCGAGGTCCGCTTCTTCGACGCCGGCGACTACCCGCTCATCCCCACCGCCGAGCTGACCGACCGACTCGTCGCCGTCTACCGCGAGACCCAGCCGGACGTGGTCCTCACCCACCCGGTCGAGGACCCGTACAACGGCGACCACCCGGTCGCCAACCGCATGGCGCTTCAGGCCCGCATCCTCGCCCAGGCCATCGGCTACCCGGGCGAAGGAGACATCATCGGAGCCCCGCCCGTCTTCTACTTCGAGCCGCACCAGCCCGAGATGAGCGGCTTCAGGCCCGAGGTCCTCCTCGACATCACCGAGGTGTGGGACACCAAGCGCCAGGCCATGGAGTGCCTGGCCGCCCAGCAGCACCTGTGGGCGTACTACACCGACCTCGCCGTCCGCCGCGGCGTCCAGCTCAAACGGAACGCCGGCCCGAACCTGGGCCTCGCGCACGCCACCATGGCCGAGGCGTACATGCGGCCGTTCCCGCAGATCGCGAAGGAGCTGGCATGAGTGGCGTGATCGTCACCAACCCGCCGAAGGCGGCTGCGAAGGACGTCGAGGCGCTGGCCGGCTTCGGCGTGGCCACGGTCAGCGAGGCGATGGGCCGCACCGGCCTCCTGGGACCGGAGATCCGCCCGATCCAGCAGGGCGTACGAGTCGCGGGTACGGCCGTCACCGTGATCGGCTGGCCCGGCGACAACCTCATGATCCACGCGGCCGTCGAGCAGTGCGGGGAGGGCGACATCCTGGTCGTCACCACCACCTCGCCCTGTACGGACGGCCTGTTCGGCGAGCTGTTCGCGACCGCCCTGACCCACCGCGGCGTGCGCGGTGTCGTCCTCAGCACGGGCATCCGTGACACCCAGGAGCTGCGTGAGATGGGCTTCGCCGCCTGGTCCCGGGCCGTCTCCTCGCAGGGCACGGTCAAGGCCACCGGCGGTTCGGTCAATGTGCCGATCGCCATCGACGGTCAGGTGATCCGCCCCGGCGACGTGATTCTCGCCGACGACGACGGGGTGGTCGTCATCCCCCGTGAACGCGCCCGCGAGACGGCGGAGAAGGCGGAGGCCCGCGAGGCCAAGGAGGCGGCCACCCGCGCCGCCTTCCTCGGCGGCCAACTCGGCCTGGACCGCTACGGGTTGAGGGGGACCCTCGAGCGGCTCGGCGTCGAGTACCGGACGTACGAGGAGTACGTGGGGGAGCGGCCGTGACCGGTGGGCCCGAGGAGGTCCGCTGTCTGCTGATGCGGGGCGGTACCTCCAAGGGCGCCTACTTCCTCGCCGACGACCTTCCCGCGGAACCCGCACTGCGCGACGCGCTGTTGCTGCGCATCATGGGCAGCCCCGACGAACGGCAGATCGACGGGCTCGGCGGCGCACATCCGCTCACCAGCAAGGTGGCCGTGGTGTCCGCCTCGACCGATCCGCGCGCCGACGTCGACTACCTCTTCCTCCAAGTCGCCGTCGACCAGCCAACGGTGAGTACCCGTCAGAACTGCGGGAACATCCTCGCCGGCATCGGCCCCTTCGCCGTCGAGCGCGGGCTCGTGGCGGCGGGGGAGGAGGAGACCTCCGTCCGTATCCGCATGGTCAACACCGGCGACTTCGCCACGGCGACCTTCCCGACCCCCGGCGGTCGCGTCGACTACACGGGAGACGCCGAGATCTCGGGCGTGCCGGGGACGGCTGCACCCGTGGTCATCGAATTCCCCTCCGGAGCAGGGAAGTTGCTGCCCACCGGCAAGGTCCGGGACGACATCGGCGGTACCCCCGTCACCTGCGTGGACAACGGCATGCCGACGGTGCTCGTCGCGGCCTCGTCCCTCAAGGTCACCGGCCACGAGTCGCCCAAGGACCTGGAGGAGGACCTCGCGCTCGCCGCCCGGCTGCATGAAATCCGCCTGGAAGCAGGCCGGTTGATGGGCCTCGGTGATGTCTCGGACACCACCGTGCCCAAGCTCACCCTCCTCGCCCCGCCCCGGGACGGCGGCGCGATCTCCACCCGCACCTTCATCCCGGTGCGCTGCCATACGTCGATCGGTGTGCTCGGCGCCGCCAGTGTGGCCGCGGGCCTGCGCATCGAGGGCGGCGTGGCCTCGGAACTCGCACAGCTCGATGCCGGCAGCGACCGTATCCGTATCGAACACCCCACCGGATTCCTGGACATCGAAAGCAGCCTCACCACCGGTCCCGACGGACTGCCCGCCGCCCGCCGTACCGCCGTCGTCCGCACGGCCCGCAAGATCTTCGACGGCACCGTCTTCCCACGCTCCGCCGAGACGGCACCCGTCCCCCCGCACCCCGAAGGAGGTCACCGATGACCCCGCCGCTCGGCGACATCGCCCACATCGGCCACGCCCAGCTCTTCACCCCGGACCTGGACGCCAGCGTCGCCTTCTTCACCGACTACCTCGGCCTCACGGTCAACGGCCGGGACGGCGACACGGTCTATCTGCGGACCTTCGACGACTACGAGCATCACAGCCTGGTTCTCACCGCCCGTGAACAGCCCGGCCTCGGCCGGCTCGCCCTGCGCACCTCGAGCGAGGAGGCCCTCCAACGCCGTGTCAAGGCGATCGAGGAGGCGGGCGGCTCCGGCAAGTGGGTCGAGGACGAACCCGGCCTCGGCAGGCTCTACCTGACGACCGACCCGGACGGCCACGAGCACGCCCTGTACTGGGAGAGCGAGCACTACCGGGCCCCCACGGAGTTCAGGCCCGCACTGAAGAACCAGCCGCAGGCCAAGCCCAACCGGGGCGTCGGGGTGCGGCGACTGGACCACATCAACTTCCTCGCGGCCGACGTGCTCGCCGGCGCCGAGTTCCAGCAACACGTGCTGGGGGCGCGGGCGACCGAGCAGATCCGGCTCGACTCCGGCCGGGTCGCGGCGCGTTGGCTGACGTACACGAACAAGTCGTACGACGTCGTCTACACCGAGGACTGGACCGGCTCCACCGGGCGGCTGCACCACATCGCCTTCGCCACCGACACCCGCGAGGACATCCTGCGCGCCGCCGATCTCGCCATCGACACCGGCGTGTTCATCGAGACGGGCCCGCACAAGCACGCCATCCAGCAGACCTTCTTCCTGTACGTCTACGAGCCGGGCGGCAACCGCATCGAGCTGTGCAACCCGCTCACCCGCCTCGTGCTCGCGCCCGACTGGCCGCTGATCACCTGGACCGAGGAGGAGCGCAAGAAGGGGCAGGCCTGGGGACTCAAGACCATCGAGTCGTTCCACACGCACGGGACACCGCTGGTCGCCTGAGAGGTGCTGCCGCCCTGCCTGCCTCGCGGATCTACGCGGTCTCCGGCTGCGTCCCGGTCTTCCGGTCTCGGCCGGACCCTGGCGGGCGTCGGCCTCGGCGGTCTGCTGCCCGGCAGACACCCGCGCCACCGCCGTCGGTTTCATCGGCATCGCGGCACTGCGCAGCCCGGAGTCCGGCACCCCGAGCAGCACCGGCCAGGAGCTGGTCGCCGCCCACTGACCAGCGGCCGTACCCCCGTGTAGGGGCAGGAGGACGGGCGCCGGCCGCCGCAGCGGATGCGGGGGCGGGCGTCCGGCGTCAGGCTCGGAGTATGAGCGAGCAGTGGGATGTCCGGCGTGCGGGGCCGGAGCAGGCGTCGCACCGGGTGCTGATGATTCCGGGCGGGCTGTGCTCGACCGAGTTCTACGCGGACGTGATGGCCGAACCGGCGCTGGCCGGACTGGGGCTGGTCGCCGTCACGATGCCCGGATTCGGCGGGACCACGGCTCCCGAGGACGTGACCATGGAGCACTACGCCCGGCTGATGGCGGACTTCGCCACCGAAGCGGGCTGCGACGTGGCCGTCGGGCACAGCCTCGGCGCGAACGTCGTGATCGAGATGGCGGCGGCGGGCCTGTTCCGCGGGCCGCTGGTGCTGCTCTCTCCGACCTTCTCGCGCGGCGACGAGGCGAAGTTCCTGGCGGCGATGAACGCCGTCGGGCGGGTGCCCGGGCTCGGCATCGCGGCCTGGACCGCCATGCTGAAGATGCTGCCCAAGGCCATGAAACGCGAAATGCCCGCACACCGTGCCGAGGCGCTGGCGGCGGACATGGCCCACAACGACCCGGCCACCTGCCGCCGCATCGTGCGGCGCTACTACGAATACCTGGACCGGTATCCGGCACTGGTCCCACGGCTGTGCGAGGCCGCCGTCCCGGCCTGGGTGGTGCGCGGCGACCACGACGAGGTCGGCCTGACGGACGTCGAGCGGCGTGGGCTGGAGGCCTGCCCGCAGATCCGGACGGTCACCGTGCCCGACGCCGGACACCTCCTGCTGGTCGAACAGCCCGCACGGATCGCCGACGTCATCCTGGACGCGGCCACCGCCAAGCGCTGAAGCCCGGACCCGGGGGGCTGCTGTGTTCCTACGTGGCTGCCGTGTTCGGGTGGACGGTCGACTGCTCGGCGGGCGTGACGCGCGGCTGTTGGTCGGCAGCGGCGACGGGACACTGGGATCATGCAGGACACACATACGGGGGCGGCGCGGCTGCGGGCCGCGCTGCGGGCGCCGTTCACGGCTCGGGCCCGGGCCGAGGTTGCGTACTGTCTGGTCGGGTTTCCGATTGCCCTTGTCGGGTTCGTACTAGTGCTCGTGGTGCTTGCCCTCGGGGCCGGGCTCACCGTCTCCCTCGTCGGTGCCGTGCTGGGGCTGCTGCTCGTCGTCGGCTCGACCGGGCTCGCGCGTGCCTTCGCCGCCGTGCATCGTCGGCTGGCGGCGGGGCTGCTGGGGGAGCAGGTGGCGGTGCCGCCGACGCCACGGCCCAAGGGCAAGGCGTTCGCGCGGCTCGACGCGCGGTTACGGGACGCCGCCGGATGGCGCTCGGTGGCGTACACCTTGGTCAAACTGCCCGTCGCCGCCTTGCAGTTGTATGCCGTGGGGTGGTGGCTGACCGGCCTGCTCGATCTGTCCGCTCCGCTGCGCTGGGCCGCCTTCGGGCAGCGTCCGCACCCCGGCGGGGAAGGCATGCCGACCGTCACGCCCGCCCCGGTCGGCGGAGGTGCCCCGCACAGCACCACCTTCGCGGGGACCTTCGTCGCCGCCGCGATCGGTGCGGCGACGCTGCTCGCGGCGCCGTGGGTCACCCGCGGCATCGTCGCCGTGGACCGCCGGCTGGTGCGTGCCCTGCTGGGACCCAGCGAACTCGCCCAGCGGGTAAGGACCTTGGAGGAGACCCGCGCCCTGGCCGTCGACGACTCCGCGGCCCTGCTGCGCCGGCTTGAGCGGGACCTGCACGACGGGGCGCAGGTACGGCTCGTCGCGCTGGCCATGAGCCTCGACATGGCGAGGGAGGGGCTGGGCGCGGAGGGCGAACCGGTCGCCGACCCCGGGCGGCTGCGCCGGCTGATCGAGACCGCGCACACCAACGCCACAGAAGCCCTCAGCGAGCTGCGCGACCTGGCCCGTGGCATCCATCCGCCGGTACTGGACGACGGCCTGCCCGACGCACTCGCCACGCTGGCGGCCCGCAGCACCGTACCCGTGGAACTGGCCGTCGACGTCCCGCAACGGCCCACCCCGGCGATCGAGACCATCGCCTACTTCTGCGCCGCCGAACTGCTCACCAACGTCATCAAGCACAGCGGCGCCCGGCGGGCGGTCCTGCGCGTCTCCCAGGAGGAGGGCCTGCTGCGGCTGTGTGTGACCGACGACGGACGCGGGGGCGCGGAGCCCGGAGCGGGCAGTGGTCTGACGGGTCTGCTGCAGCGGGTACGCACGGTCGACGGCACCTTGCACGTCAGCAGCCCGGAGGGCGGGCCGACGGCGGTGACGGTCGCACTGCCGCTGCATGCGTGAGGGGGAGCCGAGAGGTGAGGGAGCATTCCGGTATGCGTGTCGTGATCGCCGAGGACGCCGCCGTACTGCGGGAGTTGCTGGCCCAGATGCTCACCGAGCGCGGCCACGAGGTGTGCGCCTCCGTGGGCGACGCCGAGGGCCTGCGGGCGGCCGTCGCCGAACACCGGCCGGACGTCGGCGTCGTCGACATCCGTATGCCGCCCACCCACACGGACGAGGGCCTGCGCGCCGCCATCGACATCCGGCGGGAGCATCCCGGGACCGGGGTGTTGCTGTTCTCCCAGTACATCGAGACGAAGTACGCGACGAGGCTGCTGGCCGAGGGTTCGGCCGGCGTGGGCTATCTGCTCAAGGACCGGGTCGCGAACGTGGCCGAGTTCACCGACGCCCTGACCCGGGTGGCGGCCGGCGGGACGGCCCTCGACCCCGAGGTCGTCACCCAGCTCGCCGGTGCCGGCCGCCGGGGCGAGGACCTCGAAACACTGACGGCACGCGAGCGCGAGGTGCTGGCCCTGATGGCGCAGGGCAGGTCGAACGCCGCCATCGCGCAGACCCTGGTGGTGTCGGCCGGCACGGTGGAGAAACACGTGGCCGCCGTCTTCGGCAAGCTGGGCCTTACGGCCTCGGAGGACGCGAACCGGCGGGTCCTGGCGGTGCTGCGCTACTTGGGTGCGTGGGGCTGACGCCTGGAGAGGACTCCTGACCAGCAGAGACACCGAACCGCTTCTAGACTTGCAGCGGAAGCGAGCCCTCCGGCGGTGCGTCCTTGTGTGTCCTGGTGCGTCCGGTGCGTCCGGTGCGTCTGGTGCGGGAAGGCGGTGACGCCCCATGCCGTACGTCGCAGTGAGCGCGGTGAGCCATCCCGGGCTGCTGCGCGAGCGGAACGAGGACAGCCTCGTCGTCGGACCGTGGACCCTGTGCGCCACCGTGACCGAGAGCCCGCAGACCCTGGTCTTCCCCCTCGGAACGCCCCTGGTCGTCGCCGTCGCCGACGGGCTCGGCGGCCATCCCGGCGGCGACGTGGCCAGCGCCCTGGTCGCCCGCCGGATCGCCTCCGTCGGCCCAGCCCTGGACGACGAGGACGCCGTCCGCGCCGCCCTGAACGCCTGCAACCGTGCCGTGTACCAGGCCGCGGCGGAGGGCAGCGAGCTCACCGCCATGGGGACGACGGTGGCCGGCATCGTCGTACGCCCCGGCTCGCTGCTGATCTTCAACGTGGGCGACAGCCGGGTCCTCGCCGCCTCCCGCGACGGCCTGCGCCAGGTGAGCGTCGACGACAGCCCACCGCTCGCCCCCGGCCGGCGCACCACGTCCCTGGTCACCCAGTGCCTGGGCGGCAGCCCCGACTACCGGGCCGTCAGCCCCCATGTGACGACGGCGCCCCACTCACCCGGCGACCGCTACCTCGTCTGCACGGACGGCCTGACCGACCCGCTGACGACGGACGTCATCGAGGAACTGCTGAGGGACCACGACGACGGCCGGGCTGCCTTCGAGCTGTGGAAGGCCGCGATCGAGGCGGGCGGGCCCGACAACATCACGCTGGCGGTGGTACGGGTCGAGGAGGACGGATGATCCCGCTGCAGAGCGTGATCCTCACGGCTGAGGCCGTACTTCTCGCCGGCAGGCGCCCGCCTTGATCGGCTCTGATGGCGGCGTCGCCGGGCGGACCGGCCAAGCTCTGTACGGCCGGACCAACCCTTCCGGACATGGGTGGCGAGGGCCACGGTCCTTGCTGTCGTGCACCCCGTCTACCGCGCCGCCACGTCCGCAGACAGCGTCCGCCAGTGGCAGGGCACAGATGGGCTGTTGCTTGAGCAATGCCGAGCGGCCGACGGGGCGACGTTCAGTCATGCTGGGACAGGGGGCATCTCTTCCTGCGGCAAGGAGCACCGTATGCGCACGGACCCGGTCGGACGATTCCTGGCAGCCCTGGGCCCCGAGCAGCGCGAGGCCGTCGGCGCCAAGTCGCGCCAGGAGCAAGAACGCCTTGCGGCGGCTTGGGAACAGGAACTCGAAGCGGACGACGAACTCGACACCCTCGACGAACTGTCACCGCCGGCAGCAGAGGCCGAAGCGGCCCGCCGCATCCTGCAGAGCGGGACCGACTAGCAGCCACCGCCCGGCAGACGCCGAGCGGCCACTCAGTCGAGACAGAACTCGTTGCCCTCGATGTCCTGCATCACGATGCACGACTCGTTGACGCCGTCGGCGCGCAGCAGACGCACGCGCGCCGCACCGAGCGCGACCAGTCGTGCGCACTCCGCCTCGAGGGTGGCGAGGCGCTCCTCGCCCACGAGGCCGGTACCCGCTCGCACGCAGAGGTGCACGCGATTCTTGACGACCTTGCCCTCGGGGACGCGCTGGAAGTACATGCGCGGGCCGACCCCCGTGGGATCCATGCAGGCGAACGAGGCACCCTGACGCTCGGGCGGCAGCGAGCGGCCGAAATCGTCCCAAGTGGTGAACCCCTCGGGCGGCGGCGGTACGACGTACCCCAGAACCTCGCACCAGAAGCGGGCGACGCGCTCGGGTTCTGCACAGTCGAAGGTGACCTGGAACTGCTTGACCGATGACATCGGCGCACCATAGCAGGGTGATCATCTGCTTGATCCCCGTCGGGTCCGCAGGTGGGCGCAGTACGGGTGAGAGGGCGTCAGGAGTTGCTCGTGGCGCCGACGATGGCGGAGAAGATCCGGTCCTGCGGGGAGGTCGGCACATGGAAGAAGCCGTTGTTGCAGCCGAGTCGCAGGACCGCCGCCTCGTCCGCGACCGCCTTGACGTCTCCCAGGTTGTGACTGATGAGGATCACTCCGATGCCCTGCTCGCGGAGCTCCTCGACGAGGTCGAGGACGTGACTGGCCTGTGCGATGCCGAGCGCCGCGGTGGGCTCGTCCAGGAGCACGGCCTTCGGCCGGCCGAGGAGCGCGCGGGAGATCGCGACGGTCTGCCGCTGGCCCGCGGACAGTGAAGCGACCGGAGCACGCAGGTCGGGGACGCGGATGCCCAGCGTGTCGAGCTGCCCGCGTGCCTCCCTGCGCATCCCGCTGTCGTCCATCGACCGGAACAGGCGGCCCCGGGCGCCGGAGCACCGCCGCTCCCGGCCCAGGAAGAGGTTCGCGGCGACATCGAGGTCGTCGCACAGTGCCAGGTTCTGGTACACGGTCGCGATGCCCAGGCGCTGGGCGATCCGGGGAGTCCTGATCTGGACGGCCCGTCCCTCCCACTCGATGACGCCCTTGTCAGGGGGATCCACCCCCGAGATGACCCTGATCAGGGTGGACTTGCCGGCACCGTTGTCACCCAGAAGGGCGACGACCTGGCCCTTGTGGACCTCCAGGTCGACATCCTTGAGGGCTTGGACGGCGCCGAACCGCTTGGAGATCCCGTGCAGCGCGAGCAGCGGCGGCCCAGTCACGCGCACCTCGCCTTCTCCGCGCGACCGCGTTGACGCCGCACGGCCCCGGTGGAACCCCGGCCCTGTTCCGATCACCATCTTTCGTCCCCTTCCAGACGTATGCAATGCAGAAGGCATGAACCCGTCCGAACGGCGTGGCCGGCCGCGCCCGCCTGGAGAGGAGACTGAAGCGACACAGTGCGATATGTATGAACAAACTGGGCACGCGGTGTAGATCGCTGGGGCTTCCACGACGTTGGGCCCGGCCGGAGGAGGGTGTCACCGATGGCACACCACTGCACCGTCCGCAGGCGCGGTCGGCCACGGAGTTCGCGCGCGGGGCCGACGCTCCTCCTGGTGGGAACCATGCTGCTCGGCTCCGCGGCCTGCGGCGGAAACCAGGCCTCCACGGGCGGCGAGGGGACGGGGAAGGTCACGATCGGTCTGGTGACCAAGACGGAGACCAATCCGTTCTTCGTGGCTCTGCGCGAGGCGGCCCAGGCTGCGGCGAAGAAGAAGGGCGCCGAGCTCATCGCCCTGTCCGGCAAGTTCGACGGCGACAACGAGGGCCAGGTCGACGCGGTGGAGAGCCTCATCGCCCGCCATGTGCGGGGCATCATGATCACCCCGTCGAACACGACGGGCATCCTCGGTGCCATCGCCGAGGCCCGTCGGCAGGGCATCCTGGTGATCGCGCTGGACACCGCGACGGACCCGGAGAACGCGGCGGCGGCCACGTACGCGACCGACAACTTCAAGGCCGGACGCCTTCAGGGCGCCTATGTCAGGGCTGTGCTCGGCCGCCGGGCCCCCAAGCTGTTCATGCTCGACGGCACGGAGGGTTCCACGGTCAGCCGGCAGCGCCACGACGGCTTCCTCAGCGGCTTCGGGATCAAGGACGACTCACCGGCGATCCGCGGACGGGCGATCACCAACGGCGACCGCAACCGGGGGCAGACCGCGATGGAGAACCTGCTGCAGCGCACCAGCGACGTGAACTCGGTCTACACCATCAACGAACCGGTGGCCGACGGCGCCTACACGGCCCTCGCGGCACGCGGTCTGAGCGGCAGGGTGACCGTCGGCTCCATCGACGGCGGATGCGCGGGCGTGCGCGACGTCAGGGCCGGCAAGTACGCGGCCACCGTCATGCAGTTCCCGGTCAGGATGGCCGACCTGGGCGTGGCCGCGGTCACCGACTTCGTCAGGCACGGGAAGAAACCGTCCGGGTTCACGGACACGGGCACACAACTCATCACCGACAAGCCGGTGCACGGGCTGGCGTCCCGCGACACCGGCTGGGGACTCCGGCACTGCTGGGGGTGACCTCCGGGCGCCGACCGGGCGAAGGGATCAGTAACGGATCATGAGATCACCCGTGACCACCAGTGCTGCCACCGAGGGCGAGCCGGGCACCGCGCTGCGGGACGCACTGCGGTACGCCCTGCGCACACCGACCGTCGGCCCCCTCGCGGCCCTGGCCGTCGCCGTACTGGTCTTCTCGGTCGCGACGGACACCTTCCTGACACCGGAGAACCTCGCCCTGGTGCTGCAGCAGTCCATCGTGATCGGCACGTTGGCGCTGGGCCAGACCCTGATCATTCTCACCGCGGGCATCGACCTGGCGAACGGAGCCATCGCGGTCCTCGGCACGCTCGTCATGGCCAAGCTCGTCTTCGAGGGGCGCGGCTCCGCGGGCGCGCTGCTGCTCGGCCTGCTCACGGCGACCGTCCTCGGGCTGGTCAACGGCCTGCTCGTGGCCCGCCTGGGCCTGCCTCCCTTCATCGTGACGCTGGGCGCGCTGACCGTCATCTACGCCGTGGCCAGGCTCTACTCCGACTCCCGCAGCTATCCGGTCACCGACGATCTGCTCGTCTTCTGGGGCAACGGCGTCCACGTCGGCAGCGTTCTCGTCACCTGGGGGACGTTCCTGCTCGTGGGCCTGTACGCGTTCTTCTGGTACGGCCTCGCCAAGACGGCCTGGGGCCGGCACATCTACGCCGTCGGCAACGCCCCCGAGTCCGCCCGCCTGACCGGCATCAACGTGCAGCGCACGGTCCTGTCGGTATACGTCACCGCCGGTCTCCTCTACGGCATCGCCGCCTGGCAGGCCCTCGGTCGTATCC
Organism: Streptomyces sp. NPDC001604; assembly: GCF_042893475.1. Classification (NCBI taxonomy): domain Bacteria; kingdom Bacillati; phylum Actinomycetota; class Actinomycetes; order Kitasatosporales; family Streptomycetaceae; genus Streptomyces; species Streptomyces sp. NPDC001604. Next base: position 16,105 of record NZ_JBIAUY010000007.1, on the reverse strand, counting down.
CCAACGCCGACCCGAACTCCTACCAGACGGCGAATCTGGAGAGCATCACGGCCGTCGTCATCGGCGGGACGAGCCTCTTCGGCGGCCGGGGAAGCGTCGCCGGAACGCTCATCGGAACACTGATCGTCACCGTGCTCCGCTCCGGCCTCACCCAGGCGGGCATCGACAGCCTCTACCAGGACGTCGCCACCGGGACGCTCGTCGTCGTCACGGTCGCCGTCGACAAGGTCCTGCGCAGGGGATCCGCCCGCTGACGCCGACGCGCAACCGTTCGGCGACCGGGCTCGGGGGCGTGTCGAGAACCCTGCGCCGGCTCCGTCCCAGGGATGCCGGATTTCCGCTCCAGAGAGGACCCTCCGTCATGGCCGTCGCCGATGACCTCGACCGCGCCACCGACTCGCAGTCGGACTGGGTGTTCAAGAACCTCCAGGCGCACCCGAGCGCCGGCAGGCAGGTCGGCGGCCGCCGTCTCACCGCTCGCGCCCGCGTCGCCTCCCCGGCCGAACGTGAGCTTCTGTGGCCTCGGGCGGCGCGCATTTTCCCGCTGTACGACGAGAACGCCCGGAAGACCGGCCGCGAAAATCCCGATCGTCCTGCTCACACCGCAGGACTGAGCCTGACGCGGAACTCCGGGACGAAGTGCTGCGGGGCCCGTACGGTTCGAGCCGGGGGGAGGCCGCTGATAACCGTTGGCCGGCCACCATGTGGTTCTGTCAGGGTGGCGGGCGTGACGCGTCGCTTTCTTCCCGGTCTCGAGCTGGCCGAGCTGTTCCACAGGGAGGTCGTCGCCCCGATCCTGGACGACGTGCTGCACGGCGTGGCGTACTCGGCGGCGCTGATCGGCTACGGCTCCGAGGTGCAGGGTTTCGACACCGTACGCTCCACCGACCACGCCTGGGGGCCGCGCCTGGAGGTGTTCCTCGCCGGTGAGGACTTCCGGGCCCGGGCGCAGCACCTGGAGGCGGAGCTCGACCGGCGGCTGCCGGAGGCGTTTCACGGCTACCCGGTTCGGTTCTCCTTTCCCGACGGCACACCGCCCCGGCACTGGGTGCACACCAACGATCTGCAGGCCTTCTTCACCGAGCAGCTCGGCGCCGACCCGGCTCAGGGACTGTCGGTGCGTGAGTGGCTCATGATTCCGACGCAACTGCTACGGGAACTGACCGGCGGCGCGGTCTTCCACGACGGCCTCGGCCTGCTCGAGTCCTACCGTGCCGTTCTCGCCTGGTATCCCGATGACGTGTGGCGTTATGTGCTGGCCTGCCAGTGGATGCGCCTGTCCCAGGAAGAACCGTTCGTCGGGCGCTGCGGCGAGGTCGGCGACGACCTGGGTTCCGCGGTGGTCGCCGCCCGGCAGGTGCGCGACCTGATGAAGCTGTGCCTCCTGATGCACCGCGTCTACCCGCCCTACAGCAAGTGGCTGGGCAGCGCCTTCTCCGCACTGCCCTGCGCCGCGGAACTCACCCCGCTCCTGGCGGGCGCGTTGGCGGCGCGCAGCTGGCAGGAACGCGAGCAGTACCTCTCCCCGGCGTACGAGCTGGCCGCGGGCATGCACAACAGCCTCGGGCTGACCGAACCCCTTGACGTGAAGGTCCGTCACTTCCACACGAGGCCGTTCCTGGTGCTGGACGCCCATCGCTTCACCGATGCCCTGATCGCCTCCATCGGCGATCCCGCCCTGCGCGCACTGCCCCCGGTCGGTGCGATCGACCAGTACGTCGACAGCACCGAGGTCACCGACCGGAACCACACCGACCGTCGTATCCGCTACATCGCCGGACCGGGCCTCCCCGCCTGACCGCCGGGCGATCCGACGAACGGCAGCGTCCGCCGCGCCGGAGGAGGTGCGAGCAGCGCGCGTACCCGCTGTGGCCGGCATGCCCGTGCGTAGCGAGCACCGCCGGTCGCCACCAGAGCGGGGGAGCGGCACCGGCGTCAGCGGACGGGGGTGCGCACCCCGTCCAGGGCGATCGCCAGGACGCGATCGCGCTGGCCGTCGTCGTCGAAGGCCGTGGCCGTGATGCCGGCCACCATCCGCAGCAGGTCGACGAAGTCCATGTCCTTGCGTGCCTCGCCCGCCGCCTGCGCCCGTTCGAACAGCGGCCCGCCCGCCGCGTACATCGACTCCCGGCAGGCCTGGAAGATCTCGGACTCGTCGTTGAGGGCCTCGCGGACGGCCCGCTTGGTCACCATGTATCCCGCGAACCGGCGCAGCCAGGCCGTCAGCGCCTCCCACGGCTCCAGCCCGGCGACCTCCTGCGCGACCCGGCACAGCTCGTTGACGTCGCTCGCGTAGACGCTTTCGAACAGATCGCGGCGGGTCGGGAAATTGCGGTAGAGCGTGCCGATGCCCACGCCCGCACGACGCGCGATGTCCTCCAGGGAGGCATCGGAGCCGTGCTCCGCGAACGCCTCCCGGGCCGCGTCCAGCAGGGCGTCGTAGTTGCGGGCGGCGTCCTTACGGTGCGGCCGCCGGGACGCCACGATCTCGCCGACGGGGAACGTCACGGGTGCCTCCAGAGCTGGATCGATACGGAGGAATGCCTCCGGTACTTGAACCGGAGGTGTGCCTCCGTTAGAGTGGAGGTACTCCTCCACTTTACCAGTGGACGGTACGTCCACCACCTTTCCGCGACCGCTCACCGCGGCCGTCGGCGTGCCCGAACCCGCCCAGCGGCGCTCCGGGTCCGCACGACCGTGGCCCGAGAACCTCGGCCGCACCCCGCTCGTTCGGAGAGGCCCTTCATGCCCCGCAAGTCCACCCGTCTCACCTTCGCGGTCCTCGCGACCGGCGCCGGTGTGTTCGCCATGCTGCAGTCGCTGATCGCGCCGGCCCTGCCGACCGTCCAGCACGCGCTGCACACCTCCCAGTCCACCGCGACCTGGGTGATGACGGCCTATCTGCTGTCCGCCTCGGTCTTCACCCCGATCCTCGGCCGCGTCGGCGACCTGATCGGCAAGAAGCGCACCCTGGTCGCCGTCCTGTTCGTCGTGCTGCTCGGCTGTCTGCTCGCCGCGCTCGCCCCGAGCATCGGCGTCCTGATCGTCGCCCGGGTCGTCCAGGGCGTCGGCGGCGCGCTCTTCCCGCTCTCCTTCGGCATCATCCGGGACGAGTTCGCCCCGTCCCGGGTCAGCGGCAGCATCAGCAACCTGTCAGCGGTGATCGCCGCGGGCGGCGGCGTCGGCATCGTCGCGGCCGGACCCATCGTGTCCGCACTCGACTACCGCTGGCTGTTCTGGATCCCGGTCGCCGTCGTCGCGGCCACCGTGCTCATCGCGCTGCGCTATGTGCCCGAGTCCCCCAACCGGGCCGAAGGCAAGGTGAGTTGGCTGGGCGCCGGCCTGCTCTCGGCCTGGCTGGTGGCCCTGCTGCTGCCGCTGAGCCAGGCGAGCAAGTGGGGCTGGGGCTCGGCGAAGGTGATCGGTCTGTTCGCCGCGGCCGTCGCCCTGTTCGTCCTGTGGTTGCTGTCCGAGGCCCGCTCCCGCACCCCGCTGATCGACCTGCGTGTGATGCGGCTGCCCGCCGTGTGGACCACCAACACCGCCGCCCTGCTGTTCGGTGCGGGCATGTACGCGCTCTGGTCCTTCCTGCCGGCCTTCGTCCAGACGCCCTCCGTCGCGGGCTACGGCTTCGGCGCGAGCGTCACGGCCTCCGGCCTGCTGATGCTGCCGATGCTGGTGGCGATGTTCCTCTCCGGCATCCTGAGCGGCCGTCTGGAACCCGTGGTGGGCGCGAAGTCCCTCCTGACCACCGGTGCCGCGCTCGGCGCCCTCGCCCTGGGCATGCTCGCCCTCTGGCACTCCGCGCAGTGGCAAGTCGCCGTCGTCTCGGGCGTGTTCGGCCTCGGCATCGGACTGGCCTTCGCCTCCATGGCCAACCTGATCGTCGGCAGCGTCCCGGCCTCCCAGACCGGCGCCGCGACCGGCATGAACGCCAACATCCGCACCATCGGCGGCTCCATCGGCGCCGCCGTCACCAGCGTCCTGGTCACCGGCCACCTCCAGCCCTCGGGCCTGCCGTACGCCTCCGGCTACACCCACGGCTTCGCCCTGCTGGCGGTGTTGTGCCTGGCCGCAGCGCTGGCGGCCCTGCTGGTCCCGACGGCCCGCAAGGCCCGCCTCACCGCTCCGGCCCGGATCGCCGACCGGAGCCCCGCCGAGCCGGAAGCGGCCGCATCCGGCACCCGCGGCTGACCCGGGGCCGACCCGGACTGCCGGGTCGGCCACCGGCCCCGGCCAGAACACCGCTGCACGTACGGTAAGGTTGACCTGCGCGATCCCGTGGTTCACCGCGGGAAGCGCACCGGGACGTGGCGCAGCTTGGTAGCGCACTTGACTGGGGGTCAAGGGGTCGCAGGTTCAAATCCTGTCGTCCCGACGGTGCGAAGGGTCTTCGCAGGCGAGAGCCTGTGAGGGCCCTTTCTTTTGTGCGTGGGTCCGGCTTGTTCTGTGCGGGGTCCGGGTTCGGGGTTACGTGGCGGTGGAAGGTCACAGCCGGACGATGACGAGGGCGATGTCGTCGTGGGCGCCGCCTGCTACGCCGAGGTGGGCCAGGAGGGTGTCGGCCAGGCGGTCCGGGCCGAGGGTGCGGTGCAGACGCAGGACGTCGACCAGGCGGGCCATTCCTTTCTCGATGTCCTCGTCGCGCCGTTCGATCAGACCGTCGGTGTACAGCACCAGGGTGGCCCCGGGCTCGTAGGGCTGACCGGCCTGTGGGCGGGGCACGTGCTGGGGCCGGGCTCCCAGTGGCGGGTCGGTGGCCTTGTCCAGCAGGTCACAGGTGCCGTCCGGGTGCATCAGGACCGGCGGCGGGTGTCCCGCGTTGCTGTAGATGATCAACTGGCTGCGGGGGTCGACGAGTGCCTTCACGGCGGTGGTGTTCAGGGCGCCGTCGACGGACCGTGCGTACAGGCCGAGCACCTCCAGGGCCCGGGCCGGTGACTCCAGTGCCCGGATCGCGGCACTGAGTGCACTGCGCAGCATCCCCATCACGGCGGCCGCCTCCAGGCCGTGGCCGACGACGTCGCCGACCGCCACCGCGAACCGGCTGTCGGAGAGGTTGACCATGTCGTACCAGTCGCCGCACACGTTCAGTGACCCGGTCGCGGGCAGATAGCGCACCGCGACGTCCGAATGCCGGGCCAGGTCGGGCACCTGGAGCATGGCCTCCTGAAGGGTGACGGCCACCTGGCGTTCGCGGGTGTGGGCCCGCCGCAGTTCCTCGTTCAGCCGCTGCAGCTCACGGGCGCGTGCATACAGCTCCGCCTCCAGCGCCTCACGCTTGGTCAGCTGCTGCAGGGGCGGCTGGTTGCCGGCCACGCGGGCCTGGACGAAGGCGGTGACGTCCTCCACACGGTGGATGATCCACTGGACGCTCCCGTCCGGGGCGAGGATCGGCGTGTTGATCGGGGACCACCAGCGCTCCTCGAACACTCCGGGCTCCTCCATGACCGGGATGTCGTACTTCTGCAGCGCCATGGTGTCCGGCTTCCGCTGGCCCAGCACCCGGTGCAGGGAGGCGCTGAGGTTGCGCACGCCGTCCGCCTCGGGGTCGGCGGGGTTGTCGGGGAACGCCTCGAAGATCTGCTTGCCGAGCAGTTCTCCACGCAGTCGGCCGGTCGCGTCCAGGTACGCCTGGTTGACCTCCACGATGACCAGGTCCGGGCCCAGCACCAGATAGGGGCTCGGTGTGCCGGCGAACAACGCCGCGTAGTCCATCTCCGGCAACGCAACCACCTCCGGCCGCCCCCTCACCCTCACGCTAGGCTCCCTCGAGCCGGTGCGCTCGGGTGAGGACGGCCGGCCACGGGCGCGGCGCGTGAAATCTCGCGACTGAAGAAGCGGTGGTTGCGCGTGTGAATATCTGCGACGTCGACCTTCCGGGACGGGCAGGCCGAAATGCGACCTGCCGGTGTTGCCGGTGCCATGGCTGAGGATTTCGGACCGGAAATCCGGCTACCCGCCCGGCGTTGCAGAACTCGTCATCGTCCTCGTGGTGGCATCGAGCCGGGGCGCACTCCGGCGCGCGCCCCGGGCCGCGAGGACGGTCCCGCGCGGGGATGTCGTACCCGGGGGGAGTGCGATTCCTCGCGCCCGGCGGCCGTGGCCCGTGGCCTCCCCCCGGCTCGGGCCCCCCATACAACCCCCCACCCGCGGCCGCGCGGCGGGGGGGGGCGGGGGTATGGGGGCCCCCCCCCCGCCCCGG
>NZ_JBIAUY010000007.1:0-9890 GCF_042893475.1 Streptomyces sp. NPDC001604 | reverse complement strand
CGCGGGGCCCCCGGGGCCGGGCGGCGGCCCCGGCGGGGGGTTGTCCGCCCGGGGGGTCGGCCGCGCCCCCGCCCCCGGCGGCCGCCCCCGGGCCCCCCCCGGGCCCCCCCCCGCCCATGACTCCCGCAGACCGGCGCAGGAGCTGCGGGCGGCAGCGGTGTTCAGGAGCCGCCGCGCTCGACGGGGATCTTGTGGCCCGCCTCGATGGCCACCGGCAGCCGGTTCTCGGCCGGGGGCAGCGGGCAGGTGGCCATGTCCGTGTAGGCGCAGGGCAGGTTCGCGGCGCGGTTGAAGTCCAGGACGACCGTGCCGTCGGCGGCGGGCGGATCGAGCGCCAGGGACCGGTTGGCGGCGTAGGTGGTGACCCCGGAGGTCGCGTCGGTGAACAGCAGGAACAGACTGCCCGCACCGCGTCCCGGGAACGCGGTCAGGGACAGCTGCTGTCCGTCCAGTTCGAACTCGACCCTGCCCGGAGCGTCGTAGACGTGCTCAAGGCCCTCGACCGCGGCGCCCACGGTGGTCGGCCGCGGTTCGTCGAAGGGGACGTACCGACCGGTCACGGCCCAGCGCGGGTCGGGCGCGTAGGCGGGAGTCCCGGTGAAGGCGGTGCGCAGCGGCGCGTCCGGGTGCCGGGGGCGGACGATGTCGTTGCCGCCCCGCTTGGCGACCTCGATGACGGCGTCTCCCCAGACCGCGTGCACGTCGCTGCGCTCGGGAAGCACGCCGAAGCGGTGTTCACCGTGCACTGGGGTTCCGTCGACGACCAGTTCCTCGCCTTCGTCCAGGACTACGACGACCCCGTCGGGGCCGGTGTGCCAGGCACCGGGTGCGTCGGGAAAGCGCTGCGGCCGGTCGTCGAGCCAGTGCTGACCGGTGATCGCCAGGAAGCCGTGCGGGTCGGCGAGCCGGGTCTCCTGGGCGCGGTACCAGTCCAGCCAGGTCTCGGTGAAGGCCTGGAGGTCCGTTGCGGTGGCCTCGGTGGTCATACGGTCTCCTTCGTGCCGCGAGGCTCGGCCTCGCGCAGGGGTACGGGGGTGGAGGTGGCTGGGGGGCGGGGGCTTGCTCAGCCGGCGAGTTCGCCGAGCAGGGTCCAGGTGCGCCGGCGGTCCGCTTCTCCCGCGATCTCGGTGCCCGAGAACACGACCTCGGTGGCGCCGGCGTCCCGGTAGCGCCGCACCTCGGCCTCGACCACCTTCTCGTCTCCGATCACGGCCAGGTCGGCGGCCCGTCGGCCGCCGGAGAGTTCGATGACGCGGGCGTAGGAAGGGATCTGTTCGTAGAACGCGAGGTTCTCGGTGGCCTTCGCCCGCACCGCGTCGACGTCGTCCGTGACCACGCCGGGCACCAGGGCCACGACCCGGGGCGCGGGACGACCGGCGGCCTCGGCCGCCGCGGTCAGGGCGGGAACGATGTGGTCCGCCAGGGCGCGCGGTCCCGCCAGATACGGCAGGATCCCGTCCGCCAGCTCACCGCTGACCCGCAGTGCCTGCGGCCCCATCGCGGCGACCAGCAGGGGGACGCCGTTCTCGGCGCCCGGGACGCGCGCCGGGACCGGGGTGGTGGCGGTGAGCAGTTCGCCGTGGAAGTCGGCCGTGCCGGTTTCCGTCAACTGCCGTAGAGCGGTGAGGAATTCACGCAGGCGGGCGATGGGGCGTTCGAAGGGAAGGCCGAAGCCGCTCTCCGTCAGCAACTTCGTGCCCAGGGCCAGACCGAGGTGGTAGCGGCCGTGTGTCGCGGCCTGGGCGGTCTGGGCCTGGCTGGAGACCAGCAGCGGGTGGCGGCCGAAGACGGGGATCGCGGAGGTTCCCACCTGCAGTCCGGGCACCTCGCGTCCGACGATCGCCGCGAGCTGGGGCGAGTCCGCGCCGAAGGTCTGCCCGAACCAGGCCGACCGCAGCCCGGCGGCCGCGGCCTCCCGGGCCAGCTGCACGGTGGCGTCGACCTGGTTCTGTGCGTCGGATGCGTTGAGTGCTACTCCCACAGTCATGTCAGTCAGAACCGATGCCTGGCGAACCCGCATTCCGCTCCCTGTGTGACAGCTTCGTGTCAGTCGTGTGTGGTGGTCAGCCGGCCTGCCGCCGGTCCGGCGCGGACCGGTGGATGAGGGGTTCACGCAGGCCGAGGTGGTCGCGGAGCGTGCTGCCGGTGTAGTCGGTGCGGTAGAGCCCGCGTTCCTGCGTACCGCACGAAGGTCAGCTGGATGCCCCCTTCCGTTGCGGCGCAGCAGCTCCAGCACCCCGCAGGGTTCGAGGGGGGCGTCGCCTGACGGGATTTCATGCCGCTGCAACGGTCCATCCCTCAACTGCCTGCTAGACATGGTGGGGTGACCCCCTCGGCGCTGTATCGCAGGCTGTCTGCGGACCTGGCGTGTCTCGACGCCTCCGCTTGTCGACGCCTCTGACGCCGCCTCCGCCCGTCCTGTCCTGCGTGACCGCTCACGGGGCATTTCTGTGCGCATCCCGCACCTCGCTCATCCCTCTCGTCTCACCCGAACCGAAGGAGAACGCGTGAGTTCGACCAGATCCCGGTCCGTCCTCGTCGTCCTGGGCGCGGCGGCGCTGCTGACCGCGTCCGTCGTGGTCCCGCAGGCCTCGGCGGCCGGCCGTACGTCCACGGCGCTCGCCTGGTACGACGCCACCGCCGACACCGTCGCGGCGGCCGGGGCGCCTACCCAGATCACCAACAGCCGTACCTGGGCCATCAGTTGGCTCGCGGCCGCCCGAGCCACCCGCAGTGTTCCCGCGGGTGTCGAACGCGGTGCCTACCAGGAGGCGGCGCTCGCCGGTGCCGTCCACCGTGCGCTGGTCACGCTCGCCCCGAGCCGTACGCAGCAGCTCGATGCGACATTCAAGGAGACCCTCGACGCGATTCCCGACGGCCCGGCCGAGCAGCGGGGCGTCGCGGCAGGAGAACACCAGGCCGACCTCGTCCTCCGGTCGAGGCAGGGCGACGGTCTCGATCCCGCGTCGGTCAACGCGCCCTACACCGTGAAGCCCGCGGCAGCCGGCATCTGGCAGCCGACACCACCCGACCACGCACCGGCGGCCCAGTACGGCAACCGCCTCGCCGAACCGTTCGTGCTCAGCACGCAGAGCCAGTTCCGGCTCGGCCCGCCTCCCGCCCTCGACTCCCGGCGCTACGCCGCCGACCTGGCCGAAGTGCGCACCTACGGCGCCGCCAACAGCACTGCGCGCAGCGCCCACCAGACCGAGACGGCCACCTTCTGGCTCGGCTCCTCCCTCACCCTCTACACCCAGCCGCTGCGTGTGGCGCTCTCCCGCACGAGCGGGGGAATCGCCGGACAGGCACGGCTCGTCGCGCTCTTCCATGTGGCACTGGTGGACACGCAGATCGCGACTTCCGACAGCAAGTACGCCTACGAGCGCTGGCGTCCCGTCACGGCGATCCGTACCGGCACCATCGACCCCGACCCCAACTGGACGCCGCTGCACACCACCCCCGCGCATCCGGACTACCCCAGCGGCCACAACACCTACGCGGGCGCCGCGGGGACCGTACTGTCGGCGCTCGTCGGGCCGCGCACCGCCCCGTTCGATCTGACCAGCCCCACCGCGCCGGGAGTCACCCGGACGTACACCGCCTGGAAGCAGCTCTCGGACGAGAACGTCGACGCCCGGGTCTTCTCCGGCATCCACACCCGGTCGGCCGACGAGGCAGGGATCACGCTCGGCACGAACGTGGCCCGATACGTCCTGCAGCACGCGGGCCGGCTCCTCGCGCCGCGCTGACCACCGGCCGCCCGGCCTCGTACGGTGGTGGGCTCAGCTCTGTCCCCGTCCGGCGCGTCAGGCGGGCGCGCAGCCCGGTCAGGCGGCCGGTCTCGGCGTCAGGGCCGCCGGCCGGTCGAGGCCGGCTCGGTGTTCGTGCAGTGGCGTTGCGGCTCCTCGACCAGGAGCTGGATGCGGCCGGCGATGCCGAGCAGGCGGATCTCGCGGAGGGCGGACGGCAGGGGAGTGGACATGGCGGGCTCCTGATCCGGGGGAGGGTCGCGTCCCGAAGAGGCGGGGAAGTTCTCGGTGTCCGCAATGCAAGACCTGCCCGAGAAGTCATTGACCAACCTGGTGGTCCTCTGCTGAACTCCCGTTCCATGAACCCGCGCGTGGACCTGACCCGGCGGCGCCACATCGATCTGGCGCACGTCTCCAGCGCGTTTTGTTGTCGCTGACCCGGTAAGTGGTCCCCGGCGGCATCCGGTGATGCCGTCCTGCGGGGTCCTCGTATCCGCGTCCTGAGCGACTCTTCTCCGGCCTCACCTCATGTCTGTCCTTCCCGGCTGAGGGAGAAGTGTCTGCGGGCGCAGTGTGCCGTCCCGTAGTCGCCGGCTGCCCCTGCGTCGCGGCCGCACCGACTGCCAAGTCCTCGTTCGGCCGCCTCGAACCGGTCGTTCACTCCCGCTCTTCACCCCTCAGCACCCAGCGGTGCGCCCGCTTCCTCCGAGAAGGGCCTCCTCATGCCTGTGTCCATCCGTAAGCTCACCGACCGCATGCGTGCGGTCACCGAAGACGTGCCGGTGGTGGCGCCATGACCGAGGTCCGTATCCCGGCCGCGGCTCTCGCCAAGCCGGTCCCGGCCGCCGAGACGACCAGGGCGCGGCAACGAGAGGTGTTCCTGCCGCGGGACGCCCGCCGCCGGACGCCGCTCACCGCACTGCGCGAGCGGCTGCGCTGGCCACTGGGCATCTACACGACCCCGGTCGTGATCCTCGTCGCCTGGGAGGTCCTCGCCCGTGCCGGAGTGCTGGCGAAGACCTATGCTCCGGCGCCGACCTCGATCGTGAAGGCCGCCGTCGATCTGTGGCAACAGGGCGTCCTCGGACCGGACTTGGCCATATCGCTGCAGCGGGCCGGCATCGGACTCGCGATCGGTCTCACGGTGGGCATCGTCACCGGCGTGCTCGGCGGGCTGCTGCGCAGCGGTGAGTTCCTGTTCAACGGCGTGGTGCAGGTGCTCAACACGATCCCCCTCCTCGCGGTGCTGCCGCTGATGATCGTGTGGTTCGGCATCGACGAGCTCACCAAGGTGCTGCTGATCTCCTTCGGAGCCGGTGTCCCGATGTATCTCAACCTGTTCGCCGCGATCCGGGGCGTCGACCAGCGGCTGATCGAGATGGCGCGCACGACGGGAGCGGGCACCTGGCGGCTGGTGACCCGCGTGCTGGTGCCCGGAGCGCTGCCGGGGTTCCTGGTGGGCCTGCGGTTCTCCCTCGCGTACAGCGTCCTCGGCCTCGTCGCCGCCGAAACCGTCAACGCGGACAAGGGACTTGGCTTCCTCATCACCCAGGGGCAGACGTATCTGCAGACCAACCAGGTCTTCGTGGGGCTGGTGATCTACTCGCTCCTCGGTCTGCTCGCCGATCAGTTCGTCCGGGCTCTCGAGCGGGTGCTGCTGCGGTGGCGACCCAGTTATGAGGCGTCATGAGCAGCACAGTCGCGACCGAGCCGCGTCGGCAGACCGGGGTCGTCGTCGAGCAGGTGGTCCGTCAGTTCGGTGACCGGGTGGTGCTCGACCACCTCGATCTCACCGTCGGCGACGAGGAGTTGGTGATTCTGCTCGGCCCCTCGGGCTGCGGCAAGAGCACCCTGCTGCGGCTGCTCGCCGGACTCGACCGGCCCGACGCGGGCCGGGTGGAGGTCCCGGCGCGGCGAGCGATCGTCTTCCAGGCCGACCGGCTGCTGCCCTGGCAGCGTGTCCTGCGCAACGTCACGCTCGGCCTGCACGGACCCGACGCGGAACAACGCGCCCGCGAGGTGCTCGCCGAGGTCGGCCTCGCGGGCCGGGAGAAGGCCTGGCCCAAGGAGCTCTCCGGCGGCGAGGCCCAGCGGGTGTCGCTCGCGCGGGCCCTGGTCTCGGAGCCCGAACTCGTGCTGCTCGACGAGCCGTTCGCGGCGCTCGACGCCATCACCCGGCTGCGCATGCACGACCTCGTACGGGCCCTGCGCACCAAGCACCACGCCGCCATGCTGCTCGTCACCCACGACGTCGACGAGGCGATCGCCCTGGCGGACCGCATCGTCGTCATGAGCAACGGCCGCATCGGCACCTCGCACGAGGTGCGGCTCTCTGCCGCGGACCGCGAAGCGAGCATCGCCCGCGAGGAACTGCGCGCCCGGCTCCTGGAAGACCTCGGCCTCGCAGGCCAGCACTGAACCACCCCCGACACCCTCACCCAGCACAGAAAGCACACGACATCCCATGCGTGCAATTCGCAAGAGAACCAGCCCAGTCGTCGGCGCCCTCGGCGCGCTCGCCCTGGCGGGCACCCTCGTCGGCTGCAGCTCGTCGTCGGACACCGCCGCGCCGCTGAAGAACGCCGTCGACGCGAGCGAGGCCAAGCACCCCGAGTGGAGCAAGTACACCTTCACCGTCGGCGACAACGGCGGTGACGGCAGCGAGGCCCTGGCGAAGCTGACCGGGGTGTTCGACAACGCCCCGTACAAGGTGAAGTTCGCCCGCTTCACCTACGGCCCGCCGCTGGTGCAGGCGGCGGCGTCGGGCGACATCGACCTGGGCAGCGTCGGCGACGTACCGCCGATCACCGGGGCCGCGAAGGAGTACGGCTTCAAGGTGGTCGCCGTCAACCGGTCGCTCAGGCCCGACCAGGCGGGGGAGAACATCATCGTGCCGAAGGGCTCGACGCTGAAGACGGCCGCCGACCTCAAGGGCAAGAGGATCGCCGTCCCGCAGGGCAGCTCGGCCCACGGCCTGGCCCTGAACGCGCTGAAGAGCGTCGGCCTCACCCCCAAGGACGCCAAGCTGGTCTTCCTCGACCCGGCGGCCGCCGCGACCGCCTTCAACACCGGCAAGGTGGACGCCTGGTCGATCTGGAACCCGCAGTCGGCCATCGCGGTCAAGAACGGCGCCCGGATCCTGGTGAAGGGCCTCCCGCCGATCGACCAGACCAGCAGCTACTACGTCGCCAGCGACACGTCGCTGAAAGACAGGACCAAGCGCGCGGCGCTCACGGACGTCCTGAAGAGGCTTTCGCGGGAGTTCGCCTGGGCCGTGAAGAACCCCGACCAGTACGCGAAGGCGCTCTCGCAGGAGCAGGGCATCCCGCTCGCCGACGCCAAGGCGTCCCTGGCCGCCTACTCGAACCGGGTGACTCCGGTGGTGCCGGCGGACACCGCACTGGAGCAGAAGCTGGCCGACGCCTTTCTCGACGCGGGGCAGATCACCAAGAAGGTCGACGTCAAGTCGATCGTCGACAACCTCCTCCCGGCCGGCTACGACAGCTCCAAGCTGAAGGTCACCTCATGAGCGCGAGACGTCGGCTCCACCTCAACGCCTTTCTGATGGAGGCGGGCCACCACGAGGCAGCATGGCGGCTGCCGCAAAGCAACCCGCGGGCTGACTTCGACCTGCGGCACTGGATCGAGCTGGCGCAGCTGGCCGAGAGCGCCAAGTTCGACTCGCTGTTCCTCGCGGACGGCCCCGCGCTCATCGGCACCGGCGAGTTCCGCCCGCCGGGCCAGCTCGAACCGCTGACCCTGCTGACCGCGCTGTCCCAGGCGACCAGCAGGATCGGCCTCATCGCGACCGTGTCGTCGACCTACAACGAGCCCTACAACCTGGCCCGCCGGCTCGCCTCCGTGGACCACGTCAGCGGCGGCCGCGCCGGCTGGAACATCGTCACCTCGGCAGGCGCGGACGAGGCCGCCAACTTCGGCCTCGACAACCGCCCCGACCACGCCGAACGCTACGCCCGCGCCGACGAGTTCCTGAAGGTCGCCAAAGCCCTGTGGGACAGCTGGGAGTCGGAGGCCGTCGTCGCGGACCGCAGCACGGGACGCTACGCCGACCCCGAGCGGCTGCACCGGCTCGATCACCAGGGCAGGTACTTCAAGGTGGCGGGCCCTCTCAACGTGGAGCGCCCGCCGCAGGGGTACCCGCTGCTCGTCCAGGCCGGCTCCTCCGAGGACGGCAAGGACTTCGCGGCGCGTCACGCCGAGGCCATCTTCACCGCGCACACGACGTACGAGCGGGCGGCCGCCTTCTACGCCGACATCAAGGCCCGCACCCGGGCCGCGGGCCGCGACCCGGACGGTGTGATCGTCCTGCCGGGCATCGTCCCGTACATCGGGTCGACCGAGGCGGAAGCCCGGGCGCTGGCCCGGCAGTTCGACGAGCTGCGGGTCCCGGAGTACGGGCTGCGCCAGCTGGCCGCCGTGTTCGAGACCGAGCCGTCGGTCTTCCGACTCGACGAGCCACTGCCCGACTTCATCCTCGCGAGGCCGAAGCTGGAGGGCTCACAGAGCCGTTCCGACCTGATCATCGACCTCGCGGTGCGCGAACAGCTGACGGTCCGGCAGATCATCTCCCGGCTCGGTGGCGGACGCGGCCACTTCGAGTTCATCGGCACGCCCGAGCAGATCGCGGACACGATCATCGCCTGGTTCGAGGGCGGCGCGGCGGACGGGTTCAACATCATGGCCCCCGCCCTTCCGTCGGGCCTCGCGGCCTTCGCCGAGCACGTCCTGCCGATTCTGCGCGGCAAGGGCCTGTTCCGCGAGGAGTACGAGGGCACGACCCTGCGCGAGCACTACGGGCTGCCGGTCCCGGCGAACCAGTTCCACGCCTGACCGGCCCTCCACGGGCGACCCGCTCACGACTCCCGCCGCTGTCACGAGCCGCAGCGGCGGGAGTCGGCCGCCGCTGCCGCGGATCACTGGGCGCTTGCGGCGGGACGTACGACGATCTCGTTGACGTCGACCTGCGGAGGCTGGGAAAGGGCGTAGGCAATGGCTTCTGCGATGGCGGAGGCGGGCAGCGCCACGGCGCGGTAGGTCTTCATGGCCTCCCTGGCGGCGGGGTCGGAGATGCCGTCGGCGAGTTCGGACTCGGTCACGCCCGGGGAGACGAGAGTGACCCTGATGTTCCCGGTGGACTCCTGGCGCAGTCCTTCGGAGACCGCGCGTACGGCGAACTTCGTCGCGCAGTAGACGGCGGCGGTGGGAGAGACCTCGTATGCGCCGACGGAGGCGATGTTCACGAAGTGCCCGCCACCCTGTGCGCGCATCGCGGGCAGGGCGGCGGCGATGCCGTGCAGGACTCCCCGGACGTTCACGTCGATCATCCGGTCCCACTCGTCGGTCTTGAGCGCTTCCATCGGTGAGAGCGGCATCACCCCGGCGCTGTTGACCACCACGTCCACTCGGCCGTAGCGCTCGCGGGCGGCGGACATGAAGGCCCGGACGTCGGCGGCGTCCGTGACATCCAGCCGCCGGAACGCCGCGGTACCGCCCGCGGTGGTGATCTCCTCGGTCAGCGCATCCAGACGATCGGCGCGTCGTGCCCCGAGGAACAAGCTGTGGCCATCGGCGGCCAGCCGGCGGGCGGTGGCCTCTCCGATCCCGCTGCTCGCTCCGGTGACGACCACGACCTTGGCTGCCTCTGTCATGCCTGCATTTCCTCTCGGTGGAGCACCAGGTGCTCGTGGAAGAGCACACCGTCACGGATGTCGCCCGTCGCGGTGAACCCGGAGTCGTCGACGTAGTCGATGTGGCTGCCGGTCACCGTGTAGCGGCCCGTGTACGCCCTGATCCGGTGTCCGCGGGCCTCTTCGTACCGGCCGTCCGCCCGCAGTTCCTGGCGGATGTGACCGTCCGCGGTGACCCACATGCCGACCACGTCGGCATGGCCGTCCTCCGTGTTTCCTGTCATGACGAACTCCCCTCGTCCATGGGTGCGGATCTGTCTGCCCGACCGAGTCTGGACAGGTGGAAGGCCGCCGACCAGGACGTGGGTTTGGGGGGGGGGGCGCCCCCCCCCCCCCCCCCCCCCCCCCCCCCCCGGCGGGGGGGGGGGGGGGGTTGGGGGGGGGGGGGGGGCGGGGGCGGGGGGGGGGGGGGCCGCCCCCCCCCCCCCCCCCC
>NZ_JBIAUY010000006.1:363925-480746 GCF_042893475.1 Streptomyces sp. NPDC001604 | reverse complement strand
CGTTGGGGGGGCCGGGGGGGTGTTGCGGGGGTTTTGTAACCGGATGGGGGCCGGGGGGGGGGGGGGGTTGGAGATGAAGGGGGGGGGGCGTTATGGGGGCGGGGGGGGGGGGTGCCGGCTGGGGGCTGCCGCCCCCAGGCCCCCGCTTCGGCCCTTGAGGGGTCTCGTCCCCGAACGCCGGACGGGCTGGAGATGCCGGCCGGGGGCTGAGAACGCCTGGCCGGGCTGAGAATGCCTGGGCGGGCTGAGAATCCCGGCCGGCAGTTCCATCGTAGTGTCCGATTTCCGCTAGCTCAGCCGTCCCGTCCGGCGGAGACTGGATGCGTGATGGACGAAGACAGCAGGTACGAAGCCGTTCGGAGCCGGGATGCCCGGTTCGACGGGGAGTTCTTCTTCGCCGTCCGGACGACCGGGATCTACTGTCGGCCCAGCTGCCCTGCCGTGACGCCGAAGCGGCACAACGTCCGGTTCTTCGCGACGGCCGCCGCCGCGCAGGGCTCGGGGTTCCGGGCCTGCCGGCGGTGTCGGCCGGATGCCGTGCCGGGGTCGGCCGAGTGGAATGTGCGGGCGGATGTGGTGGGGCGGGCCATGCGGCTCATCGGGGACGGGGTCGTCGACCGGGAGGGGGTCACCGGGCTTGCCGCGCGGCTCGGGTACAGCGCGCGGCAGGTGCAGCGGCAGCTGACCGGTGAGCTCGGGGCCGGGCCCGTCGCTCTCGCCCGGGCCCAGCGGGCGCACACCGCGCGGGTCCTGGTGCAGACGACGGAGCTGCCGATCACGGAGATCGCGTTCGCGTCCGGGTTCGCCAGTGTCCGGCAGTTCAACGACACGATCCGGGACGTGTACGCGTCCACGCCGAGCGAGCTGCGGGCGGCCGCTCCCAGGGCCGGTCGGCGTGCGGCCACGCCGACCGCGGGGATTCCGCTTCGGCTCGCCCACCGGGGGCCGTACCAGACGGGTGCCGTCTTCGATCTGCTCGCGGGTGAGGCCGTGGGGGGCGTCGAGGAGGTGAGTGGGGTGCCTGGGCGGCGGACCTATCGGCGTACCCTCCGGCTTCCGCACGGGACCGGCATCGTCGCCGTCGACGAGCGGGCGGGGGCCGCCAGGTCCGCGGCGGGTGCCCATCCCGGTGGCTGGCTGGACGCCCGGCTGCATCTCACCGATCCCCGCGATCTGACCACCGCCGTGGGGCGGCTGCGGCGGCTCTTCGATCTCGACGCCGATCCGTACGCCGTGGACGAGCGGC
Source organism: Streptomyces sp. NPDC001604 (assembly GCF_042893475.1). Classification (NCBI taxonomy): domain Bacteria; kingdom Bacillati; phylum Actinomycetota; class Actinomycetes; order Kitasatosporales; family Streptomycetaceae; genus Streptomyces; species Streptomyces sp. NPDC001604. The sequence continues at coordinate 479,500 of NZ_JBIAUY010000006.1, read as the reverse complement.
TCGGCGGTGACGACCGGCTCGCGCCACTGGTCGCCGCCCGGCCGGGGCTGCGGTCGCCCGGGGCCGCCGACCCCGAGGAACTGGCCGTGCGCGCGCTGGTGGGGAGGGCGGAGGCCGCGCGGCTCGTACGGCAGTACGGGAAGGCGCTCGACGCTCCGTGCGGCAGCCTCACCCGTCTGTTCCCCGAGCCCGCCGTCCTCGCGGAAGCCGAACCGGACGGCACCCTGGGCGCGCTCACCGCCGCCCTCGCCGACGGCGCCGTACGCCTGGATCCGGGCGTCGACCGCGACGAGGCCGAAACCGCCTTGCTCGCCGTGCCCGGCATGGACGCGGACACGGTCGCCGTGATCCGCACCCGGGCGCTCGGCGATCCCGACGTCGCCCCGCCCGGCCCCGGCGTTCCCGACAGCTGGCGCCCCTGGCGCTCGTATGCCCTGCAACATCTGCGTGTAGCGAGAGAGTGGGACCGATCCCGATGAGTGTTCTCTGGAGCCGCTTCGACAGTCCTGTCGGGCCCCTCCTCCTCACCGCCGATCCGGACGGTGCTCTGACCTCCGTGTCCGTGCCCGGGCAGAAGAAGGGGCCTGAGGTACAGGCCGGCTGGCGGCTCGAGCCCGCCGCCTTCCGTGCTGCCGAGGAGCAGTTGGCGGCCTACTTCGCCGGTGAACTGAAGGAGTTCCGGCTGGAGTTCAGCACCGCAGGGAGCGAGTTCAGGGAGCGGGTGTGGGCCGCTCTCGACGGCGTTCCCTACGGGGCGACCACCAGCTACGGCGAGATCGCCGCCCGGATCGGGGCCTCACGGGCTGCCGTACGGGCCGTGGGCGGCGCGATCGGCGCCAATCCGCTGCTGATCGTCCGGCCGTGCCACCGGGTGATCGGAGCGGACGGTTCGCTGACCGGCTATGCGGGCGGCCTCGAACGGAAGGTGCAGTTGCTGACGCTGGAAGGCGTCCTCCAGCCTCCCTCGGCCGCTCCCGCTGTCTAGTCCTCCAGGCCCCAGCTGTGGATCCGGCGCGGGTGGATGCGGATCAGCTCCTCGCTGAAGTGCGGGCCCAACTCGTGCGGACCGGTGAGGAGTTCGGCCTCGCCCCGGATGTCGACGCCTCGTACCTTCCACGGGCGCAGGCTCACGATGTCGTCGACGACCAGGGCGACCTTGGGGTTCTGCCGGAGGTTGCGCCACTTCTTGGTGCGGCCCAGGGCGTAGCCGCCGATCAGGATGGTGCCGTCGTCCTGGGGGAAGAAGCCGACCGGGTTGGCCTGCGGCTGCCCGTCCGGGTCGACGGTGGCCAGCCGCCCCAGGCGCTGCGACTTCAGGTACGCGCGTTCCGCCTCGCTGAATTCGGTCATGGGAGCAGCGAAGCACGCCCGGCCCGCTCCGCACATCGGATCCTCGCCCTAGTCCCGTGGCCCTACGTCAGCCCCAGATCACCGCGCCCAGCCAGGCCCCCGCGATCAGCAGACAGGTGAACAGCTCCGCCAGCACGCTGGAGCCGCCCGAGCGCATCGCGGTCCGCACGGCCGCCTTCGCCTCACCGTGCCGGCCGAGGCGAAGGCGTTCGTAAAGGTAGATGCCGCCGATGAAGCCGGGGATCGTGCCGAGCACGGGGATGAGGAAGAAGCCCAGGAGCGCGCCCGCCCCCGCGTACACCCCCATCCGGGGCGTGGCGCCGCTCTCGCGCAGCCGTCTCGGGGGCAGTGCCCAGCGGACCACCTGGGAGAGGAACATCGCGAGGGTCGCGCCCACCAGGATCCACCAGGACACCGGCTCCGTGGACTTCAGCGCCCACCACAGGACCGCGGCCCACACGAGCCACGATCCCGGCACCCCGGGCACCAGCACTCCGAACAGGCCGAGCAGGAGGACCAGTCCGACCAGCAGGAGGTCCCACACTCCCATCTCACCAGAGTGCCGGAGGGAAGGAGGAGACGCAGGTCAGCGGTCCGGGCCCGGGTCACACCGGCCACTCCTCACGCACCGCCGTTCGACCGTTCACCCTCGGTGCCCCCCTGATGCGGAGTGCGGTGCCGGTTTTTCCTGATGCCCCGTTTTCATACCGCCCATGCGGTGGACAATTAGGGGCATGAGCCAGCAGGGGGGAAGTCCCACCGGTGAGGACGACTGGTGGGGGCAGCTGTACGACGAATCCACCGAGGACACGGGCCCCGCAGCCGCGCCCGACACCCTGGACGACCGGTTCGCCTCGGTGGCCGGGGCCATGGGTGCCGAGGCCGGGGCGGAGGGCAGGGACGAGGGGTCCGCCCAGCGGAGGGCGCCCTGGGACCTCCCGCCCCCGCCCGGCGGCCGTACCTCCACGGAAACACCCGGTACGACGGTGCCCGAGTCGCGCCTGCCCCCCGAGGCGAACAGCCCGGGAGGCGCGGCGGACGCGGACCCCGGCCGGGACGGCTCGCCCGCCGCTGCCGTCACCCCGGCGGGCCCGGATGCCGTGGAGCACCGCCCGCGGCACGCCGCGGACAACTCTCCGCCGCAGGTCGCCGAAGACACACTCCCGCACACCGCCCGCCATCGCGCCGTCGCCGAGCAGCCCGTCCCGCAGCAGGCGGCCGCCTCGCCGACGCCGACCCCCGCGCCCACCCGTACCGCCACCCACCTCGACCTCCCCACCCTCCCCCCGGTCTCCCTCGACTACGTCGGCTCGGGCCCGCCCACCTACGACGCCGAACCCACCGCCCTCCCGCCCGCCGACCCCGACGACCTCGACGACCTGGTCGCGGACACCGTGCTGGACGGCGCCCGCTACGGCGCCTGCACCCTCCGCGCCGTCTCCGTCCGCGGGGACTCCGCCCGCTACCGCGGCGAGCCGCGCCGCGACTCCCTGCTCACGGCCCGCTTCGGCACCGGGGAGCACGCACTGGTCCTGGTGGCGATGGCCACCGGTGCCCGCGCCACACCCGGCGCGCACCGGGCGGCCGCCGAGGCCTGCCACTGGATCGGCCGCGCTGTCGGCCGCAGTCACGCCCGGCTCGCGGAGGACATAAGGGCCGCCCGGCGCGGCGACCTCAAGTCGGGCCTGCACCGCCTCACCGACCGCAGCCTCGGCAAACTCCGCGCCAGCGCCTCCGAGCAGGGCATCGATCCCGAGGAGTACGCGGCCACCCTGCGCTGCCTGCTCCTGCCCGCCGACCCCGAGTGCCGTACCCGCGTCTTCTTCGGGGTGGGCGCCGGCGGACTGTTCCGTCTCCGCGACGGCGACTGGCAGGACATCGAGCCGCGGGTCAGCGAGGTCACCGGCGAGCCCGTCGTCGGCTTCGGCTCGCTGCCCGCCGAGACCCCCGAGGGCGACCGGCTCACCATGGACCTGGGGATCCCGACCCCGCCGAGCCCGTACGAACCCGCCCCCGAGCCGCCCCGCGAACCCTTCCGGTTCCGCGCCTCCGTCGCCCGCCCGGGGGACACGCTCCTGATGTGCAGCGGCGGCCTCGCGGAGCCGCTGCGCGGCGAACCCGACCTCTGCCGCTATCTGACGACCCGGTGGTCCGGGCCCACCCCGCCGGGCCTCGCCGCGTTCCTCGCCGACACCCAGGTCAGGGTCAAGGGGTACGCGGACGACCGTACGGCCGCCGCCGTTTGGGAGGCGTGACGGCAGGGTGTATGAATCGAAGATCGTGCTCGACGGCGGAGTCGGGCGCATGCTGCAGACGGCCCGCTCCAACAGCGGAACGTGCCCCGCCCTTGGCTAACTGCCGACCGGCACCCACTGCCGTACGCCGTGGCCGTTCGTGCCGTACCAGTAGCGGGGCAGGCCCTTGATGCTGCTGGTGCGGAAGGGGCGGCCGTGGTCGTCGATGCGGACCGTGCCGGTGCGGCCCTGGGAGGACCAGTCGAGTTCGAGGTACCAGGAGCAGTCGTACGTCTGGGTCGTCGCGGTGACCAGCAGCACCTCCGGGTCCTGGGCGGAGACACGGTAGGGGAACTGCACGGCGGGGGCGGGGTCCCCCCGGTCGTCGGCGCCCGAGACCGCGCGGGCGATGGGGCGGTTGATGTCGAGGTTCACGTCGAAGTAGCGCGGGCCGAGGCCCCCGCCGCAGCCCTGCGCCATGTCGTACGTGGTGCCCCTGAGCGGGGTGCCGCGGCTGACGACGCGGACCCGGAGGGCGTTCAGCACGACGGCCGCGGACGACTTCCCCTGCACCGAGATCTGCACCATCGTCTGCCGCCCGTGCACCGCCCCCTGCGTCGCCGCCCAGGCCGCGGCGTCCTGCGGTACCGGCGGCGGGGGCACCTGGGCCGGCTGTTTGTCGATGACGTAGTCGTGCGCGCAACCCCCGTCCCAGATCTGCGAGTCGGCGCTCCAGGCGAGGGGCACTCCGATGGAGGCGGGCGCTCCGCTCTTCCCGCCGGCCGCCGCCGCGCCCTTCGAGGTGGGGTCGGCCGAAGCCGCTGCACCTGCCGACGGTGAGGCCGGGGAACCGGTGGGGGAGGGGCCGGTCGCCGTGGCCGAGGGGCGGTCGGACGCGGAGGGTTCGGTGGTACGGGAGTGTCCGGGGGCCATGGCCGCATCGCCCGGCGAGCGGTCGGCCGACAGGGCGGAGAGGCTGCCGAAGGTGACGAGCAGTACGGTCCCGACGGCGGTCCCGAGGAGGGTGCGTCGGCGCCGGAACCAGGCAGGGGCCGGCGGGCGCCCCGGCTCCTCCGGGCGCGACGGTCCCCCAGGGCTCTGGGCCTCCAGTACCTCCGTCGGCTCTGCACCGGCCCCCTCACACGCGGCCCGCGGCCGCTGCCGTGCCGCCACCGCGAGCAGCCACAGCCGGTGCAGTTCGAGCCGCTCCTCGGGTGTCGCCTCGCAGAAGGCCGCGAGCCGCTCCACGGGCGCGAAGTCCTGCGGCACCGCCTCGCCCGCGCAGTACCGGTGGAGCGTGGAGGTGTTCATGCTGAGGCGGCGGGCCAGTGAGCCGTAGCTCCGGTCCGTGCGGTCCTTCAGCTGCCGTAACAGCGCCGCGAACGCCTCGACGTCGTCCCGAGTCTCCAATGTTCCCCCGTCGTCCACCGCGTCCCGTATCCCAGGCACTCATGTACCTGCACGTCAGATGGGCTGGGATGGTTCCACCGTCGCGGATGGGGCGTCTGCCGTTGCGCCGGCCCGCCGTGACCGCCGATGCTCTTGGTGTCGCACCGACCAGGGCCGGACCGACCATCCGGCTCCGGGCGACGACCGACACCCATGCACTCGTTCACGGGGCACACCCATGCCCAGACGGACCAGGGCCGCCCTCTCGCCTCGGGGGACGGGAGGGCGGCCCACAGCACAGCTCGACCATTCGACCGCTCGATCAACTGAACCACTCGAAACGGGGAACCGAACATGAGCAGCAAGACCCGCACCGTCCTCACCGCCGGCCTTCTCGCCGTGGCCCTCGGTCTCGGCGCCACCGCCCAGGCCTCCGCCGGCGCCGCGCACAGCGTCAGCGGAAAGCCGGCCGACAACATCAGCCGGATCGCCGACTTCTACGGCGCCTACATCGACGCGGTGACCGACGAGGACAGCGGCAACCTCGGCGACGCACTGCGCGCCCACTACCTGACACCTGCCTTCCAGAAGGAACTGGCGGCCTGGGAGGACCGGGAGCACGCCGACGGCGTCCTGCGCGCCCAGAACGTCCCGCTCGCCTGGAAGGTCACCGACAACGGCAGCACCGCGAACCGCACGGAGGCCATCGTCACCCTCACCTGGAGCCGGAACCACACCACCAAGCTGGTGGTGGACATGGCCCGCGACAGCCGCCAGATCTTCCACATCGGGGAGAAGGGCGCAGCGGCCAAGTAGTCACTCCGGTCGCAGCCGCACGGTGAGGATCTGGAACGGCCGCAGCTCGAAGCTCAAGTCGCTTTCGTGCTGCGGCCGTTCCAGCAGGTCCGTCACCTCGGCCCGGCCCACCGGGAAGCCGGGCGTCAGCGTGGCCCGCGCCCGTCCGCCCCGGGACTCGTACAGCCGTACCACCACATCGCCGCTGCGGTCCTCCGCGAGCTTCACCGACTCGACGGTCACGGCCGGATGGTCGACGCGGACCAGCGGCTCCAGGACCGGCGCCTGCGCCACCCGCAGCGGCAGGTTCAGCGCGAGCCCTTCGGCGACCGCCTGCCCGACGTCCGCGCCCGGCAGCAGCGCGTAGGTGAAGCGGTGCGTGCCCAGGTCGGTCTCCGGGTCGGGGCTGTGCGGGGCGCGCAGCAGCGTCAGGCGCACGGTCGTGCCGAGGCCGCCCTCGTGCGGGGTACGGGTCACGTCGTGGCCGTACGTCGAGTCGTTGAGGACCGCCACGCCGTAGCCCTCCTCCGCGACCCTGAGCCAGCGGTGCGCGCAGATCTCGAAGCGGGCCGCGTCCCAGGACGTGTTGGTGTGGGTGGGACGGTGGATGTGCCCGAACTGGATCTCCGCGGTGGAGCGTTCGGCGTGCACGTCGATCGGGAAGGCGGCCTTCAGCACCTTCTCGGACTCCTGCCAGTCGACGTCCGTGACGATGTCGAGGCGCCGGGCACCGGCCGCGAGGCGGATCTCCTGGGTGATGCGTGACTTCCCGAAGGTCCGCGTCACCCGTACCGCCGCCGTCAGCGGCCCGTCCTCCACCAGTTCCACGGACTCGGCGTCCGTCAGGTCGGTGTGCCGGCGCCGGTAGTGCCGGTCGATGTCCCAGGCGTCCCAGGCGTTGGGGTGGTCGGGATGCAGCTGGAGGAGGTTGCCGGGGCCGCACAGCACCTCGCGGTCGGCGGCCGGATCGCGGACCGAGGACAGCAAGCCCCGTGCGTCCACGGTGACCCGGAGCCGTGAGTTCTCCAGTACGTACGAGCCGTCGTCCTCCTCGGCCCGGACGACCTCACCCGCCGCGCCGGCGACCGGCGCACTGCCCAGCCCGGGCGCGGTCACCAGCACGCCCCCGGCGATCTCGGTCCGCTCGTACGGCGAGGCGTTGAGCACCACCGGCCCGCCCGTCCCCAGTGCCTCCACGGCCGCCGCCGTGAGCTCCTCCAGCTCCGCCAGCACCCGCGCATACGTATCCCGTGCCTCCCGGTGCACCCAGGCGATCGAGGACCCGGGCAGGATGTCGTGGAACTGGTGCAGCAGCACCGTCTTCCACAGCCGGTCCAGGTCGTCGTACGGGTAGGCGTACGACGGATCGCGTAGGGCCGCCGTGGTGCACCACAGCTCGGCCTCCCGCAGGGCGTGTTCCGAGCGCCGGTTGCCCTGCTTGGTCTTCGCCTGAGTGGTGTAGGTGGCCCGGTGCAGCTCCAGGTACAGCTCGCCCGACCACACCGGGGCCGCGGGCCCGTACTCCTGCTCGGCGGCCGCGAAGAACGCGGACGGCCTCTCGACCTCGACCCGCGGTGAGCCCTCCAGGGAACGCAGCCGGCGGGCCTTCTCCAGCATTTCGCGGGTCGGGCCGCCGCCCCCGTCGCCCCAGCCGAACGGCACCAGCGAGCGGGTTGCGCGGCCCTTCTCGGCGAAGTTGCGTTCCGCGCGGGCGAGTTCGCTGCCGTGAAACTGCGAGTTGTAGGTGTCGACGGGTGGGAAGTGCGTGAAGACGCGGGTGCCGTCGATGCCTTCCCACCAGAAGGTGTGATGGGGCATCTTGTTCGACTGGTTCCAGCTGAGTTTCTGGGTGAGGAACCATCGGATTCCGGCCAGTTTTGCGAGCTGGGGGAAGGCCGCGGTGTAGCCGAAGGAGTCCGGCAGCCAGATCTCCTGTGTCTCCACGCCCAGTTCTTCGGCGAAGAACCGCTTTCCGTGCACGATCTGTCGTGCCAGCGCCTCACCGCCGGGCATGTTGGCGTCCGACTCCACCCACATGGACCCGACGGGAGCCCAGTTGCCGCCCGCCACCGCCTTCTTGATCCGCTGCCAGATGTGCGGCTGGTGCTCCTTCACCCAGGCGTACTGCTGGGCCTGCGAGCAGGAGAACACCAGCTCGGGGTAGTCGGCGGCGAGTGCGGTGACGTTGGCGAAGGTGCGCGAGGCCTTGCGGACCGTCTCGCGCAGCGGCCACAGCCAGGCCGAGTCGATGTGTGCGTGCCCGGTCGCGGAGATCCGGTGCGCGCTCGCCGAGGCCGGTCGGGACAGCACGTCGGTGAGCGCGGCCCGGGCGGCGGCCGCCGTACCGGAGACGTCGTGCAGATCGAGGGCGTCGAGCATGTCCTCCAGGGCGCGCAGGATCTCGTGCCGCCGGGGCCGGTCCATCGGCAGCTCGTGCATCAGTTCCGAAAGCACCTCGACATCCAGCACCAACTGCCACACGGCTTCGTCGAGTACGGCGAGGTCGGCAGAGCGGAATCTGTAGATGAGCCGGTCCCCGGCGGTCAGGACGTCCCCCAGGTGCGTAGGTGAAAAGCCGTGCAGCACGGCCGGATTGGCGGCCGCCTCCAGAAGCAGATGCACCGGTTCGCCTCCGCTCGCCGGGGAGCCGACGGCGAGGTGACGGTTGCGCGGGTGAATGCCCTTCAGAGGCACGCCCGCGGCGTCGTAGAGCAGTCCCTCGGCCTGGAAACCGGGGCCGTCGCCGGTGAACCCGGGGTCGATCACCGCCTCCACGCGGCGCCCGGCCCACTCCTCGGGGACCCGGCCCGTCAACCGGAACCAACTCGTCGACCAGGGCTTTCCCCAGGCCGTTCCGGTTGTGAAGGTCTCGTAGCCGGCCTGCAGTGCCTGGTCCACCGGCACCGGTTCACCGGGCACATGCCACACGGACAGCACCAGCGGCACACGCTCCGCGTACTGCGCGGGCCGCACGAACTGTCCCATGGCGCGCTCCAGGCGCGCCTCCACCAGCGTTCGGTCGTCGTGCACGGCGGCTCCCTCGGCGCTCGGACGGCTGTGGTGCCTCGCTCCACAGGGTCCCTCCGTCCGGCCGGAACCGCAGCATCCGTGGCCGAACACCTGGCCGTCCGAGGATGAACATGACTGCCGCGTGCCCAGTGGGGCATGGATCCCGTGAACGTGTTCGACAAGGAGGGGACCGATATCGGCACGCGGGCGGGGGTCATGAAGAGGCAGGCACGAGGGGGCGGTCCCATGGCGATCGGGGCCTTCTCGGCGAAGACGGAGGAAGAGAACGACGGCGACGCGGACCAGGCGCAGCCGTCCCAGATACGGAAGCTGCGGCAGAGACTGGGCCGGGCGGACCTGAAGGCGGTGCCCGAGGCACGCCGGGCGCTCCGCGAGCTGCTACGGCAGTGGGGCAGGCCCAGTTGCTCGGAGATAGCGGAGCTGCTCACCAGCGAACTCGTCACCAACGCACTCATCCACACCGACCACGACGCGGTCCTGACCGCCACCCTCGGGCCCCGTGGACTGCGGGTGGAGGTGAGGGACTTCGTGGGTCGCAGGCCCAGACTGCGCGTACCGAACGCCGACGACGGCACGCACGGCAGAGGCCTGGTCCTGGTGCAGTCCCTCGCGGACGCGTGGGGGGTACGGGCGCACGGGGTGGGGAAGGTGGTGTGGTTCGAACTCGACGCCGGACCGGCGTAGCACGGGAAGGGGGGCGCGGCCCACAGGCCGCGCCCCCCTTCCCGTGTACGGCCGTACTAGCCGAACTGCTGCTCGAGGTCCTTGAGCTTGCGCTCCAGGGAGTCGAGGCGCGGCAGGGCCATGGTGTCGTCCTCCGCGGTGAGGTCGACGGTCACCGGTTCAGAGCCGGCCTTGCGGACGGGCTGCAGGGACGGCCGTGAGCGTACGGGCAGCGGTTCCGCGCTGGATATGGCAGGCTCCGCGGAGACCGAGGCGGAGGCTCGCTCCAGGGCCTGGGGCTCCACCTGGCGTCCGCCGCCGCGGCCGATGAACCCGCGGTGGCCCCGGCTGATGGCCTTGAGCTGGGCGCGCTCCAGGCGGTCCGCCTCGCGGCGGCGCAGCCGGTTCTCCTCCTTCTGCCGCTTGTCCTCGCGCACCTCGTCGACCGCCTCGTCCAGGCTGCGCACGCCCTCCAGGAGCATCAGCGACCAGGCCTTGTAGGTCTCGCGGGGGGCCCGCAGCCAGCGGACGATGCGGATCTGCGGCAGCGGGCGCGGCACCAGGCCCTGCTCGCGCAGTGCGGCCCGGCGGGTCTGCTTCAGGGCGCGGTCGAAGAGGACGGCCGCAGACAGGGACATGCCGGAGAAGAACTGGGGCGCACCGTCGTGACCGATGCCCCGGGGCGCGTGCACCCAGTTGAACCAGGCCGCGGCGCCCGCGAACGTCCACACGAGTATCCGGGAGCCGAGGGCCGCGTCACCGTGGCTGGCCTCGCGCACCGCGAGCACGGAACAGAACATGGCCGCGCCGTCCAGGCCGAACGGCACCAGGTACTCCCAGCCGTTGGTCAGGCCGAGGTTCTGCTGGCCGAAGCCGACCAGGCCGTGGAAGGAGAGGGCTGCGGCGACCGCCGCACAGCAGAACAGCAGGACATAGGAGGCGGTGCCATATATGGCCTCCTTGCGCCGGCGGCGCTCCTCGCTGCGCTCCCACGAATCGTCCGTCTTCGCGTGCTCCCCGGAGCGCTTGCTGCGCGCGAGCACCGCCACCGCCGCCAGCATGCCCAGGAGCAGTACGGCGCCCGGAAGCAGCCAGTCCAGCGATATGTCGGTCAGTCTCATCTGGGGTCCCTTGCATTGGGATAGGGCGTAACGCCCGCCATAGTGGCCCAATCCCACCGGCCCTCAGGGGGTTTCGGGGCAAGAGGCCGCCAAGGAAGTGCAAGGGGATGCCCAGGGCGGCGTTCTGCTCGAACTGCCGCTTGAGGGGCGGGAGTTGAGTTCGAATAAGACTACCCGTACGGATGGTTCCACGGAAAGTTCCTGCGGCAAGTGAGGAAGTTGTGAATTGCCTGTAACCCGGGCGGGCGCCTTGTTCGAGCTGATCTTACGGGACGGTCGACGGCCGCTGAGCCTGAGGGTGCCTCAACTCGCGGCGACGGCCGACAGCTTGCCGGTAGTCCCCTGGCGGCGGCGCCTCCGGCTCGCGTGCGGCCCGCTGCTTTTCGCCGAGCAGCTGGGCGACGTACCGGAGCCCGGCCTCGGGAGGGGCTCTATCGCCCCGCAGTGCCCGCCCGTACCGCCGCAGTCCGCGGCCCGAAGCTCGCGACGGCGTCGGGTCGGGCGCACACTCCGTGGTCGCGCAGTGCATGTGTGGTGTCCTGTGCCGGAAATGTGTCGAGATCGACGCCGCCCTCAGCGAGTGAGGCGGCGGAGGCCCGTCCGCTGACCGTCGGAACCTGCTCGTCGACGCCCGCCTCCAGGGCGGCCGGCCCGGGAAAGGTCCTGTTCAGGCGGGCGTAGGCGGCGCTGAGTGCCGAGTGGGGCGCGGGCGTGAGAGGGCTGCGATTCATGACGGTTGCATGACGGTTGAGAAGGTAAGCCTACCCTTGCCTAAACTGAATGGGATTTGAACTGATGACAACTGCGCCTAAGGTGCTTGACGGACGAGTAACAACCAGCCGTAATGACCGCAAGTACCGACACGTCCGGAGGAGGACCCGTGCAGCAGAGCACCCACGGCTCCGCCGACACGGGGGTTCCTGAGGCCCGGACCGGTGGGGTGCCCCGGGTGCCGCCGCAGTCCAGGGCTCAGGACGTGGACCGGGAGCGGGGCGCCGAGGCGGGGGGCACGCGGGGCGAGCACACGCACAGTGAAGCGCCGATTCCCCGGCCCCGCCCGGTCCAGCGGGCCTCCGTACGCGGGCAGATCCTCGACGCGCTGCGCACCGCGCTGGTCGCGGGCGAGCTGACGCCGGGCGAGGTGTACTCGGCGCCCGCGCTGGGGGAGCGGTTCGGGGTCTCCGCGACGCCGGTGCGCGAGGCCATGCAGCAGCTCGCCCTGGAGGGCGCGGTCGAGGTCGTCCCCAACCGTGGCTTCCGGGTGGTCGAGCGGGGTGCCCGTGAACTGGCCGAGCTGGCCGAGGTCCGTGCACTGATCGAGATCCCCGTGATGCTCCGCCTGGCCCGCACGGTGCCCGCCGAGCGCTGGACCGCACTGCGCCCCCTCGCCGAGGCGACCCTCCGCGCCGCGGCCTCCGGCTGCCGCGCGACCTATGCCGAGTCCGACCGCACCTTCCACCGCGCCCTGTTCGCCCTGTCCGGCAACGAACAACTCGTCCAGATCGCCGACGACCTCCACCGCCGGGCCCAGTGGCCCCTGGTCGGCAGCCCGTCCTCCCGGAGCCACGCCGCGCTCCTGGCGGACGCGACCGAACACACCACCCTGCTGGACGCGCTGATCGCACGGGATCTCGACGTGGTGCGGGCACTGGTGGGAGAACACTTCGCGGGGGTGTCCTGAGCGGTGCGGGACGCATGATCCGTGGAGGGGTCCCCGCCGACCGGAACCCCCGTACGGCCCGCCAGGGCGCCGACCGGGCTCAGCCGTTGCCCTCGGCCGAGCCGGTCTCCGTCTTCGAGTAGCCGTCCTGCCAGGCCGCCTTCGCGCCGGAGTCGCCGATGCGGTAGACGTCGACGACGGCGCCCGCCGCCACCGCGACGGACAGGACGGCGGCCGCGATCCGGATGACGGAGCCGGAACGGGCGCCGTCCTGCTGCGACGGTGACCGGCGGGTCGTCCACCAGACCGCCGCCGCCAGGACGAACAGGCCCAGGGCCCAGGGGAGCAGCCCGTCGCCGAGTTCCGCGTGCCGCCGTACGAGGGCGTTGCTGCCCACGTGCTTCTCCAGCCACTCGCCGGCCCCCGTGGTCAGCGGCACGCTCGCCAGGGTGGCCAGGGCCAGCACCGGCAGTACGAGGCCCATGCGGCGGGCGGCGGGCGGCCACACGGCGCACACGACCAGGGCCAGGGCGGTCAGCGGCACCAGTACCACGACGAAATGGACCAGCAGGACATGTGCGGGCAAGCCGTTGACGAGGCTCATCGGGCGCTCCTCCAGGGGGTCGGGCGCGTCACCCTGGCACAGCAACCTCTCAGGTTCCTCTGAGTGGCCTCTCGGCCGCGGCGGCTCTCACGCGGTGGCCGCCCCCGCCGCAGGCGGCGCCAACTGCCGCGCCAGCCACGTCGGGACACCCCCGAGCAACTGGAACAGCCGCCGGGCCTCCTCCCGCAGGCGCGACGCCTCGGGCTCCACCTCCGCGTCGGCAAGAGACACCAGCGCCGGCGCCGTACCGACGAGATACCCCAGCTCCTCACGGATCCGCAGAGACTCGGCGAACCCGTGCCGCGCCTCCGCCAACTCCCCCTCCCGCAGCGCGAGTCCCGCCAGATGCCGCCAGGTGAAGGACAGCAGCAGGAGATCGCCGTGCGCGGTCGCCCCCGCGTGGGCGCGGCGGAACGCGGCCCGCGCCGCCTGGGGCGCGTCGGCGAGGTTCTGCGCCACCAGCCCGCGCCGGAAGTCCAGCAGGGCTCGCCCCGCCGCCCCCGGAGGGATCAGCGCCGCCGTCCGTCCGAGCGCGGCGCGCGCCTCGTCGGCCCGGTCCCGGACCCCCAGCAGCGTCGCGGCATACGCCAAGTACCCGCGTTCACAAGCGGCCGCGCCCCGCTCCTCGTCGGTGTGGGCCAGCGCCTCGGCCGTACGCAGTGCGTCCTCGGCCTCCTGCCAGCCCTGTTCGGTGTACAGACACCGTTCGACCAGCAGCGCTGCCCGCTGCAGCGCCGCGTCCGCGGTGCGGGGCTCGAGCAGGGCCGCCGCGTCGGCCCAGCAGGCGCGTGAGCGCAGCCGCCATACCGCGGTCTGGAGGGGATCGTCACCGGCGGTCGTTCCGTTACCAGACATGGCGGTATGCGCCACGTTGCCCTCCCCGAGCACGCCATCGAGCTATGAGTGGTGGCGGCATCTCAGCACGGATTCCGCGGCGGGGCCAAGAGGGTGTGTGAAAGATTTCACTTGCGCTAGACTCGCGCGGCCGGTCAGTGGGCCCTCGAAGACACGAACCGGTTTGCCGGCCCGCGCCGCCTGGGGCGCGTGACGTCGATGAGCGCGACGAGGCGTGAACTGCCGGTCAGCGCCCCGCTGTTCACGGCCGAGCAGGTGGCAGAGTCGTGGAACACCGCATGGGGCGGGAACGGCGACGCAGCCACCCGCCCCGTCCGCTCAGCTCATGCGCAACGCCAGGAAGAAATCCAGCTTGTCCTCAAGCCGCGACAGGTCACGGCTCGTCAACTGCTCGATCCGCCCGACCCGGTAGCGCAGCGTGTTGACGTGCAGGTGCAGCCGGGTCGCGCAGCGCGTCCAGGAGCCGTCGCAGTCCAGGAACGCCTCCAGGGTGGGGATCAGCTCGGCGCGGTGCCGGCGGTCGTAGTCCCGCAACGGATCCAGCAGCCGCGCGGTGAACGCCCGCCGCACGTCGTCCGGGACGAACGGGAGCAGCAGCACGTGCGAGGCCAGCTCCTGGTGGCCCGCCGCGCACACCCGCCCGGGCCGCGCAGCCGCCACCCGCCGGGCGTGCCGCGCCTCCTCCAGCGCCCCGCGCAGCCCCTCCGCCGAGTGCACGGCCGCGCTGACGCCCAGCGTGACCTGCCCGTCGCCGTCCAGACCGGCCGACAGCGGGTCCCGTACGGACTCCAGGAGCGCATCCGCGACGATGCCGGACTCCGAGCCGTCGTGCTCGATGGAGACGGCGGGCAGGGGTACGAGGGCGATCGCCTCGTCGCCCGTGTGCGCCACGGCGATGCGGTCGGAGGGCTCCGGGCCCGTGGCGAGCGGGTCGACGAGGATCTCCTCCAGGAGCGACTGGGCGACCGGCCCCGCCTCGATGTCGCCGCCCTCCCACTCGACCCGGGCCACCACCACCTGCCAGTGCGGGGCGGCCCCGAGGCCGGGCAGCAGCACCGGCGCGGCCACCCGCAGCCGGGCGGCGATCTCGGCGGGGGCGGCACCCGTCTGCACCAGCTCCAGGACCTCCTGCGCCAGGCGTCTGCGCACCGTGCGCGCCGCGTCCCGGCGGTCCCGCTCGACCGAGATCAGCTGCGTGACCCCTTGGAGCAGGTCAAGGCGCTCGGCGGGCCAGTCCCCGGCGTCCGCCTCGACGGCCAGCAGCCAGTCCGACAGGACCGTCTCGCGCACGTCCCGGGAGGCCTGCGCCGAGCGCCCGCCCCCCGCCGCCGGGCGGTGCCCCGAGCTGCGGATCGGGAAGAGGCTGTAGGTGGCCGCGCCGAGCGTCACCCGGTGGGGTCCGCGGCGGCCCGTGCGGGCGGCGGCGAGGTGCTCGGCGGCCAGCTCGGCGCAGGTCTCGGCGGGCAGCCCGGGGCCGGCGACCTTCGGGCCCGCGATCAGCCGGCCGGTGGGGGACAGCACCCAGGCCCGCAGGTCCAGGTCGGAGCCGAGCAGGTCGAGGACCACGTCGGGGCCGCCGCCCGCAGGGCCGGAGGTCATCATCCGCCGGTGCCGGTCGACCACGGCCGCGAGGTCCCCGGCGCGCTCCCCGGACACCTGCCGTACGACGTGCTCGGTGATCGTCGCGAAGGCCACCGACTCGTGCACCGCGAACAGCGGCAGGCGGTGCCGGGCGCAGGCCACCACCAGGTCGTCGGGGATGTCCCCGAGCTCCGCCTCGCCGGCGGCCAGTGCGACCACTCCGGCCTGCGCCAGGATCCGTACGAACGCCTCGGAGTCGTCGGCGTCGCGGCGCCAGGCCAGCCCCGTGAGGACCAGTTCCCCGCCCGAGAGGTAGCGGCTGGGATCCCTGAGGTCGGTGGTCATCACACCGCGCACGGTGCGGTCCAGCTCGTCCTCGCCGCCGAGCAGCCGCAGGCCCAGCGCGTCGGTGTCCAGCAGTGCGCGCAGCCGCATTCTCGTCGCCGCCGTTCTTTGTCTCGAAATCTACGATGAGTCGTGAGGATGGTCGGTGGGAGGAGCCCGGCGACCGGTGCGCACGGCGCATCCTTTGATTGCCAGGCTGTTTCCTGCGTTTCTACAGGAAAACGAAGAGGTTACTGATGACCTCCGTTCATACGAATCTACAAGATGCCCGGCCTGGCCAGCCAACTCCTTCATGGTTTCCGTGACTGACCTGGGTGGAGCACGGCGCTGTGTACTGGCTCCACTCCGCGTAAACAGCACATGAACAAGCCGGGCCCGCCGCACCAGATCTGGCTTGATCCGTACGACCCACGAGACGAAGAAGAGAGCCGGTCATGGACTTCCTTCGCCCCGCCAGCTGGGAGGAGGCGCTCGCCGCCAAGGCTGAGCACCCCACCGCTGTGCCCATTGCGGGCGGCACCGATGTGATGGTCGAGATCAACTTCGACCACCGCCGGCCCGAGTACCTGCTCGACCTGAACCGCATCGGCGACCTCTACGAGTGGGAGGTCGGCGAGGACAGCGTGCGGCTCGGCGCCTCCGTCCCGTACTCGAAGATCATGGAGAGCCTCCGCGCCGAGCTGCCGGGTCTCGCCCTCGCCTCGCACACCGTCGCCTCTCCGCAGATCCGCAACCGCGGCGGCGTCGGCGGCAACCTCGGCACCGCCTCCCCGGCCGGCGACGCCCACCCCGCGCTGCTCGCGGCGGGCGCCGAGGTCGAGGTCGAGTCGGTGCGCGGCACCCGGCTGATCCCCATCGACGAGTTCTACACCGGGGTGAAGCGCAACGCGCTCGCCGCCGACGAGCTCATCAAGAGCGTGCACATCAAGAAGGCCGACGGCCCGCAGCAGTACTCGAAGGTCGGCACGCGCAACGCAATGGTCATCGCCGTGTGCGCCTTCGGCCTCGCCCTGCACCCGTCGTCGCGCACCGTCCGTACGGGCATCGGTTCCGCGGCGCCCACTCCCGTCCGGGCGAAGGCCGCGGAGGAGTTCCTGAACGCGGCGCTCGAAGAGGGCGGCTTCTGGGACAACGGAAAGATCATCACCCCGTCGGTCGCCAAGCAGTTCGCGGAGCTGTGCTCCGGTGCCTGCAACCCGATCGACGACGTGCGGGGCACGGCGAGCTACCGCCGGCACGCGGTGGGCGTCATGGCGCGCCGCACGCTGACCTGGACCTGGGAGTCGTACCGCGGCGCCCGCCGCACCACCGAGGGAGCTGCGTGATGCGCGTCAACTTCACCGTCAACGGACGTCCGCAGGAAGCCGACGACGTCTGGGAGGGCGAGTCCCTGCTGTACGTGCTGAGGGAGCGCCTGGGTCTGCCCGGTTCCAAGAACGCCTGCGAGCAGGGCGAGTGCGGGTCCTGCACGGTGCGCCTGGACGGCGTGCCGGTGTGTGCCTGCCTGGTCGCCGCCGGTCAGGTCGAGGGCCGGGAGGTCGTCACCGTCGAGGGGCTGGCGGACTTCGCCAAGCAGCGTGCGGAGCACGGCGGTTGTGCAACCGGTGCCTGCGGTACGTCGTTGCAGGATGCTCAGACGTGGGCCGCCAAGGGGCAGGACTCGCAGACCGGTGAGGGCACCGAACTCTCCCCGATCCAGCAGGCGTTCATCGACGCCGGCGCCGTCCAGTGCGGCTTCTGCACTCCGGGTCTGCTGGTCGCCGCCGACGAGATGCTCGAGCGCAACCCGAACCCGAGCGACGCGGACATCCGGGAGGCCCTGTCGGGCAACCTGTGCCGCTGCACGGGCTACGAGAAGATCATGGACGCGGTCCGTCTGGCGGCCGCCCGGCAGGGAGAGGCGGTCTGACGATGCCCACCAACGGTGCTCCCATCGGCACTCCCACCAAGGTCACCCAGGGTTCGAAGACCAAGGGCGGCATCGGTGAGTCCACACTCCGCCCGGACGGCACCCTCAAGGTCACCGGCGAGTTCGCGTACTCGTCCGACATGTGGCACGAGGACATGCTCTGGGGCCAGATCCTGCGCTCCACCGTCGCGCACGCGGAGATCGTCTCGATCGACACCAGCGAGGCGCTGAAGACCCCGGGCGTCTACGCCGTCATGACGTACGACGACCTGCCGACCGACGTGAAGAACTACGGCCTGGAGATCCAGGACACCCCGGTCCTCGCGCACGGCAAGGTACGCCACCACGGCGAGCCGGTCGCCATCGTCGCCGCCGACCACCCGGAGACCGCCCGCCGCGCGGCCGCCAAGATCAAGGTCGACTACCGCGAGCTCCCGGTCATCACCGACGAGGCCTCCGCGACCGCGCCGGACGCGATCCTCATCCACGAGAACCGCGACGACCACCACATCGGCCACGTGCCGCACCCGAACATCGTGCACCGCCAGCCGATCGTGCGCGGCAACGCCGAAGAGGCCGCCAAGAAGGCCGACTTCATCGTCAAGGGCGAGTACACCTTCGGCATGCAGGACCAGGCCTTCCTCGGCCCGGAGTCCGGCCTCGCGGTCCCCGCCGAGGACGGTGGCGTCGACCTCTACATCGCCACCCAGTGGCTCCACTCCGACCTGCGCCAGATCGCCCCGGTCCTGGGCCTGCCCGAGGACAAGGTCCGGATGACGCTCGCCGGGGTCGGCGGCGCGTTCGGCGGCCGCGAGGACCTGTCGATGCAGATCCACGCCTGCCTGCTCGCGCTGCGCACCGGCAAGCCCGTCAAGATCGTCTACAACCGCTTCGAGTCCTTCTTCGGGCACGTCCACCGCCACCCCGCCAAGCTCTACTACGAGCACGGGGCGACCAAGGACGGCAAGCTCACCCACATGAAGTGCCGGATCGTCCTGGACGGCGGCGCCTACGCCTCCGCCTCCCCGGCCGTCGTCGGCAACGCCTCCTCGCTGTCCGTCGGCCCGTACGTCATCGACGACGTCGACATCGAGGCCATCGCCCTCTACACCAACAACCCGCCCTGCGGCGCCATGCGCGGCTTCGGCGCGGTCCAGGCGTGCTTTGCCTACGAGGCGCAGATGGACAAGCTCGCCGACAAGGTGGGCATGGACCGGGTGGAGTTCCGTCAGCTCAACGCGATGGAGCAGGGCACGATCATGCCGACCGGGCAGCCGGTCGACTCCCCGGCCCCGGTCGCCGAACTCCTGCGCCGCGTCAAGGCGATGCCGATGCCGCCGGAGCGCCAGTGGGAGTCCAGCGAGGGCCCCGACGTACGGCAGCTGCCCGGCGGTCTGTCCAACACCACCCACGGCGAGGGCGTCGTACGCGGTGTCGGCTACGCGGTCGGCATCAAGAACGTCGGCTTCTCCGAGGGCTTCGACGACTACTCGACGGCCAAGGTCCGCATGGAGGTCGTCGGCGGCGAGCCGGTCGCCACCGTGCACACGGCGATGGCGGAGGTCGGCCAGGGCGGTGTCACCGTCCACGCGCAGATCGCCCGCACCGAGCTGGGCGTCTCGCAGGTGACGATCCAGCCGGCGGACACGCAGGTCGGTTCGGCCGGTTCGACGTCCGCCTCGCGGCAGACGTACGTCACCGGTGGCGCCGTCAAGAACTCCTGCGAGCTGGTGCGCGAGAAGGTCCTGGAGATCGGGCGCCGCAAGTTCGGCACCTACCACCCGGCCTGGGCGACGGCGGAGCTGCTCCTGGAGGGCGGCAAGGTCGTCACCGACGGCGGGGAGGTCCTCGCCGACCTGGCGGACGTCCTCGAAGGCGAGACCGTCGAGGTCGAGGCCGAGTGGCGGCACCGCCCCACCGAGCCCTTCGACCTGCGCACCGGCCAGGGCAACGGCCACGTCCAGTACTCCTTCGCCGCGCACCGCGCCGTCGTCGAGGTCGACACCGAGCTCGGCCTGGTCAAGGTCATCGAGCTGGCCTGCGCCCAGGACGTCGGCAAGGCGCTCAACCCGCTGTCCGTCCTCGGCCAGATCCAGGGCGGCACCCTCCAGGGCATGGGCATCGCGGTGATGGAGGAGATCATCGTCGACCCCAAGACCGCGAAGGTCAGGAACCCGTCCTTCACGGACTACCTGCTGCCGACCATCCTCGACACCCCGATCATCCCGGTCGACGTGCTGGAACTCGCCGACGACCACGCCCCGTACGGGCTGCGGGGCATCGGCGAGGCACCCACCCTGTCCTCGACCCCGGCCGTCCTCGCGGCGATCCGGAACGCGACCGGGCTGGAGCTCAACCGCACGCCGGTACGTCCGGAGCACCTCACCGGAACGGCGTAGGCACCGTCTCTCCGGGCGGCGCCGGGAACGTCACACTTCGCCGCGCCGCCCGGAGTACTCAAGCACCGCACCGCTCGCGGCACTTGAAGCACCACAGCACCACCGTCAGTACCAGAGAGTTCGTTCGTCTCGGGCCGTCCCCCGGGTCGTGCGGCCGAAGCACCTTCCCAAATCCCGCGAACCCTTGAGAACCACCGCGGGTGCCCCTGTGAACCTTGGGAGTAGGCCCACATGACCCAGCAGTCACTGGAGCCGTCGACCATCGCCGACGATGCGGGTGAAGGAACCCGTATCTCCGCCGGCAGGTCGTGGCTCGACCGGTACTTTCACATATCCAAGCGAGGATCCACGGTCGCGCGTGAGGTGCGCGGCGGCATCACCACCTTCATGGCGATGGCGTACATCCTCCTGCTCAACCCCCTGATCCTCTCCGGCAAGGACGCGGCGGGGGACACGCTCGGCCAGAAGGCCCTCATCACCGCGACCGCGTTCGCGGCGGCCTTCACCACGCTGCTGATGGGCTTCTTCGGCAAGGTGCCGCTCGCCCTCGCCGCCGGCCTCTCCGTCTCCGGTGTGCTTTCTTCGCAGGTCGCGCCCCACATGACCTGGCCGCAGGCCATGGGCATGTGCGTGATGTACGGCGTGGTCATCATGCTGCTGGTCGTCACCGGCCTGCGCGAGATGATCATGAACGCGATTCCGCTCGCGCTCAAGCACGCGATCACCATGGGCATCGGCCTGTTCGTCGCCCTGATCGGCCTGGTCAAGGCGGGCTTCGTGCACCAGGGCAAGGCGACCCCGGTGTCGCTGGGCCCGGCGGGTGAACTCGCGGGCTGGCCCGTCCTGTTGTTCGCAGCCACCCTCCTCGTCATCTTCATGCTCCAGGCGCGGGCCGTCCCCGGCGCGATCCTGATCGGCATCGTCGGCGGCACCGCGGTCGCCGTACTGCTCAACGCACTTGGTGTCATCGACCCCAAGCAGTGGGCGAGCGGCGCTCCCGAACTGCACGGCAGCGCGGTCTCCATGCCGGACTTCTCGATCTTCGGGAAGGTCGAGTTCGGCGGCTGGGGCAGCGTCGGCGCGATGACGGTGGGCATGATCGTGTTCACGCTCGTCCTCGCCGGCTTCTTCGACGCGATGGCCACCATCATCGGCGTCGGCACCGAGGCCAAGCTGGCCGACGAGCAGGGCCGGATGCCGGGCCTGTCCAAGGCGCTGTTCATCGACGGCGCGGGCGGCGCGATCGGCGGCTTCGCGGGCGCCTCCGGCCAGACCGTGTTCGTCGAGTCCGCGACCGGCGTCGGCGAAGGCGCCCGTACGGGCCTGTCCTCCGTCGTCACCGGCCTGTTCTTCGCGGCCTGCCTCTTCTTCACCCCGCTCACGGCGATCGTCCCCGGCGAGGTCGCGGCCGCGGCCCTGGTGGTCATCGGCGCCATGATGATGATGAACGCACGCCATGTGGACTGGGCCGACCGCGCCACCGCCATCCCGGTCTTCCTGACCGTCGTGATCATGCCGTTCACGTACTCCATCACGGCGGGCGTCGCGGCCGGAGTCATCTCCTACGTCGCCATCAAGCTCGCCCAGGGCAAGGTGCGGGAGATCGGTGCGTTCATGTGGGGCCTGACGGCCGTCTTCCTGGTGTACTTCGCCCTCAATCCGATCGAGAGCTGGATGGGCGTCCACTAGACGCTCTTGAATGACCCTCCACACCAACCCCGTTAGGAGACCGAGAGATGCTGGACATCGCCGAGGAGCTCAACCGGTGGGTCGAGCAGGGACGTGACTTCGCCGTGGCCACCGTGGTGGCCGTCGGCGGCAGCGCACCCCGCCAGCCGGGTGCCGCCCTCGCGGTGGACGCCGACGGCACGGCGATCGGCTCGGTCTCCGGCGGCTGTGTGGAGGGCGCCGTGTACGACCTGTGCGGGCAGGCGCTGGAGGACGGCGAAACCGTCCTGGAGCGCTTCGGGTACAGCGACGAGGACGCCTTCGCAGTAGGCCTGACCTGCGGCGGCATCATCGACATCCTCGTCACGCCGGTACGGGCCGGTGATCCCGCCCGCCCGGTGGTCGCGTCCGCGCTGGCCGCCGCCGCCCGTGGGGAGGCGGCGGCGGTGGCGCGGATCGTGTCGGGACCGGCCGAACTGCAGGGCCGGGCGCTCCTGGTGCGCCCCGACGGCTCCCACGAGGGCGGCTTCGGCGCCCACCCGGAACTGGACCGCACGGTGCTCGGGGAGGCGGCGGCCTTCCTGGACGCCGGGCGGACCGGCACCCTGGAGATCGGTGAGCAGGGCTCACGCTGCGGAGCCCCGCTCACGGTCCTGGTGGAGTCCTCCGTCCCCCCGCCCCGGATGATCGTGTTCGGCGCCATCGACTTCGCGTCCGCACTGGTGCGGATCGGCAAGTTCCTGAACTACCACGTGACGGTGTGCGACGCCCGCCCCGTCTTCGCGACCAGGACCCGCTTCCCGGAGGCGGACGAGATCGTCGTCGAGTGGCCCCACACGTACCTCGAACGGACGTCCGTGGACGCCCGCACCGTCCTGTGCGTCCTCACCCACGACGCCAAGTTCGACATCCCGCTGCTGCAGCTGGCGTTGCGTCTCCCGGTGGCCTACGTCGGCGCGATGGGCTCCCGCCGCACCCACCTCGACCGCAACGAACGCCTTCGCCGGGTCGGCGTCACCGAGCTGGAGCTGGCCCGTCTCCGCTCCCCGATCGGCCTGGACCTCGGAGCCCGTACCCCGGAGGAGACGGCCCTGTCGATCGCCTCCGAGATCGTCGCCAACCGACGCGGCGGCAGCGGGGTTTCGCTCACCGGGGCACACACGCCGATCCACCGCGACACGGCGTCCGTGCCGACGGGGCGGATCGGATCGGTGGCCTGAGCGGCACGCGACCGCCTCAGCCCGCCCGGCGCACAGCGGGTTGGTCCGGCCAGCCGAAGGCGTACGCCGGGTCGCCGCCGCGGCTGAGCCGTACGAAGCGCAGCAGTTCCCGCACGATGCCCGCGTTGCCCATCGCCCATCGGCGCGGGGTTCGAGGGCGCTCGGGGTGGCCCGGTGCTCGACGTTCGACCAGCGCGTGCCGTCGCCGTCCCGGGTCGCGCGGGCGGCGAGGTCCGCGACGAGGACATGCGCGAAGCCGGCGCCGTCGTCCTGCTCGGCCATCCGGTCGCAGGCCAGGGCGAGCACACCGGCCGTACCGCAGCAGCGGCCGTTGTTGTCCCAGAATCCGGGGCGCAGCGCCTCGGGAATCCCGGAGCGCGTCACGGTGTGCCAGCAGCGGTCGGCGAGGGACGCCCAGGCCGGGTCGGCGGTGACGTCCCGCAGCAGCCGGAAGACCTGGGCGTCGCCCGCCGGGCCGTGGCACCACCCGTAACTGATGCGCTGCACCACGTCGGGGCGGTACAGCGGGTCCGAGTGCGGGACGAGGAAGCCGTCCGGGCCGGCCTCGTCGCGGGACACGACGTCCGCGGCACCGGCCAGTGCCGCCTCCACGAAGTCCGCGCGGCCGGCCGCCCGGCCCACCCGGGCCAGCGCGGCGACGATGCCGAGGGTGCCGTGCGAGATGTGGTTCAGACGTGACTCCCGGTCCGGGCGGTGCGCCCACCGCACGCCCGCCGCGGTCTTCTCCGCCGTGCGCAGATAGGGCTCCAGGGCAAGTACGGCCAACTCGACATCGCCCAGCTCCCAGGCGCCGAGCCCGATCCCCGCGTTGCCGCCCATCAGCTCGAACAGCTCGCCCCAGCGGGTCCCGTCGAAGCGCGACCGCACCAGGTGCAGGGCCCGGTCCGCGGCGGCTTCGGCAGTGCTGTCGCCGAGCTCGTCGTGGACGGCCCGCAGCGCGAGGGCGATTCCGGTGCGGCCGAAGTACAGGGAGTCGTCGTCGACTTCGGTGACGGCCGCGGCCAGGCTGCGGGCAGCGCGCAGGGCCGCCTCGCCGTAGGAGTCGTCACCGAAGTGCCGGCGCGCCTCCAGGAGGACCGGCACCACACCCGCCGTACCACCGTAGAACGCCGGGTCGAGCTCGTCGTCCGAGGGGACGGACGTCCAGCCGAGGCCGCCGCCTTCCGTCTCCCGTGCCGCCGCGAGCAGCCAGCGCAGACCGTCCGCCGCCAGCTCCTCGACCTCGTCCACCTTCACCGTGCCGTCAACTTCCGTCATGGCGCCCACTCTTGCAGGACCGACACCGCCCGCCCAAACGGCACCGCAGGTCACAGGCTCAGCCGTCCGGTGCCCGCAGCACGAAGACGCGCAGTGCGCCCGGCTCCAGGTCGTACCAGTGCCCCCGGCCCCAGCCGCCCGTCAGGACGCCGACCTCGGCCGCCGTCAGCCCGATGCGCCGCCGGCTCTCGGGCAGCCACTGAGCCAGCGATGTCGTCACCACCCACGCCCCGCCGGGCGCGAGCAGTCCGCGCACCCGCTCGGCGGCCGCCTCCTTGTCCGCCATGAACGCGAAGACGAGCCGCATCGTCACCAGGTCGAAGGCCGCACGCGGCAGGCGCGCCGTCGCGTCCTCGAAGTCCAGCCGGGCGACCTCCAGCCGGGGCTCGAGGTCCGCGTACCGGTCCCGCGTCGCCGCCACCGCCGCATCGGCCCAGTCGACGGCCAGCGTGCGGTAGCCGAGGCCGGCGAGTGCGGCGGCGTAGATGCCCAGGCCGCAGCCGACGTCCAGGGCCCGGGCCCCGTTGCGGGGTCGTAGCGCCTCGCCGAGCAGGCGTATCTCGCGGGCGTCGGGGCGGTGGAAGCCGTTGCCCGCCGCGAAGTGGTGCTCCCAGTGGCCGCGGCCGGCGGGCATCACGGCATCCTGAGGAGCCGGTTCGCGGCCCGCCCGAAGACGTACCGGGCCGCCCGCAGCAGGAGCGGGTCGAAGAAGCCCGGCAGCAGCCGGACGCCGAGCTCCTCCCGCCAGATCACCCGGCTGCGGCCCCCGGGCCCCGGCCGCACCTCGATCTCAGCCCACCCCGTCACCACCCGGCCGCGCTTCTCCAGCCGGCACCGACCGGGCGCGTCGTCCGTCGGCGGCTGCCAGACCGTGACCTCCATCCGGTCGTCGAAGGCGAGCGGCCCGAGTCCCGAACGGGCCACGACGACCGTGCCCTCGCGTGTCGGCGGGGGGGTGGTCACCGTGACGCGGGTCAGCGGGACCACTGCGCCGTGCCGGGGCCACTCGGTCAGGCGGCGCCACGCCTCGTCGAGGGGGAGCGGTGCCGTGCGTTGGACGAGGAAGTTGACCACGTGACGAATCGTAGGGAATCCGGGCTGCTCACAGGGGTGTCACTCCGCGCGTCACGCACTTGGCCCAGCGGCGGGCGCCACCTCCGGCCGAGCGGGCAGTGCGGAAGCCCTCTACCGCACTCGCACACCCGTCCGGCACGATGAGCCCGACCCCGCACCACCACCGGCCGGGAGGGTGTCCCGTGGACCGTGAACTGCGCGGCAGGCTCGACGAGTTGCAACGCGACCCCTACCCGCACTACGAACGGGCGCGACGTGCTCAGGGCCTGACCTACGTCGCCGAGCTCGACGCCTGGCTGGTCGCCCGGGACGCCGACGTACGAGAAGTCCTGCGCCGGCCCGAGGACTTCTCGTCCGCGAACGCGCTGACTCCCGACGTGCTGCCCGGTCCCGCCGCACTCGCCGTCCTCGGCGGCGGGTTCGGCGGGCGGCCCGTCGTCGTCACCGCCGACGGCGCGGACCACCGGCGGTTACGGGCGCCGATCGTCCGCGGGCTGTCACCGGCGCGCGTCGCGGCCGTACTGCCGTACGCCGCCGAGCGGGCCGCCGCCCTGGTGGACGGGTTCGTGAAGGACGGGCACGTCGAGCTGATGTCGGCGTACGCCGGGAAGCTTCCCGGGGAGGTCATCGGCCGTATCGTCGGCCTGGACCCCGCCGACGTGCCCGCCGTCGTACACGGCGGCCATCGCGCCGAGGAACTCCTGTTCCGTCCCCTGGCGGAGGACGAGCAGATCGCCGCGGCCGAGGATGTCGTAGCGATGCAGCACATCCTCGACCGGTACGCACGGGAGCGGCACGCCGCGCCCCGCGAGGACCTGTGCACGGAACTCGTCACATCGGTCGTCGGCGAGGGCGAGCTCACCCTGGAACACCGGCACGAACTCGTCGCCCATCTCCAGAACCTGCTGATCGCCGGGCATCTGACGACGACCGCGCTCATCGGCACGACCGTCCTGCACCTGCTCCGGCACCCCCGCCAGTGGGAGCTGCTGTGCGCCGAACCCGAGAGGATCCCGGCGGCCGTCGAGGAGGCCGCCCGCCATGACACCGCCTTGCAGGGCTTCCGCCGCGTCACCACCGGCCCGGTCACCCTCGCCGGTACCGAACTCCCGCCCGGCGCAACGCTGTTCGTGGCCTTCGGCGCGGCCAACCGGGACCCCTCCCGGCACCCCCGCCCCGACGACTTCGACATCACCCGCCGACCGGAGCGCCACCTGGCCTTCGGCCTCGGCGTGCACGGCTGCCCCGGATCCCAGCCGGCCCGCGAGCAACTCCGCCTCACCCTGGAGGAGCTGACCAGCAGGCTGCCGGGGTTGCGACTGGCGGACGACCGTCCGGTCACCATGCGGCCGACGATGATCCACCGGTCACCGGAGAGCCTGCACCTGGCTTGGTGACTCAGGGCGGCAGCAGCGGGTCCAGCACCCGGTGCCGCCACCATCGCCTGCACACCCCGGTTCAGCGCCGGCAGCGCGACCTCGGCGTGATAGCCGCGTATCACACCGCGCTGCCCGCAGCAGCCGGATCCGCTCCAGACAGGTGGACGGCGCGGTGCCCACCTGGCCCCACCGGCTGGACGGCGTTCGCGGGCGGCGCGACCGCGGCGCCGGCCGAGGTGACGACGACCCTCGGCCAGGGCCGCGACGCGGTCCTGATCACCTCGGGCGGCGTCCTCGCCGCGCTCTGCGGCACCCTGCTGTCGCTGCCGCCCGCCTCGGTGGTCGCCCTCAACCGCGTCGTCGTGAACGCCTCCGTCACCACCCTCGTCGTGGGCGGCTCAGGGACCAGCCTCCTCACCTTCAACGACCACGCCCACCTCACCGGCGACGGCCGCCGACTGCTCGCCTACCGCTGAACTCCGGTCTGCCGGGCGGTTGTTCAGTGACGTGGTGCGGTGCGGTAGAGGTGGTCCAGCACCGAGATGGTCTTGGCCGCGCTGCCCAGCAGCATCGGAGTGGTGCGGTAGCGGCCGGCCACGACCACGGTGGGCATCTCGTTCACCTGGTAGCGCTCACGGAGCGCGGGTGCGGCCTTGACCGCGTCGTCGACCTCCGTGGACGTGTAGGCGTGCTTGACCGTAGCCACGTCGAGGCCCTGCCTGGCCGCCCATCTCAGGACGGTGCGCTCGGTGGTCAGGTCCTTGCCCTCGTCCCGTACGGCCTGGAAGACCGGGATCGCCTCCTTCTCCGCGAGGCCGAGCCGGTCCAGCGTGTAGTAGAGGCGGGCGTAGGCGACCATGTCGGGCTGGTCCTCCCAGGTGGCCGGGATCCGCACCACCTTCACCGGGGGGCTCTGCCGTGCCGCCCAGTCCTCCAGCGGCTTCTCCAGCTCGTAGGAGTGCGGGCAGTCGTACCAGAACAGCTCCGCCACCTCCCGCGCGGGCACACCGCTGACCGGGTGCTTGAGACGGAAGTACTCCGTCCCCTCCTTCGGCTCACCGGAGGCGGCACCGAGCAGGCAGGTCAGGACGGTCGACAGCGCGAACAAGCGCATGATCTTCTTCTTCATGGCGGACACCTTGGCGCTCTGCGTCCTGGCGCACCCCGCTGACACACGCAATGTCCCTCGTTCGGACCGCCCGAGTGCCCGGAACCGGCCTGGAAGAGCCTTGGAAGGGGAGAGCGTTGACCGCTGACCTCGCAACAGTGGGGAGAGCCCGCCTCTGGTCGCACCCGGAACTCGGGCTGCACGCCTTCCTGGACGGAACCGGCTCGGTCAGACTGGGCACGCCCGACCAGGACTGGGCCGCCCTCGTCCCCCTCGTCGAGGTCACCGCGACGGGTCACGGACGCCTGTGGTCGGGCGAGCGCTTCGTCGAGACGGCCGTCGGCGACCGCCTGGCCTACCGCGGCCACGAGACGGAAAAGGACGCAAGCCGCGAGCGTACGACGATCCGGCTGGCGGACCCGGTGACCGAACTGGCCGCCGACGTCGTCCTGGAGACCGTTCCGGGCGCCGGATTTCTGCGGGCCCGGGTGCGCCTGGTCAACGAGGGCGGCGCACCGCTCCGGCTGGAGAGCGTGACCACCCTGACCCTCGGCGGCATCACCGACGCGGACGGCGGCCCCGAGGGCCTGACCCTGCACTGGGCCGACAACGACTGGCTCGCCGAATGCCGCTGGCAGCGGGCCGCCTTCCGGGAGCAGGTCGTCCCGCTCAGCCGGTCCGCCCACGGACACGAGGGGCGCGGCTGCTTCGCGCGCTCCTCGCAGGGCAGTTGGTCCACCGGCCGCCATCTCCCGGTCGGCGCACTCACCGACCGGGACGGTCGCGCCTGGCTGTGGCAGATCGAGTCCAGCGCGGGCTGGCGCTTCGAGAGCGGTGAACGCGAAGGTGCCGCCTACGTCGCCCTGTTCGGCCCCGACGACGCCCACCACCAGTGGCACCACACCCTCGCGCCCGGCGAGGAGTTCCACACCGTCCCCGCCGAGCTGGTCCGGACCGAGACGGGCGGTCTGGACGCCGCCTTCGGCCGGCTCACCGACCACCGCCGCGCTCTGCGCCGCGACCACCCCGACCACCGCACGCTCCCGGTGATCTACAACGACTACATGAACACCCTCATGGGCGATCCCACCACCGAGAAGCTCATGCCGCTCATCGAGGCGGCGGGAGCGGCCGGCGCCGAGGTCTTCGTCGTCGACGCGGGGTGGTACGACGACGACGCCCAGGGCTGGTGGGACGCCGTCGGCGCGTGGGAGCCCGCCCGGGGGCGCTTCCCCGGCGGCATCGAGGAGGTCCTGGACGCCGTCCGAGCGCACGGCATGACCCCGGGACTGTGGCTGGAACCCGAAGTCGTCGGCGTGCGCAGCCCGTTGGCCCGCACCCTCCCGCCCGAGGCGTTCTTCCGGCGCGGCGGAATCCGCGTCACCGAACACGGCCGGCACCACCTGGACCTGCGGCACCCCGCGGCCCGCGCCCATCTCGACGCGGTCGTGGACCGGCTGGCCGGCGAATGGGGTGTCGGCTACCTCAAGCTCGACTACAACATCAACATCGGCCCCGGTACGGAGAACGGCGTCGAGAGCCCGGGCGCCGGACTGCTCGGGCACCACCGCGCCCACCTCGACTGGATGGCCGCCGTCCTCGACCGGCACCCCGGCCTGGTCCTGGAGAACTGCGGCTCGGGCGGCCTGCGCATGGACTACGCCCAACTGGCCGTGGCCCAGCTGCAGTCCACCAGCGACCAGCAGGACCTGCTGCGCTACCCGCCCATCGCCGCCGCGGCCGCCACCGCCGTGACTCCCGAACAGGCCGCCGTGTGGGCCTACCCGCAGCCCCACCACACCCTCGACGAGATCGCCTTCACCCTGGCCGGGGCACTGCTCGGCCGTATCCACCTCTCAGGCTTCCTCGACCGCATGAGCGCCGACCAGTCCGCCCTCGTACGCTCGGCGCTCGACGTCTACAAGGACATCCGGCCGGAGATCCCCGAGGCGTACCCCTTCTGGCCGCTCGGCCTGCCGGACTGGGACGACACCTGGATCGCCCAGGGCCTGCGCGGCCGGCAGTCCACGTTCGTCACGGTGTGGCGCAGGGGCCCCGTCGAGGAAACGAGCCGCGAACTCACCATCCCGCACCTGCGCGGCGCACAGCTCCAGCCGTCCGTGCTCCATCCCACCGCCTTTGACGGCACCGCGCAGTGGAACGCGGCGCAAGGAAAGCTCACCGTCTGCCTGCCCCGCCCCGACACGGCCGTCCTCCTCCGGCTCAGGTGAAGGCCACCTCGGCGCTCGCGGGCAGGGCCTCGCGAGTGGTCGATGTGCAGCCGGGCGTGTCCGTGACGACCAGGCCGGGACAGCCCTCGACGTCACGGCAGTACGGGTCGCAGAGGAACGGCCGTGGCCCGTAGTTCCCTCACGCAGGCGCGCACGGCGGCCGATCCGGCCAGTTCGGAGGTGGTGACATAGCCGACCCGGCGTGTCGGACGCCGGGGACCGAGGTCGGCGATCCCGACCGTGTCCGGTGCTCCGACCAGCGAGAGCGCGGGCATGATCGCCATTCCGTGGCCTCCGCTCACCAAGGAGAGCACCGCTCCGTCGTCCTCGGCCTCGACGGTCGCCTTCGGAATCCAGTCCTGTGCGGCCCACCAGTCGCGGGTGTACGAGCCGCAGTTCTCGGCCCAGTCGACCAGCGGCAACGAACGCGGGGCGGTGTGTCCCGCCGCGTGCACCAGGGCGTACGGCTCCTCGAAAAGCCCGCTCGCGACCAGACCCGGCGGCAGCGGCACGGAGCCGCCGAGCGTGGCGATGGCGAGGTCGGCCTTCCCGTCGGCGACTTCGCCCGCGGTGCCGCGCCCCACCTCGCGCACGATCCGCACCCGCGGATCGATCCCGGGGTGCCGCGCGCGCAGCCGCTCGAGGACGGGCGGCAGCAGATGGAGGGCCGCGCTGCGGAAGGCCGCGATCCGCAACGGCCCCTCCGCCGCGTCGGACCGGGCCGCACCGCGCGCCTCGGCGGTCAGGACGTCCAGCAGCCGCAGGACACGGCGGGCGTGCGCCACGGCCCTCTCCCCGGCGGGGGTGGGGCGGGCGCCGCCGCGGCCGCGGTCGAAGAGCACGGCACCGATCTTCCGCTCGCTGCCGCGCACCGAGTGGGACACCGCGGACTGCGTGAGCCCCAGTGCCCGGGCCGCGGCCGAGAAACCACCGGTGTCCGCGACCGCCACCAGAACGCGCAGTTCGTGCGGGGCGAGATCGGAGTCGGTCGTGCGGGCCACGGGGCGCTCACCTCAACGTATGAGAACTGCTCATGGAACGGGCCGTCGCATGAGCCCAACCGGCTGCCCGCCGGGCGCATTCCCGCCCTACGGTCCGGTCATGAACGAGACCGCGCTCACCGTGCACCAGACCGCCCGCCCGCACGGCTTCCCCACCGCCGAACACTTCGCTTTCGTGGAGTCCGCGCTTCCCGAGCCCGCCCCCGGCAGCGCACTGGTGGAGAACCTCTACTGGTCCGTCGACCCCTATCACCGCGAGATGATGGACGACGTGCCCGGCGGCTTCGCGCTCCACGCCCCGCTGGAGGGCCGTGCCATCGGGCGGGTCATCGCCTCGCGCACGCCCCGGCTGGCCGAGGGCGAGATCGTGTTCCACCGGCGGGGCTGGCGCACCCACGCGGTGGTCACGCCGGAGGAGATCCGGCGGCTGCCCCGCTTCGACGGCGTGCCCCTGACCGCGTACCTGAGCATCCTCGGCGGTACCGGCCTGACCGCCTATGTGGGCCTGACCCGGGTCGCCCGGCTGAAGGAGGGCGAGGACCTGTTCGTGTCGGCCGCGGCGGGCGGCGTCGGCACCGCGACCGGACGGTTCGCCCGCCTGCTCGGCGCCGGACGGCTCGTGGGCAGCGCGGGCTCGGCCGCGAAGGCCGGCCACCTCACGCGGGAGGTCGGCTACGACGCCGTCTTCGACCACCACGACGGACCCGCCGCCGACCTGCTCGCCGAGGCCGCACCGGACGGCATCGACGTCTTCGTCGACAACGTCGGCGGTGAGCAACTGGCCGCCGCCGTAGGGGCGTTGCGCGAGTTCGGGCGCATCGTCCGCATCGGCACGATCAGCCAGTACAACACCCCCGACGCGCCGCCACCGCGCTTCAATTACGCGGACCTCGTGGAGAAGAGCCTGCGCATGGAAGGTTTCCTGGTCAGCAACCACCGCGATCTGCAGGAGGAGTTGTACGAGTTCGCCGTACCGCATCTGCAGAGCGGCCGGCTCGCTCTGGACGAGACGGTCGTCGACGGCTTCGAACACATCGTGGACGCGTTCCTGGGGATGCTACGGGGCCGGAACACCGGCAAGATCATCGTGCGGGCGGGTGCGGATCCGGGGGACGGTGCCGTAGCGGCGGGTGCGGTGCGCGTACTGCTCGATCGCCCGCCACAGGTCGCGGCGGTCGAAGTCGGGCCAGCA
Source organism: Streptomyces sp. NPDC001604 (assembly GCF_042893475.1). Lineage (NCBI taxonomy): Bacteria > Bacillati > Actinomycetota > Actinomycetes > Kitasatosporales > Streptomycetaceae > Streptomyces > Streptomyces sp. NPDC001604. The sequence continues at coordinate 447,414 of NZ_JBIAUY010000006.1, read as the reverse complement.
GGTGTCGAGGAAGAGCAGTTCGGCGTAGGTGGCCTGCCAGGGCAGGAAGTTGGAGGTGCGCCGGTCGCCGCCGGTGCGCAGGAGCAGGTCGACGTCGGGTAGGTCGGGGACGTGCAGATAGCGGGCGAAGGCGTGCTCGGAGACCGCGGCCGGGTCGATTTCCCCGGCGGCTGCCTCGTGGGCGAGTTGCGCCGCGGCGGCGGTGATCTCGGCGCGGCCGCCGTAGTTCACACAGGCCGTGACGGTCAGCCCGCTGCAGTCGCGGGTCGTCCGCTCGGCCTCGACCAGGGTGTCGATGACCTCTGCGGGCATCCGGGACCGCTGTCCGGCCCACCGCAGGCGCACGTTCAGCGGGCGACAGTCGTCCAACAGACGGCGCAGGAACTTCGGGATCTCGTACAGCAGCGAGTGCAGTTCCTCGGCGGGGCGTTTCCAGTTCTCGGTGGAGAACACGTACACGCTCAGGTACTCGAGGCCGATTTCCAGAGCACCGTGAACGACGTCGATGAGAGCGTCGGCGCCGGCGCGGTGACCGTCGGTTCGGGGCAGTCCGCGGGCAGTGGCCCAGCGGCCGTTGCCGTCCATCACGATCGCGACGTGGCGTGGCATCGCCCGGGCGGGCACCTCGGGTGGGCGGGCGCCGGACGGATGAGGCGTCGGTGCGGCGACCGGCCGCCGCCGGGCGGCACGTGGTCTCGCCTCTTCGGCCGGACCGGTGGCCGGGCTGTTCGGCAGTGCCGCGGAGCCGGTCGCCGAGCCGGTCACGACGGTGAAGGGGTACAGGCTGCAGGCCAGCGCGGCGCGTGCACGGGCGGCCGGCAGCAGCCGCAGGCGGGCGGGCCGGGGCAGGGCGGGCCTGCGGTGCAGCAGGGCGGCGGGATCGCGGGCGAGGGTGGTCAGCCGTAGCCGGTACAGGTCGGTGTAGGCGCCGAGTGCGAGGCCGACGGCCGGGTGCAGCACGGGCGGGACAGGAGTGCGGTCGAACCAGCTGCGGGCCCGGTCCGCCAGATCCCGCACCATGCGCTCGTAGGCCGGGGTGCCGCGCCGCTTCAACAGGTCCGCGCGCCGCACGCCGGCCTCGTCCAAGGCCTCCTGGGGCAGGGGTACATGGCCACGGTCGAGGTCTTCGGCGAAGTCGACGAGCGCGTCCGTGAGGTAGACGGCGTCGACGGCGGTCTGCCAGGCCGCGGCCGCGCCGGGTACCGCGGTGGCCAGGGCTTCGGGTTCGGCGGGCAGGCCCGCGGCCCGCAGCAGCAACGAGCCGGTCCGCAGCACGAGCGGGGTGTTGACGAGGCCGTTGTAACGCCTCCATTCCCCCCAGGTGGCGAAGTGCCGGCCGTGGACGTCCTGGCGCAGTTCCTCGAACAGGGTGTGCAGGAACTCCGGCGGCAGGTTCCAGGTGAGCATGGTGTCGATCAGGGCGAGCCGGACCGGGTCGCTGCCCGCGCCCTCCCGCAGGTCCGCGTCGAAGGCCGCGATCCATGCCTCCAGCCGCTCGGCCCGCCCCACGCCGGCGACAGCCTCGCCGGTCTCGGCGCCGACCGTGTCGACCAGGTCGTCGACGGCTCTCACGGCGCCGTACAGCGCCCAGACGGCGAGCCGCAGCGGCGGGGGCAACAACAGCGAGACGGCGTACTCGATCTCCCCGGTGGAGCGGGTGGCGCGCCGGCACATGTCGTACCCGTGGCGCAGGGCGGGATCGTGCACACCGAAGCGGCGGTAGACGGATCCCCAACGGGCCCGCGGCATGGCGGACGGGCTCATCTCACGCCTCCTCTTCCTCGGCGGCGGGCTGCTGCGGGACCCAGGCCAGGGCCAGAGCACTGCCCACGGCGGTGAGCAGGAAGCCGACCAGGAGGCCGCCGAGATTGGCGGCCATCAGGCTGACCAGGGACAGGACGGCTGACAGCACTCCGGCGAAGTAGCGCAGCGGCGGGTTCTGCCAGGTCGTCAGCCCGGCCACGGCGAACAACGCACCCAAGGTCCACGACGCGGCGCCCGCAGTGCCGGTGAACCGCAGGAACCCCAGACCGCTCCAGGAGACGCAGATCATCTCCAGCCCGCCCAGGGTCAGCAACAGCCCGGCGGCGAACGGGCGGCCGCCACGCCATTCCCGCCACCTCGACCATCGGTGAGTGACGACTGCGGCGGTCACCGGTGCCCCTCCCGCGCGCAGCCGCCCTCGCCCTGGTGGAGGTCGATGGTGACGCCACTGGCTGTGATCGTCCCGGCGGTGAAGGCCCGCGGCTCGGTGCTGACTTCGCGGCCGCTGCCCTTGCTCGCGCCGATGCTGAACAGACCCGTGGGCCGGGTCAGGGACACCTGCGGAGTGCTGAACTCGGCGCCGGAGACGGACACGGATCGCGCGGTGGCTCTGCCCGCCTCCACCGTCAGCCCTGTGGCGGAGGCCCGGTCGATGTGGACGACCGCCGTCACTGCTCCGACGAGGGGCAGTTGAGCGGTGGACGTGACGCAGGCGTCCTCCACCCGAGCGTGTTCCAGCCGTGTCGCCAGTGCCGGCAGCAGCCCGCCACGGCCGGATCCCGAGGGGGAGGCCGTCAGGTCGGAGCCGGAGACCCGCGCAGCGTGCACGGTGACCGGTACCTGGCCCGCGAAGGCCACCGATACGGCACCTTGCGCGCTTCCGGCCAGCAGGGCGGTGCCGCCGACGGACAAGGGCGCAAGAGCCAGGGCGAATCGGAGCTTGCTCGTGCGCCCCGTCATTCTGGTCGGACGATCGACATTTCTGATCACGTCCTGGCCCAACGACCATGGCGCGACCAGGTGGCGCCCATCGGATTGATCGGACCATCACATGGGGTGCGGCTTCGTCCTCCTCGCGACAACACTTGGCTGCCTCCCTCGTTTTCCCCGGTGACGGACCGGGACCGGCATCGTTGGAGGGACGTGAACGGAGGTAAGGTCCACTGGCGCCCGGTGCGCAGGCCGGGCACCGGCTGCACCGAGCCGCGGCCACTTCGGGCGGCTCGATGTGTGGGTGAACAACGCCGGGGTCGTGCCCCTGGGGCGGCTGGACGCTCAGGAAGCCGGTCTGCTGACCTATGCCTGCCAGGTCAACCTCACCGGAACCGTGCACGGTTGCCGCGCCGCCGCGCTGCGGATTCGCCCCCAGAGGGGCGGGCATCGCCGGCGTCCTCGCCGTCAAGCCACTGCCCGGCCCCGCGGCCTACGCCGCGGCCCGTTTCCACGGCACGGCCGGAGACTCCTGAGCCCTGCGCCCGCTGCCGCTGCGGGGTCACGTGAGACTTGCGGACAGCAGGTGTCCGCAAGCGCGGCTAGCGTGCGGGGCATGACGAAGACGACAGCGACGGCTCCTGTGCTCGGTACCCGCGCGCTCAACCGCGCGACCCTCGAACGGCAGCTGCTCCTGCGCCGGTCCCCGCTCTCGGCCAAGGCCGCTGTCGAGCATCTCCTCGGGCTCCAGGCGCAGAACGTCAAGCCGCCGTACTACGCGCTCGCCGCCCGCCTCGACGGCTTCACCCCCGAGGAGCTGTCCGGGCTGATGGCGGACCGCGAGGTCGTCCGTATCGTCACCATGCGCTCGACCATCCACACCCACACCGCCGCCGACGCCCTCACCCTGCGTCCGCTCGTCCAGCCGGCCCGTGACCGTGAACTCACCAACTTCCGCAAGGGCCTGGTGGGCGTGGACCTCGACCGGCTTGCCGCCCTCGCCCACGACCTCGTCGAGGCCGAGCCGCGCACCATGAAGCAACTGCGCGAGGCCCTGCAGACCGAGTGGCCCCAGGCCGACCCCCAGGCCCTCGCCATCGCAGCCCGCTGCAAACTCCCCCTCGTCCAGGTCACCCCACGCGGCCTGTGGGGGCAGAGCGGCCAGGTCGCCCTGACCACCGCGCAACACTGGCTGGGCCTCGCCCCCACCACCCGCTCGATGCCCGCCGCGGCTGCGCAGAGTACCGCTCCAGCGACCGCAACCGCCCCGGCCTCGTCGCCCACCAGCGCTGCGCCGTCGGACGCACCCCCCGCCGAAGCCGCCCCGGCCCCCGACGCCACCGTCCTGCGCTATCTCGCCGCCTTCGGGCCCGCATCCGTCAAGGACATGCAGACCTGGGCCGGGCTGACTCGGCTGCGTGAGGTCTTCGAGCGGCTTCGGCCGCAGCTCGTCACCTTTCGGGACGAGAGCGGCGTCGAGCTCTTCGATCTGCCGGAGGCGCCGCGGCCCGACGCGGAGACTCCGGCGCCGCCCCGTTTCCTCCCCGAGTTCGACAACCTGCTCCTCTCCCATGCCGACCGCACCCGGGTCGTCCCGGCCGAGTACCGGGGGCGCAGCTGGACGGGCAATCAGGCCTACTGCACGTTCCTCGTCGACGGCTTCCTGGCGGGGGTGTGGAGGCTGGAGGAGGGGGCGCTCGTCATCGAGCCGTTCGGCACACTGACCAAGGCCCAGCGTGCGGAACTGGCGCAGGAAGCGGTGCGGATGCTCGACACCATGCATCCGGGAACGTCGTACGACATCCGGTTCGGGACCGTGATGCCGTAAGCCTCGGACCGCCCGGCCCGTCACCGCCACCGTCGGTCCCAGCCCGATCACCGCGGACGGCAGAGGCGGTCAGGCCCCACAAGGTGTCGGGACGTGGCCCGCCGAACGGTCCACGAACGGGGGGAGTACGGCGGCGAAGAGGGCCCGGTCCGTGGACACCCTGTGGATCGCTCTCCTCCGGTCGCGTCCCTCGGGCGCTCATGCAAGCCGCCCGCCCGGCCCCTCTAGAGTCGAGCCCATGGAACTGCGGCAGCTCACCTATTTCGTGACCGTCGCCGAGGAACTGCACTTCGGGCGGGCGGCCGAACGGCTGCACATCGTGCAGTCCGCGGTGAGCATGCAGATACAGCGCCTGGAGCGCGAGCTCGGCGCCGAGTTGTTCGACCGGACGCCGCGCCGGGTGCGGCTGACGGCGGCGGGGGAGCGGCTGCTGCCCGAGGCGCGCGAGGTACTGGCGGCGGCCGACCGGGCGCGTGCCGCCGTCGCTCCGCCGCCCGGCCTGCGGATCGGCACCAGCACGGGCCTGGGTGCGCATCTCGACCGGGTGCTCGCCGCATTCGCGCGCCGCGCGCCGGACGTGCCCGTCGAACTGTTCTCGCTGCCGGTCGCCGAACGCCTGGCCCGGGTCGCGGGGGGCCAGTTGGACGCCGCGTTCGTACGGGCCGTCGAGCCGGTGCCCGGCGTGCGCGTGCTGCCCCTGTGGCCCGATCCGTTGGTGGCCGCCCTCCCCGCCACGCATCCCCTTGCCGGCCGCGCGGAGATCGGCATCGAGGAACTGGCCGAGATCCCGCTCGCCCTCACCGAGCGCCGCACCAACCCCGCCCTGGTCGACCTGGTCGTCGGCGCCTGTCACGAGGCCGGGTTCGAGCCGCTGCCCGGACCTGCGTGCGGCTCCCTCCAGGACACCCTCGCCACCATCGGCAGCCGCCCGCTGTGGACCGTCGTGTACGCGTCCCACGCACGCCTGCTGCACAGCCCCCGGGTCGCCTTCGTGCCGTTCCGCGCGCCGGGCCTCGCCCTGTCCACGGGCCTCGCCGTGCCCCTCAGTGCCCCGCCCCCGCACCTGGACACCCTGCTGCTGGCCTGCGGCGATCACGAGAACTGATCGCTGCGGTCGCGGTCTGATCCTTGGTCGCGGGCGCCCGACGCGATGGACTGTACTCACCGAAAGGGACCGCATCAGGCCCCGACAGGCAGCGCATTCAAGGGAGTTCAGTCATGCCGATCGTCACCGTCCAGCAGGGTCCCCGCTCCACCGAGCTCAAGCGGGACCTCGTCAAGCGCATCACCGACGCCTTCGTGGACGCGTACAGGATCCCGGCCGAGACCGTTCAGGTGTGGATCCACGAGGTGCCGACGGACAGCTGGGGCGCGGCTGGCAAGCTCACCGCCGACAAGTAGCGCCGCACAGGCGACAGGCAGGGCATGGAAAGGGGGCGCTGCGAGCTGCTCGTGGTAGCCCGCAACGCCCCCTTGTCTCTCACCTGAGGGGTGCTCAGGAGGTCTTCTGGAGCACTCGTCCTACGAGTTGACCTGTGCGGTCACCAGGCTGGAGAAGGTGGTCAGCCGGGTGTAGACACCCGGGTACCCCGCCTCCGCACAGCCGTTGCCCCAAGAAGTGATCCCTGCCAGGACGCCCCCGATGAGCAGGGGACCGCCGCTGTCGCCCTGGCAGGTGTCTACGCCGCCGGATGTGTATCCGGCGCAAACCATGTCGGTCTGCACGAAGTCAGAACCGTAGGAGCTCTTGCAGCTGGCGTCGGCCACGATCGGCACGGTCGCGGTCCGCAGCTGGTTGGAGGAGCTGCCGTTCTCCGAGGTGGTGCCCCATCCGAGGATGCGGGCGGTGGTGCCGGCCGCGTACACCGACGTGTCCGAGGACTTCACGTACGACGCCGTCGTGTACGGCATCGACGTCGCCAGCGTCAGTACGGCCACGTCGTCGCCGTTGGTGGCGTCCGTGTAGTCCGGGTTGATCCAGATCTTGCTGACCTTGCTGACCGTGCCGTTGGTGCCGTTCAGATAGGTGCGTCCGCCGACGACTCTGACACTGCCGGCGCTCTCCCCGACCATGCAGTGAGCGGCGGTGATCACCTTGGTGGCCGAGACGAGGGTGCCGCCGCAGAACTGGTTCTGCGAGGCGTCCGTGATCTGCATGACGAACGGGTAGGCCGTGGTCGTGGTCGTGGTACCGCCCACGATGGGCTGGGGCGCGGCTGCCGCGGAAGGCGCGCCGAGCAGTGCGGTGGCGGCCGCTGCAGCGGCCGCCGTGAGTACCGCGGCGGTCTTCCTGGCACGGTTGGACCCGAACATGAGTCTCCTCAGTGGGGGTTGCCGGTGGGGGTCGCGCGGGTGTGGGGGGTTGAGCACGGGGGCCGCGGGACCGACCCCCGTATGCCCGGGCGAGCGGCACGTCCTCAAGCTAGGACGCGGAACCCCCGGCTCCCAATGAGGGAACCCCCTAGGGGGTTGTGTAAGGGAAAACCCTCGGTCGGGTTCAGTTAACCTGGCGCGCCGTCACTTCGCTCGCCGTGCCGCCGCCAAACGGACGATATCCACGCGCGAGCGGATCCCCAGCTTGCGGTAGACCCGGGTCAGTGTTGCCTCGACCGTCTTCACGCTGATGAACAGCCGCGCGGCGATCTCCCGGTTGGTCGCGCCCTCCATGACGAGCGCGGCGACCTGGCGTTCCATCGCGGCGAGCCCTTCCAGGCCCTCCGACGCGGCAGTGGGGGCGATCGGTTCCACCGGGCTCGCCACGGCCGCCGCCTCCACCTGACGCACCCAGGGCAGCGCCCGGCAACGGCGGAACAGCCGGGCCGCCTCGTCGTACGACGCGCGCCCCGTCCGGCCGGCACGCAGCGACGCCAGCGCGAACGAGGCGCGTGCCTCCTCCAGGCCGTAGCCCAGCTTGGCGAGCCGGTTCTGCGCCGAGGCCAGCTGGGCGAGCGCGGCCTCGTGCTCGCCGCGTGCGGCCCGAACCAGTGCCTCGGCCCGGTCCAGCACGGCCAGCACGCCCTCGCGCCCGAGCCGCACGGCATGTTCACGCGCCCCGTCGAGGAGTTGCTGCGCCTCCTCGGTCTCGCCGGTGCGGACGAGGGCCTCGGCGAGGTCGCCGTGCCAGCGTCCGCGCGCGGGGTCGGTGATGCCCAGCCCGTTCTCCAGGTCCCGCACCCGGCGCAGCGAGCGGACCGCGCCTTCGGCGTCCCCGGCGACCAGTTGGGCGTGCCCGAGCGCGGTCAGCCCCCGGGAGATGTACATCTGGTCGCCTGCCCGCTCGGCCAGCTCCACCGCCTCGCGGCCCAGCGTCAGCGCCCGCTCCACGTCCCCGCCGGAGGCTTCCGCGAGGGAGGCGAGCACGGCGGAGGACGCCTCGCCGATTCCCGAGTCGCGGGCCAGCCGCATGCTTTCCCGGGCCAGGTCGAGGGCCCGGCCGCAGTGCCCGGTGCGCAGTTCCGTCTCGGCGAGCAGACGCACGAAGTGCACCTCGCTCTCGACCATGCCGCGCCGGCGCGCCTCACGCAGCAGCGCGTTGACGGTGGAGCGGGCCTCGGGCAGCTGGTCGCTCATGATCAGCCAGCGGTAGCGGGTCGCGCCCGCCCCGTTGTGGTGGCAGGCCACATCGGGGAGCTGAGGTTCCTTCAGCGCGCGTTTGATGGTCGCGGGGGCGTCCGGGTGACCCATCAGGGTCTCGGTCGTCGCCTGGAAGGCCAGTGCGAGGAGTTCGGTGCGCCGGTCGCCGGCCCGGGCGGCGAGCTCGGCGGCGTGCGCGGCCTCCTCGCGGCCGATGGCGAAGTCGCCCTCCACGACCAGTCCGCGCCAGGCCAGCTGGTAGTGGACCTGGGCCAGCAGCCCCGGGTCGTCGCCGGCGTCGGCGAGCGCCTGCGGGTAGACGGTGTCGACCTCGCCGAGGGCCTGCCCGGCGGCCTCGATGACCACCATCCAGGCCCGCACCCGGTCCGCGGGCTCGGCGGCCCGGGTCAGCACGTCGCGGGCGATGTCCCGGGCGAGGTCCACCTCGCCGGCGGTGATCGCGTCCTCGGCCGCCTCCAGCCGGCGCTCGTCCGGGCCGGGCACGCCGTCGGCCGGGGTGTGCCGGGCGGCGAGCAGTCCGAGCGAGGCGGCGACCGAGGGTGCCCCGCGGTCCCGGGCCGTGGCGGCGGCCTCGGCGAGCCGGGCCGCGGCCTCCGGGTCGGTGCCGGTGGTCGCGAGGGCGAGGTGGCGGGCCCGCTCGATCGGGTCGGAGGCCGCCGTGGACAGCGCGGCGTGCGCGGCCCGCCGGTCCTGCGCGGGCGCCTCCGCGTACAGGGCGGCCGAGATCAGCGGATGCGCGAAGCGTACGGCGGGGCCCTCCGGCTCGGTCGCCAGCAGCCCCAGTTCGGCCGCCTGCGCGGTCTCGGCCTCGGCGTTCTCCCGGCCGGCCTCGTGCAGCAGGGCCAGGGTGGGGCGGGCGCCCACGCTGGCCACCAGCAGGGTGCGGCGGGCCTCGACGGAGAGCATGTCGAGCCGGTTCAGGACGAGGGCGCGCAGCGAGGTGGGCACCGGCAGCGGCTCGCCCGGCCGCGGCGGGGTGGGGCTCTCGGCCAGGGCGCGGCCCAGTTCGAGGGCGAAGAACGGGTTGCCGCCGCTGGTGCGGTGGATGTCCCGGACGGTGGACCGCGGCAGGCCGGTGTAGCCGCGGTGGTCGAGCAGCGCGGACACCTGGGCGCGGGAGAGCCCGCCGAGCCGCACGGCCAGGGTGTCGGGCGGGGAGGCGCTCAGGTGGCGGTCGTACTCCTGGCCCTCGGTGCGTACCGCGCTCAGCAGTTGCACCGGGGTGTCGCCCAGGCGGCGGGCGGCGAAGCCGAGGAGCTCCGCGCTCGCCGGGTCCAGCCACTGCAGGTCGTCCGCCACGACGAGGACGGGGCCCTGCTCGGCGAGCGCGCGCAGCGCCGACAGGACGGCCAGGCGCAGGGCGAGGCCGTCGCGCTGGAGGGTGGACTCGCCGCGGCCGGTGAGCGCCGACTCCAGTGCCGTGCGCTGGGCGGCGGGCAGCTTGTCGTACACCTGGTCCACGACCAGGCCCAGCAGGTCGGCGAGGGCCAGGAAGGGGAGGTGGGATTCGGACTCGGTCGCCGAGCAGCGCAGCACGGTGCGGGCGGCCGTCCCGTATTCGGAGGCCAATGCCCGCAGAGCGGTCGACTTTCCTATTCCGGCGGGGCCGTGGAGCAGCACGCTGCCACCCCGCGCGAGCTGCTCGCGTGCCGCGCTGAGCAGCTCGTCCCGGCCGATGACCAGGTCGGGGTGGCGTCTGGCAGGCTCCCTCAAGTCCCCTCGCACGGTCACCGCTCCCCTCCGAGTGTCGTGTTCGGGCCAAATTCTAGGCAATCTCTCTTTGAATTTCGGACGGACGCCGTGGTGAGGGATATAACAACGGTCAGGCATGGAGAAATTCAAGGCGCCGGTGCACGAATAGATCGCTACGGCAGCAGCCCCGCCCGGCGCGCCGCGGCCACCGCCTCGCCGCGTGTGTGAGCACCCAGTTTCCGCATCGCCGACCGCAGGTACCCCTTGACCGTCTCGGCACGCAGCCCGAGCCGCTCGGCGGCCACCGCGTTCGTGGCCCCCGCCGCCACACAGGCCAGTACGTCCAGCTCACGGGGGGCCAGCTCGACCCCGTGAGCCTGCGTCTTCGGGGTGAGCAGGCCGCACACGCCGAGCAGCTCCGCCCGCAGCGCGGGGTCCGCGATCCGTGGTGCCAGCGCCCGCAGCGCCGCGTGGGCCTCCCGCACCTGCTCCCAGGCGGCACCCACCGCCGGACCCCGCTCCGGCTCGCCGCGGGCGGCCGCCGCCAGCAGCCCCCGCGCCTCGTCCCCCACGGCCAGCGCCTGCTCCACGTCCCGGGCGGCCTCCATCGCCGCGCCCAGCGTCCGGTCACCGAGCGGCTGCGCCGTGCGCAGGGCGCCGTAGAGCACGCCCCGTACCCGGCGGCGTACGACGACCGGCACCGCGAGGATCGAATGCAGCCCCTCCGTGGCGACCGGGATGTCGTACTCGTGGCTGATCTGCTGCGAGGACGAGTAGTCCGTCACCGCGCACGGCCGGGCGAGCGCCACCGCGCGGCCGCCCAGACCGTTGCCGGAGGTCACCGGCAGCCCGCTCAGCGCGGGTGTCTCGGTGCCGCTGAGCTCGCTGATGCGCATGTGCCGGCGCCCCGGCTCCACCAGGCCGCCGAAGGCGACCGGCAGCCCGGTCGTGCGCCGAAGCCGTACCAGCGCATTGCGTATCTCGACCGCCCCGGCCGCGTCTGCTGTCACCTGCTTGCCCTCTCCCTGCAGCGCACACCCCCGTTCGGGGGTAGTGAGACCTGCATCACGGATTACACGATGGCAGAGAGCCGCCCGGCAATGGTCCGGTGATGAGGAGGATTCGATGACGACGGCGACGGAGCTCTTCCGCAGTGCGCGGGACTTCCTGCTGGAGCACCGCGAGGACTACGCGAAGGCCTACGAGGGTTTCAGCTGGCCCCGGCCCGAGCGCTTCAACTGGGCCCTCGACTGGTTCGACGTCATCGCCGACGGCAACGACCGGACCGCCCTGCACATCGTCGAGGAGGACGGGAGCGAGGTCCGGGTCTCGTTCGCGGAGATGTCCGACCGCTCCGACCGGGTGGCGAACTGGCTGCGCGAGCGCGGTGTGCGCGCTGAGGACCGGATCCTCGTCATGCTCGGCAACCAGGCCGAGCTGTGGGAGACGGCCCTCGCGGCGATGAAGCTGCGCGCCGTCGTCATCCCGGCCACCCCGCTGCTGGGCCCCGCCGACCTGCGCGACCGTGTCGAGCGGGGTCGAGTGAAGCACGTGATCGTACGGGCCGAGGACACCTCCAAGTTCGACGACGTCCCCGGCGCCTACACCCGCATCTCCGTCGGCGGTCTGCCGGAGGACGGCTGGGAGCCGTACGAGGACGCGTACGTCCTCGCCCCCGCCGAGTTCCTCCCGGACGGCCCCACGCTCGCGGACGACCCGCTGATGCTGTACTTCACCTCCGGCACCACCGCCCGGCCCAAGCTGGTCGAGCACACCCACACGTCGTACCCGATCGGCCATCTGGCGACGATGTACTGGATCGGCCTCAAGCCCGGTGACGTGCACCTGAACATCTCCTCGCCCGGCTGGGCCAAGCACGCCTGGTCGAACCTGTTCGCCCCGTGGAACGCGGAGGCGACCGTCTTCATCCACAACTACACCCGCTTCGACGCGGCCCGGCTGATGGCCGAGATGGACCGGGCAGGGGTGACCACCTTCTGCGCCCCGCCCACCGTGTGGCGCATGCTCATCCAGGCCGACCTGACCCAGCTGCGCACCCCGCCCCGCGAGGTCGTGGCGGCCGGCGAGCCCCTGAACCCCGAGGTCATCGAGCAGGTCCGGCGGGCCTGGGGCGTCACCATCCGGGACGGCTTCGGGCAGACCGAGACGGCCGTGCAGGTCGCCAACAGCCCGGGTCAGGAGCTGAAGACCGGCTCGATGGGACGTCCCAGCCCGGGCTACAAGGTCGAGCTCCTCGACCCGGTGACAGGCGCCCCCGGAGCCGCCGAGGGCGAGATCGCCCTCGACCTGTCGGCGCGGCCCGTCGGCCTGATGACCGGCTACCACGGCGACCCCGACCGTACGGCGGAGGCGATGGCCGGCGGCTACTACCGCACCGGCGACATCGGCTCCCGCGACGCCGACGGCTACATCACCTACGTCGGCCGCGCCGACGACGTCTTCAAGGCCTCCGACTACAAGATCAGCCCCTTCGAGCTGGAGAGCGCGCTCCTCGAGCACGAGGCGGTGGCCGAGGCGGCCGTCGTGCCCGCCCCGGACGAACTGCGCCTCGCCGTCCCCAAGGCGTACGTCGTCCTCGCCGAGGGCTGGCAGCCGGGCCCCGACACCGCGAAGGTGCTGTTCGAGCACTCCCGCGAGGTCCTCGCCCCGTACAAGCGCATCCGCCGTCTGGAGTTCGCGCCGCTGCCCAAGACCGTCTCCGGCAAGATCCGCCGGATCGAGCTGCGCGAGGCGACCGCCGCGGGCTCGGCCGACGAGTACCGCGAGGAGGACTTCCGGTGACCGCACTGTCGTACACACACGGGACGAGCCCGACCGTCCTGCTCGGGGACACCATCGGTGCCAATCTGGACCGGGCGGTGGCGACCTGGCCGGAGCGCGAGGCGCTGGTGGACGTGCCGTCCGGGCGTCGCTGGACGTATGCCCGATTCGGCGCCGATGTCGATCAGTTGGCGTCCGCCTTGCTCGCGAGCGGGGTCGCCAAGGGCGACCGGGTGGGCATCTGGGCGGTCAACTGCGCCGAGTGGGTGCTCGTCCAGTACGCCACCGCCCGCATCGGCGCGATCATGGTGAACATCAATCCGGCCTACCGCACCCACGAGGTCGAGTACGTCCTCAGGCAGGCCGGGATCTCGCTGCTCTTCGCCTCCCTCAGCCACAAGACGAGCGACTACCGGGCGATGGTGGAAGAGGTGCGGGGCAGGTGCCCCGACTTGCGTGAGGTCGTGTACATCGGCGACCCGAGCTGGCAGGAACTGCTCGGCCGCGGGACCGCCGAGGCCTCGTACCAGGAACTGTCCTGCGACGACCCCATCAACATCCAGTACACCTCGGGCACGACGGGCTTCCCCAAGGGGGCCACGCTCTCCCACCACAACATCCTCAACAACGGTTATTTCGTGGGTGAGTTGATCGCCTACACGGAGCAGGACCGCATCTGCATCCCGGTGCCCTTCTACCACTGCTTCGGCATGGTGATGGGCAACCTCGCGGCGACCTCGCACGGCGCGTGCATGGTGATCCCGGCCCCGTCCTTCGATCCGAAGGCCACGCTGGAGGCCGTCCAGCAGGAGCGCTGCACATCCCTCTACGGCGTCCCGACCATGTTCATCGCGGAGCTCAACCTCCCCGACTTCGCGGACTACGACCTCTCCACCCTCCGCACCGGCATCATGGCGGGCTCGCCCTGCCCGGTCGAGGTGATGAAGCGGGTGGTCGCCGAGATGCACATGGAGGAGGTCTCCATCTGCTACGGCATGACGGAGACGTCCCCGGTCTCCCTGCAGACCCGCAGGGACGACGACCTGGAACACCGCACCGGGACGGTCGGCCGGGTCCTGCCGCACATCGAGGTGAAGATCGTCGACCCGGCGACGGGGGTGACCCAACCGCGCGGTGTCCCGGGCGAGTTGTGCACCCGCGGCTACAGCGTGATGCTCGGCTACTGGAACGAGCCCGAGAAGACCGCCGAGGCCGTCGACCCCGGCCGCTGGATGCACACCGGGGACCTGGCGGTGATGCGCGAGGACGGCTACGTCGAGATCGTCGGCCGCATCAAGGACATGATCATCCGGGGTGGCGAGAACATCTACCCGCGCGAGATCGAGGAGTTCCTCTACGGCCACCCGAAGATCCAGGACGTCCAGGTCGTGGGCGTACCGCACGAGAAGTACGGCGAGGAGGTCCTCGCCTGCGTCATCCCGCGCGACCCGGCCGACCCGCCGACCCTGGAGGACGTACGCGCCTTCTGCGAGGGCCGGCTGGCCCACTACAAGGTGCCGAGCCGGCTGCAGATCCTGGAGGCCTTCCCGATGACGGTGTCCGGGAAGGTGCGGAAGGTGGAGCTGCGGGAGAAGTACGCCCTGTAGCCGGGCAGCCGGAACCCGCGCGCTGCGGGACTTCGGGCTGCTTCTCGGCGCGGTGGCGCTCGCGCGGCTCGCGGTGCGGTACCGCGGCGCGCGGGAGGGACGAACTCGCCGTTCCGTGAACACTGTTGGAGCGGGGGTGCCCAAGGCGCCCCCGCTCTTTCCGTGCGCAACCACCGCGTGCGGAACTACCGCACCCCGGTGGCGTCCAGCTCGTCGGCGAGGCTGTTGACCGGCTGCGGGGTGCCCGTGAGGTCGAGGACGAACAGGGGGACGCCGAGGGTGTCCGCGCGGGCGCGGGCGTCGGTGGCGTAGCCGGCCAGGGAGAAGTAGACGCCGGCCGCCGACTCCGTCATGGCGGTCAGCCACAGGCACTCCACGTCCCGCAGCGAGGCCGGGCGCACCGTCGGGTCGACCTGGGCCAGCAGGCCGCGGGCGGCGATGCCGATGCCGGACGGGGGCCGCTGGTCCGCCCGGCGGATGTCCCGGTAGCCGAGCCAGCGCAGATACACGGCGGCGGCCGTCACCGCGTCCCGGGCGGTGCGGATGGTGACGGGCTGGAAGGGGCGGCGGCGCTTCGCCGGGGTGGGTGTGGCGCTCGCCGGTGCCGTGGCGGTCTGTCCGGCCACCGGGATCCGCAGCACCGTCCCGCACTCACAGCCCAGCTCCGGGCGCGGCCACTGGTCCCGGCGGCCGCAGGAGCCGCACTGCAGCGTGACCCAGTCCTCCGCCCAGGCCCGATGGGTGACGGCCGTCGCCGTCCCGTGCCGGTCCAGTGGCGGGGCGACCGGCGCCCCGCACGTGCACGGATACGACGGCGCCGCGTAGAGGTGCTCGCGTCCGCAGGCCGGACAGCGCACCGAGACGCTCTCTGACATGGCCCACATCGTCCTCCAGCGGGCCCCCGCTTGTCCGTCTCTTGACGGCCTTCCTCCGCCCACTTACATTGCTTCCAGATAGTAGAAAACAGTTTCCGCAATGTGGAAACTGTGGAATGGAAGTCGATTACGGAAGAGCTCACCGCGGGGCGCGACGGGAGGGCTGGTCCGACAGCCGAAGCAGGAGAACTCGATGGCACGTATGACCGCTGCCCGCGCGGCAGTTGAGATCCTCAAGCGCGAGGGCGTCACCAACGCGTTCGGTGTGCCCGGCGCGGCGATCAACCCGTTCTACGCGGCGCTCAAGGCCTCCGGCGGCATCAACCACACCCTCGCCCGCCATGTCGAGGGCGCCTCGCACATGGCCGAGGGCTACACCCGCACCCACGCGGGCAACATCGGTGTCTGCATCGGCACTTCGGGGCCCGCGGGCACCGACATGATCACCGGCCTGTACTCGGCGATCGGGGACTCCATCCCGATCCTGTGCATCACGGGCCAGGCCCCGACCGCCGTGATCCACAAAGAGGACTTCCAGGCCGTCGACATCGCCTCGATCGCCAAGCCGGTCGCGAAAATGGCGGTCACGGTCCTCGAGGCCGCCCAGGTGCCCGGCGTCTTCCAGCAGGCCTTCCACCTGATGCGCTCCGCTCGTCCCGGCCCGGTCCTCATCGATCTGCCGATCGACGTGCAGCTCACCGAGATCGAGTTCGACCCGGAGACGTACGAGCCGCTCCCGGTCTACAAGCCGGCCGCGACCCGCGCCCAGATCGAGAAGGCGATCGGGCTGCTGAACGAGTCCGAGCGGCCGCTGATCGTCGCGGGCGGCGGTGTCATCAACGCGGACGCTGCCGAACTCCTCGTCGAATTCGCCGAGTTGACGGGCACTCCGGTCGTCCCGACCCTGATGGGCTGGGGCGTCCTGCCCGACGACCACGAGCTGAACGCCGGCATGGTCGGCCTGCAGACCTCGCACCGCTACGGCAACGCGACCTTCCTGGAGTCCGACTTCGTCCTCGGCATCGGGAACCGCTGGGCCAACCGCCACACCGGCAAACTGGACGTCTACACGGCCGGCCGCAAGTTCGTCCACGTCGACGTCGAGCCCACCCAGATCGGCAAGATCTTCGCCCCGGACTACGGCATCGCGTCCGACGCGAAGGCGGCCCTGGAGCTCTTCGTCGAGGTGGCGAGGGAGCTGAAGGCGGCCGGCAGGCTGCCCGACCGCTCCGCGTGGGCGGCCTCGGCACAGGAGAAGAAGGCGACTCTCCAGCGCCGTACGCACTTCGACGACATCCCGATCAAGCCGCAGCGTGTCTACGAGGAGATGAACAAGGCGTTCGGACCCGAGACCCGGTACGTCTCCACGATCGGCCTCTCACAGATCGCCGGCGCCCAGATGCTGCACGTCTTCAAGCCGCGCCACTGGATCAACTGCGGCCAGGCGGGCCCCCTCGGCTGGACCATCCCGGCCGCGCTGGGCGTCGCGAAGGCGGACCCGGAGGCGCAGGTCGTCGCCCTGTCCGGCGACTACGACTTCCAGTTCATGATCGAGGAACTGGCCGTCGGCGCGCAGCACAGGATCCCCTACGTCCACGTCCTGGTGAACAACTCCTACCTGGGCCTGATCCGCCAGGCGCAGCGGGCGTTCGACATCGACTTCCAGGTCAAGCTGGAGTTCGAGAACATCAACTCGCCCGAGCTCGGCGTCTACGGCGTCGACCACGTCAAGGTCGCCGAGGGCCTGGGCTGCAAGGCGATCCGGGTGACCGACCCGAGCGAGCTGGGTGCGGCCCTGGAGCAGGCGAAGAAGCTCGCCGCCGAGTTCCAGGTGCCGGTCGTCGTCGAGGCGATCCTGGAGCGCGTCACCAACATCGCCATGTCGACCACCAACGACATCAGCAACGTCGTGGAGTTCGAGGAGCTCGCGACCGAGCCGGGGCACGCGCCGACGTCGATCAGGACGCTGAAGGTCTGACCCGGCCGACAGCTGAGGGGCGGTCCAACCTGCCGGTTGGACCGCCCCTTTCGCGTGCCCGGCTCCCAGGAGCCGTCCCCCGTTTCCCCCGTGAGATCCCCCGTTTCCCCCGTGAGATCTCCCGTTTCCCCCGTGATGGAGCCCGCCGCCCCCGTGTCGGCGGGCCCCATGTGACGTGAATATGCCCTCGGGTGGGTGCGGCTGAAGCCTCTTGAACCATGTTCAGAGCTGGATTTGAGGTTGGCGTAGACGTCCTACGTTCCCGGGCGTAGGCGTACGCACGTGCTCACGGCGCCTCGTGGTGTTCCGACAACCCCGGCCAGTCGTCCGGGCCGCCGCCCTGCCACTCGATGAGGTCGCTCTCCTCGACGTCCGTGACGTACAGGTCGGCCAGGCGCAGGATCTCGCTGACGTCGTCGACGTGCGTGGCGATCCCCAGCGTCTCGTCACCCTCCGTGACCCGCCGGGAGCCGTCCAGGGCCGGCGAGTGCACCACTATGTGCGGATGCTCCGTTGGATGTGCCATGCCTTCAGCGTCCTGCGGGCCGGGCCGATCCGCACCCCCACGAACGCCGAAAGGCGCCGGATGCGGAACCGTCCGCATCCGGCGCCGCTCGGCCGGTGAGGTCTTCTGTTGTGGCCGTCCGGCGGTGCGAGGCTGGGCGCGACAGAACGTTCGCGCCGCCGGACGGAGTCTGCGGGTGGTGCAGGAAGCGGCTGGGACCGCGGCGGGTGCGACGGAGCCGCGGCGCTGCTTCCCTCAGGTCGAAGAAGCAGTGCCCGGGACCTTCACCACCGCACTGGCTCGCACGCCGCCGCGGTCCTTGCCTCGCCCGCCACCGCCGGCCGGCCACCCCTCATCCGGGCCGTCCGGCGGTCGTGGGCCGCTCTGCGGGTCAGTCCTCGCGCAGGGCGCGGACCGCCTCCTCCACGCGTCGGCCGTACTCCTGGTCGGCGGCGTGGAAGTGGGCCAGGTTCTTCTCGATCACGTCGTCGCGGGAGACCTGGGAGAGGCCGCCGGCGATGTTGGCGATCAGACGGGACTTCTCGTCCGCGGACATCAGGCGGTACAGCTCGCCCGCCTGGAAGAAGTCGTCGTCCTTGGTGTGCAGCGGGGCCTCGTGGGTGCCGGTGTGGCCGGTCACCGCCAGTGGGGCGGACAGGGGGCGGCCGGTCTCCACCGGGCCGTCGTACGAGTTCGGCTCGTAGTTCTTCGCCCCGCGGCCCTGGCCGTTGACCGCCATGAAGCCGTCGCGGCCGTAGTTCTGCGCGGTCGTCGCCTTCGGCGCGTTCACCGCGAGCAGGGTGTGGTTGACGCCCAGGCGGTAGCGGTGGGCGTCCGCGTAGGCGAACAGACGGCCCTGCAGCATCTTGTCCGGCGAGGGGCCGATGCCCGGGACGAAGTTGTTCGGGGAGAACGCGGCCTGCTCGACCTCGGCGAAGACGTTGTCCGGGTTGCGGTCCAGGACCAGGCGGCCCACGCGCTGCAGCGGGTAGTCCTTGTGCGGCCACACCTTGGTGAGGTCGAAGGGGTTGAAGCGGTAGTCCGCCGCCTCGGCCGCCGGCATGATCTGGACGTAGAGGGTCCAGGACGGGTTCACCCCGCGCTCGATGGCCTGCAGCAGGTCCGTCTGGTGCGAGTTCGGGTCCTTGCCCGCGATCTCGGCGGCCTGCTCGGAGGACAGCGAGCGGACGCCCTGGTTGGTCTTGAAGTGGTACTTGACGAAGAACGCCTCGCCGTCGGCGTTCGTCCACTGGTAGGTGTGCGAGCCGTAGCCGTTCATGTGACGGTACGAGGCAGGGATGCCGCGGTCGCCCATCAGCCAGGTCACCTGGTGCGTGGCCTCGGGGGAGTGCGCCCAGAAGTCCCAGACATTGTCCGGCTCCTGACGGCCCGTGAACGGATCGCGCTTCTGCGAGTGGATGAAGTCCGGGAACTTGATCGGGTCCTTGATGAAGAACACCGGGGTGTTGTTCCCGACGAGGTCGTAATTGCCCTCTTCGGTATAGAACTTGACCGCGAAACCGCGCGGGTCGCGGACCGCGTCCGCACCGCCCAGCGAGTCGGCCACCGTCGAGAAGCGCACGAAGACCTCGGTGCGCCTGCCGACCGTGCTCAGGAAGTCGGCGTACGTGAACCCGGTGACGTCGTCCGTCACCTCGAAGTAGCCGTGCGCGCCCGAGCCGCGGGCGTGCACCACGCGCTCCGGGATGCGCTCGCGGTTGAAGCGCGCCAGCTTCTCCAGGAGGTGCTGGTCCTGGAGCAGGAGCGGGCCGCCGATGCCGGCGGAGGCGGAATGCTGGTTGTCTGCGACCGGGGCGCCGGACTCCGTAGTGAGAGTTCTCGCCGTGAGCACGCGCTTCGACATCGTGGACCTTCCGTGCGGGTGTCAGCGGAAAACTGTTTCCGCTTTGTGGAGCCTAAGAGTGGGCGAGTTGGACGTCAACAGTTTGTTGAAGTTGATTCCGGGCCGCGGCGCCGCCTGGGCGCGACAGGACAGATGTCAGCGGCGCCGCGACCCGGAAGTCTCAGAGCTGAGCGCCCGAGAGGCGCTCGACCGCCCGCAGCAGGGCCGAGTGGTCCAGGCCGCCGTCGCCCTGCGCACGCAGGCTGGCGACCAGCTGGGCGACCACGGCACCGACGGGCAGGGCGGCGCCGACGTTGCGGGCGGCGTCGGTGACGATGCCCATGTCCTTGTGGTGCAGGTCGATACGGAAGCCCGGCTTGAAGTCGCGGGTGAGGAAGTTGTCCTTCTTCCGTGTCAGCACGGTCGAACCCGCCAGGCCGCCGTTGAGGACGTCCAGCGCCGCCTTGAGGTCCACGCCGGACTTCTCCAGGAAGACCACGGCCTCGGCGCACGCCTGGATGTTCACGGCGACGATCAGCTGGTTGGCGGCCTTCACGGTCTGCCCCGAGCCGTGCGGGCCGCACAGCACGATGGTCTTGCCGAGCGCCTCGAGAATCGGCTTCGCGAGGTCGAAGTCGGCCTGCTCGCCGCCGACCATGATCGACAGCACGGCCTCGATGGCGCCTGCCTCACCGCCGGACACCGGCGCGTCCAGCACCCGGATGCCCCTGTCCGCGGCGGCCTTCGCCAGGTCCACGGACGTCTGCGGCGTGATGGACGACATGTCGATCAGCAGCGCGCCCGGCCGTGCGTTCTCCAGAATGCCGTCGGGGCCGTAGGAGATGGCCTCGACCTGCGGTGACGCGGGCACCATCGTGATGATGACATCGGCGTCCCGCACGGCCTCGGCGATCGAAGCGGCCGCGGTACCGCCGGCGGCCGCCAGCCGGTCCAGCTTGTCCTGCTCCAGGGTGAACCCGGTGACGTCGTAACCCGCCTTGATCAGGTTCTCGGACATGGGGGAGCCCATGATGCCGAGGCCGATCCAGGCGATCTTGGGGAGGGTGCTCATGATTGGGGGTACCTCTCTGAACTGCTTTGCTACGTCTGTGGATTGAGGCAGGTGGTGGTTCACGGGGGCGACGACGCCGTCACCGAGCGGCGCGGTACTCCACCGGCAGCCAGCCGAAGGCCTCCGCACTGGGCCGGTCGCCCGGCTTGTACTCCAGGCCGACCCAGCCCTCGTATCCGGCCTTCCTGAGCTGGTCGAGGAGCCCCTCAAGCGGAAGTGAGCCCGTCCCCGGCGCCCCGCGGCCCGGGTTGTCGGCGATCTGGACGTGGCCGGTCTTCGGCGCATACTGCTCGATCACCGACGGCAGGTCCTCGCCGTTCATGGACAGGTGGTACAGGTCCATGAGGAACTTCGCGTTGCCGAGCCCCGTCGCGGCGTTCACCTTGTCGACGATGCCGATGCCGGCCGGGGCGGACACCAGCGGGTACAGCGGCGACTCGGGTCGGTTGAGCGTCTCGATCAGCAGGATCGCGCCGATCCGGTCGGCGGCACGGGCCGCGAGGACCAGGTTCTCCAGGGCGAGCGCGTCCTGCTCGGCCGGGTCCACGCCCTCGACGCGGTTGCCGTACAGCGCGTTGAGCGCCTTGGTGCCGAGCGAGTGGGCGAACTCCGCCGCCACCTCGATGTTGGCGCGGAACTTCTCCGACTCGTCACCCGGGATCGACAGGGCGCCGCGGTCGGGTCCGGGAAGCTGCCCGGCGTAGAAGTTCAGGCCCGTGAGCTGGACGCCCGCGTCCTCGATCGCCTTCTTCAGGGCGTCGAGCTCGGACTGCTCGGGGGTGGGGGAGTCGACCCAGGGCCACCACAGCTCGACCGCGGTGAAGCCCGCGGCGGCGGCCGCCGCGGGGCGTTCCAGAAGCGGGAGTTCCGTGAAGAGGATCGACAGGTTGACGTTGAAGCGCTGCTCTGCAAATCCCATGGGGGTCGGCGCTCCCTTCCGTGGCGACTGTGTTTGCTCGGTTATTCCGTATAGCGGAAGTTCATTTCTGCTTAATGGAAGACTGCCTGTGGACGGGGAGGACTGTCAAGAGCGCCCGGCGAAGCGCGGACAAAAAAGTGCCCCCGCGCAAAAGGCGCGGGGGCACGGTGAAGCGGCTGATCACAGGGCGTCTACGGCGCTCACCTTCCAGCCCTCGGAGGTACGGCTCATCGTCATCCGCACCCGGTTCAGGTCCAGCCGGGAGCCGGAGACCTGGGTGCTCTGCGTGACCTGGTTGACGAAGAGCAGCACCGTGACCTTGCCCGGCGAGGCCGAGGCGACGGAGGCCGCGGGGACGGTCGCCTTCACCACGCCGTGGTACTTCTGCGCCGTCGGCCCGACCACCGTCTTCGTGGTCTTCCCGTACTGGTCCTTGAAGTGCCCGGTCAGCAGCGTCCGGGCCCGGGCGAAGTCCCGGTCCAGGTGCCGGTAGTCGTACGACAGGACGACCGGCGCCGCCTTCTTCGCGGCCGCGAGAGCCTGCGACCGGGCGCTCTCCGCCTGCCGCCCCTGCACGTACTGCCATCCGAGCAGCGAGGCGACGACGAGGGCCGCGACCAGCAGGACGCCCAGCACCGCGGGGAGCAGCCGCCGACCGGAGCGAGGCGGCGGGGGCGCGCTCCCCTCCGGCTCCACCAAGGTGTCCGGGTCCTGTTCCAGCGGCTCCGGCGACGGCTGCGGCGGGTCGTCCCAGTTGTCCGGGGCCGGCGGCTCGGGCCGCTGCAGGTACTCGACCCGCTTGGCGCGCTTGGCCGCCGCACGGGCCGCTGCGCTCATCGTGCGGCTCCGGGTGGTCGGGTTCGCCATGGTCGTACTCCTCACTGGGGCCCGTCAGCCCACGAACTCGACGTCGGACGTCAGCCAGCGCCCGCCCCGGTACACCAGGTCGAGCTGCAGCCGGTAGGTGCGCGCCTGCCCCTGGGGCGCGGCGGTGTTGGTGACCTTGCTGTCGGCGACCACCAGGACGCGGCCCGAGTGGGCGTCGGAGCGGACGATGCCGGCGTCCAGGACCTGCCCCTCGGAGACCGACTTGTTCTGGGCCACCAGCTTGGTCAGCTGTGCCGTCTGCGCGGTGAACTGCTTCTTGAAGTCACCGGTGGCGCCCTTGAGGACGTTCGCGCTGTCCCGGTCGTAGTGCCGGTAGTCGAGCGAGGTGAAGTTCAGCGCGGACTGGCGGGCCGCGGCCAGGAGATCCTGGCGCCGCTGTTCCGTCGCGTGCCGGTCGTGCAGGGCGAAGCCCAGCCAGCCGGCGACCGCGGCGGTGAGGACGGTCGCCGCGACCAGCCCCACCGTCAGGACCCTGTTCATGCCATCGGGCCGACGAGCAGCCATTGCCACGACTCCTTTCCGAACACCGTCTGCTGGCCGCCCGTCGAGCCGATCTCGACGGGCCTTCCGTCCGGACCGGTCGCGGTGCCGGTGTCCGGGTCGTACGGCGTGATGTACGCCGCCTGGTTCGCGCCGCCGGATGACCCACCGGGGGCGTTCTGTGCGCCGCGCACGGACGTCTTGCCGCCGCGCGGGGCGGTGCAGTGAGCGCCGGTGTTGGCCGCACGAGTGCTGGTGTCCGAGGGGTCGCGCCAGGTGGTGCCGTACCCCTTGGTGCACGGCGGCGGGTCGCCCGCGTTCACCACCAGCCCGAAGTGGGTGGTGCCGTCGCCCGGCACGACCGTGTAGCTGCCCGCGACCAGCGCCGGGAAGGTGACGAGGGCCTGCTCCACGCCGGGCAGGTGCGCCAGCGTGACCCGGCCGCCGCTGATCAGGTTGGCGAGCAGGACCGACAGGCCCGGGCCGGTCGACTTCAACAGTGAGTCGACCTGCTGCGCGGCCGGTGTCGCGTTGCCGATCACCTTGCGCAGGTCCCCGTCGCTCGCCTTCAACTGCGCGCTGAGCGCCGCCAGATCGCGCGCGAACGACTTGATGGAGGAGCCCTGGTCGGCCTGTGTCTTGAGGACCTTCCGCGAGTTCTCGATCAGCGAGATCGTCTCGGGCAGGGACCGGGACGCCGACTCCACCAGCGCGTTGCCCGAGTCGACCAGGCGGCTCAGGTTGGGGCCGGTGCCGTCGAAGGCCTTGCCCAGCTCGTCGACGGTGATCCGCAGATCGTTCTTGCCGACCGAGTTCACCAGCCGGTCCAGGCTGAGGACCAGGTCCGTCGTGGGCAGCGGCACGCGCGTGCTGCCGCGCGGGATGGCGCTGCCGTCGAGCAGGTACGGGCCGTGGGAGGTGCGCGGCTGCAGATCGACGTACTGCTCGCCCACCGCCGACCGGTCCGCCACCACGGCGAGGGTGTCCGCCGGGATGCGCGGACTCCCGTCCTTGATGTCGAGGGCGACCGACACGCCCCCGGAGCCGCTCAGCCGCAGCGCGCCGACCTTGCCCACGGGCACCCCGCGGTAGGTGACCTCCGCGCCGGGGAAGATGCCCCCGGAGTCGGCGAAGTCGGCCTGCACGGTGTAGCCGCGGCCCAGGACGTCGTCCACCAGGCCGGTGTACCGGGCGCCGACGTACGACACCCCGACCGCGGTGACGGCGGCGAAGGCCACCAGCTGGGCCTTGACCGTACGAGTGATCACGGCTGGACCCCCTTCAGCATCAGCTCGGCGAGCGCGAGGTCGATGCCCTCGGGCGGCTTCGCTCCGGTGGTGTAGCTGCTCGTGCACACCGGCGGGCACAGCGGCCCGCCGCCGCCCGACGGTGACGACGGCACGGACGGCGACGACGGCAGGCTCGGCGTGCTGGGCAGCGGGGCCGGCGTCGGGACGCCCGGGAGATCCGGGAGGCCCGGTGCGGTGGGGCTGCTTGGCGCCGGCGAACTGCCCTTGCCGTGGCCAGAGTTGCCGCCCGCCACGTTGCCGTACAGGTCAGCCAGATTGAGGTCCGCGGTGATGTGCAGGTTGACGTAGTCGCCCTTGACGGCGTCCATGGCGTTGCGCGGGAACGGATAAGTGGTCAGCAGTTCAAGGGAGTTGGGCAGGTCGTCGCCCGACTTGTCGAGCTGCTGCAGGATCGGCCGAAGCTCCCTGAGGTTCGCGACCGTGTCGTCGTGCGAGGCATTGACCACCTTGGTGCCCGCCTTGCCCAGCTTCGACAGGGCGGTGAGCATCTTCGTCAGGTTGCGCCGCTGGTCGGCCAGGACCTTCAGGGCGGGTGGCATGGTGTCGACGGCCTCCGCGATGGTCTTCTTCTCCTTGCCGAGCCGCCCCGCGAGCCGGTCCACGGCCTTGATCGCGCGGATGATGTCGGCCTTCTGCTTGTCCAGTCCGCCGACGAACGTGTCCAGCTCCTTCAGCAGTGATCTGACCCGGTTCTCCCGTCCGTCCAGGGCCTTGTTCAGCTCCACGGTGATCGTCTTCAGCTGGGCGACCCCACCGCCGTTGAGCAGGGCGGACAGGGCGGAGAGCACCTCCTCGACCTCCGGGTTGCGGCCGCTGCGGGAGAGCGGGATGCGGTCGCCGTCGCGGAGCCGGCCCACGGGGGCGGTGCCGGTCGGGGGTGCGAGCGCCACGTACTTCTCGCCGAGCAGACTGGTCTGCCGCAGCTCGGCGACCGCGTTCGCGGGCAGCTTCACCGAGTCGGCGACCCGCAGCCGTACGCGCGCGTGCCAGCCGTCCAGTTCCACCTTCTCCACCGCGCCGACGGTGACGTCGTCGACCTTCACCGCCGACTGCGGCACCAGGTCGAGGACGTCACGGAAGTCGACGGTGACGTGGTAGGCGTGCCCGTCGTCGGCCGCGCCGCCGGGCAGCGGGACGTCGTACCAGCCGTTGAACTCGCAGCCGGACAGCAGCAGCGAACCGACCGCCGCCCAGGCGAGTGTCCCGGCCCTGCGTCGGGTGCTCATGCGCTCGCCCCCAGGATCCCGCCGAGGGTCCTGTCGACCGTGCCGGTCACCGCGGTGCCCTGCGTGGGCAGTTCGGGCAGCGAGTCGAAGAGCTTCTTCAGCTGCTTGCAGTCGGGGTTCCGGCCGCCCGCGTCGCCGGTCGTCCGCAGGATCGAGCACAGCAGCGAGGCCGGGTCCTGCGCCTGCTGGGCGTTGTTGCGGGTGTCGAGGGTGCCGGAGGACGGGTTGTAGGCGTTGTTGAGGTTCGACAGGCCCGTGGGCGCCACCCGCAACAGCTCGTCCAGGGCGGCCCGCTGGGTGACGAGCACCTTGGTCACCTTGCTGAGGCCCTTCACGTTCGAGGTCAGGGACTTCTTGTTGTTCTTGACGAACGCGGACACGTCGGCGAGCGCCGTGCCCAGGTTCGTGAGCGCGTCCGCCAGGTCCTGACGCTCACCCGAGAGCTGCTGCGCGACGTCGGCGAGACTGGTGTTGAAGGACCGCACGCTCTTGTCGTCGGCCGCCAGTGACGCTGTGAACACCTGGAGGTTCCGTACCGTCCCGAACAGGTCCTTGCGGCCGTCGGACAGGGTGGTGACCGCCTGCGACAGGTCCTGGACGGTCCGGTTGAGGTTCGCGCCCTGCCCGCCGAGGTTGTCGGCGCTCACCCCGAGCAGCCGGGAGAGGGAGCCGTCCTTGTTGGCGCCCTTGGGGCCCAGGGCCTCGGCCGTGGTGTGCAGGCTGTCGAAGATCCGGTCCAGTTCCACGGGTACGGCGGTGCGGTTCTCCGGGATGACGGCACCGCTGTGCATGACCGGGCCCTTCCGGTACACCGGCAGCAGCTGTACATAGCGGTCGCTGACCACCGAGGAGTTGATGATCGCGGCCTGGGCGCCGGCGGGCACCTTGCGCCCGTGGTCGTACTCCAGCTCCACCCGCACCCGCTCACCCTCGGGCGTGATCTTCTTGACCTCGCCGATGCGGACTCCGAGGACGCGGACGTCCGAGCCGGGGTAGATGCCGACGGCGCGCGGGAAGTACGCGGTGACGCGCACCGGCTCGGGCCGCGGCCACAGCACATAGGTGAGGGCGGCGACCAGGGCGAGTGCGGTGAGCACCGCCAGGCGTCGCTTCAGTCTCTTCACCGGTTGCCTCCCGTCCGAGGTGTCACCGGAGCGGCGACCAGGTTCTGGACGTAGGAGTCGAACCAACGGCCGTTGCCCAGGGCGTTGGTGAACACCCGCACATACGGCGCCAGCAGCTGCACGCTGCGGTCGAGGCTTGCCTGGTTGCGTTCGAGCATCTGCACCACTCGCTTCAGGCCCTCGAGGGCGGGCCCGATCTCCTTCTCGTTGTCCTGGACCAGTCCGGAGAGCTCGATGCCGAGCGCGGCGGAGGTCTTCAGCAGCTTGTGGATCGCCTCGCGCCGTCTGCTGATCTCCCGGAACAGCTGGTCACCGTCCTTGACCAGCGCGGTGAAGTCCTTGGAGCGGTCGGCGAGCACGCCGGTCGTGCCGTTCGCGTGGTCGAGGAGCTCACCGAGGGCCTGGTCGCGGGAGGCGACCGTGCGGGAGATCTCCGAGAGGCCCTTGATGGACGCGCGCACCTCGGCGGGCGAGTCCTGGAAGGTGGTGGAGATGGTGTCCAGGGCCTTCGCGAGCCGCCCGGTGTCGACCTTCTCCGTGGTGGTGGTCAGGTCGCTGAACGCCTGCACGACGTCGTACGCCGGCACGGTGCGCCGCAGCGGGATCTCGCTGCCCGCCCTCAGCTGACCCGGGCCCTTGGGCTGCAGCGCGAGGTACTTCGCGCCGAGGATCGTCTTGATCCGGATCGACGCGCGGGTGTCGGTGCCGAGGCCGGGATCGCCCTTGACCTTGAAGGTGACCTTGACGTGGTCGCCGTCCAGGTCGACGGTCTCGACCTTGCCGACCTTCACCCCGGCGATCCGCACCTCGTCACCGGGTTTGAGCCCGCCGGCCTCCGAGAAGGCCGCGCTGTACGTAGTGCCGCCGCCGATGAACGGCAGGCTGTCGGCGTTGAACGCGGCCACGGTCAGCAGGGCGAGGACGGTGAGGCCGACCGCCCCGATGACCACCGGGTTGCGTTCGCGGAACGGGATCAGCCGGGGCCGCCGTATCCGTATGCGCGGCAGCCTGGGCGGGTCGATGCGCACCTTCATCATGGGCTGCGGGCGCGGTGCCGCCGGGCGCGGCTGTGGCAGCGACTGCGGCTTCGGGCGCCGCAGGCGGGGCGGGTCGATGCGCACCTTCATCAGCGGTTCCGGCTTCTGCGGCCGGGGCGCGCGCCTCGGCAGCCGTGGCCTCGGCAGCTTCGGCGGGTCGATGCGGACCTTCATCAGCGGTTCCGGGCGGGTCTTCCGGCTCACGATCCGCACCTCGCCCTCGCCACGTGCAGATCGGGGGTGAGCGCCTGCTTGGTCTTCGGCAGCACGATCCGGCCGTCGAAGTCGCAGAGGTAGAAGTTGAACCAGGAGCCGTAGGACGCGGTCCCCGTCAGTGCGTTGAGCTTGTTCGGCAGCCGCTGCAGGACGCCCTCCACGGTCTTCTCGTTGTCGTTCAGCGTGCCGGTGAGATCGGTCAGCCGTGCGATGTCGTCCTTCAGCGGCGGCCGCGCGTCCTTCAGCAGCCCCGAGGTGGCGTCCGTCAGATCGCCGATGCTCGCAAGCGACTGGCCGATGGGCTTCCGGTCGGCGGACAGCCCGGAGATCACCCGCCGCAGCTGCCCGATCAGCTCGGAGAAGCGGGTGCCGCGCTTGTCCAGCGTCGCCAGCACGGTGTTGAGGTTGTCGATCACCGAGCCGATCAGCTTGTCCCGGCCGGCCAGGGTCGTGGTGAGCGAAGCGGTGTGCGCCAGCAGGCTGTTCACGGTGCCGCCCTCGCCCTGCAGCGTCTTGATGATCTCGGTGGCGAGCTGGTTGACGTCCTGCGGACTGAGCGCCGCGAACAGCGGCTTGAAGCCGTTCAGCAGGGCGTTGAGGTCGAGCGCGGGCTGCGTCCGCCGCAGCGGGATGGTGCCGCCGGGCTTCAGCGGGGTGCCGTCGCCCGCGCCCTCCGTCAGGGCCACGTACCGCTGCCCGACCAGGTTGCGGTAGCGGATGACGGCGTGGGTGCTGGTGAGCAGCGGCCGGTCGCCGCCGACGGTGAAGGTGATCTCCGCCAGCGTACGGTCCTTGATCCGGATGCCCTGGACCTGCCCGACCCGCACTCCGGCGACCCGGATGTCGTCGCCCTTCTCGAGGCCGGTGACATCACTGAAGACGGCACGGTAGGTGTGGTCGGGCGTGAAGGAGAGGTTGACGATGGTGGCGGCGAGCAGGGCCGTCGCCACGATCGTCACCAGTGCGAAGAGGCTGAACTTGATGAGGGGAGCGGCGGTCTGCCGCGCTGCCGAGGTCCTCATACGACGCTCACCGCCGTCCCGCGCGCCATCGGCCCGAACAACAGCGTCGCGACCGGCGGCACCTCGTCGGCGGGCACCCCCAGCACGGGCGACACCAGCGAGCCGACGGCCCGCTGTTCGGCCCGGGTGGCGGAGACACCCTGCGGGCCGGACGAACTGCCCTTCCTGGAGCCGTCGTTGAGGTGGAACCCCGGCGCGGGCACCGAAGGATGCGGCAGATCACGGCAGTTCGGCCCGGACCGGTCGGCGTAGCGCGGTTCCTCACCGGGCTGGTAGGCCCCCTGCTGCCGTACGACCTCCAGCGTGATGTGCATCTTGCCGCCCCGGAACGCCTGCTCGGAGGCCTGCTCCTCGTGGACCAGGCCCGCGAAGAGGCACGGGTACTCAGGGGAGTAGCGGGCGAAGAGTTCGAGGGTCGGGCGGGAGACCTGCCCCAGGGTGATCAACCGGTCGCCGTTCTCGTCGAGGAAGTCCTGTGCGGTGCCTGCGGCGCCGGCCGTCGTGGTGAGGGCCGAGGCGAGCCTGTCCTGCTCCGCGACCAGCGTGCGGCTGGTGGTCACGGTGTTGCGGAGGATCTCCATCAGGTCCGGCGCCGCGTCGCCGTACACCTGGGCGACGTCGGCCAGCCGGGCGAAGTCCTCGGTGAGGGACGGCAGATGGGGATTGAGGCGGTGCAGATAGTCCTCCACACGCGTGAGGTTGTCGCCGATCCGGTCGCCGCGGCCTTCCAGGGCGGTGGCGAACGCGGAGAGCGTGGCGTTGAGCTTGCCGGGCTGCACGGTCCGCAGCAGCGGCAGCAGGTCGTTCATCACCTGCTGCAGCTCGATGCCGACGCGGGTGCGGTCCTGGGTGATGACGTCACCGGCGCGGATGGGCCGGGCCGAGGATCGGGCGGGTGCGACCAGGTCGACGTACTTCTCGCCGAACAGCGTCTTCGGCAGCAGCCGGGCCCGCACGTCGGACGGGATGTCGGCGGCGTACTCCGGCTTGAGCGCGATGTCGAGCGTCGCCTTGTGTCCGTCGGCGTGCACCGAGCGCACCTCGCCGACCAGCAGGCCGCGCAGTTTGACGTCGGCGCGCGGGTCGAGCTGGTTGCCGAGGCTGTCGGCCTCCAGGCTGATCCGTACGACCGGCGTGAACGCCTGCCGGTACACGGCGACGGACAACGACAGCAGCAGGGCGAGTACGGCGAGGAACACCACGCCGTACAACCGCAGTCTCCACACCCTCATACGGTTCACCCCGCAATCCGTACGGTCGTGTTGGCGCCCCAGATGGCCAACGAGAGGAAGAAATCAAGGACGTTGATCGCGACGATCGAGGTCCGCACCGCCCGGCCCACCGCGACGCCGACGCCCGCCGGGCCGCCGCTCGCGTAGTAGCCGTAGAAGCAGTGCACGAGGATGATCAGGACGGCGAAGACCAGTACCTTTCCGAAGGACCACAGCACGTCGACCGGTGGCAGGTACTGCTGGAAGTAGTGGTCGTAGGTGCCCGCCGACTGCCCGTAGTAGCCGGTGGTGATCGTGCGGGCGGCGAGGTAGGAGGACAGCAGCCCGATCACGTACAGCGGGATCACGGCCACGAACCCCGCGATCATCCGCGTGGTCACCAGGAAGGGCAGCGAGGGCACGCCCATGACCTCCAGGGCGTCGGTCTCCTCGCTGATCCGCATGGCGCCGAGCTGGGCGGTGAAGCCCGCGCCGACGGTCGCGGACAGCGCGAGTCCGGCGACCAGCGGGGCGATCTCACGGGTGTTGAAGTACGCCGAGAGGAACGCCACGAAGTTGGAGGTGCCGAGCTGGTTGAGCGCCGCGTACCCCTGGAGGCCCACCTCGGTGCCGGTGAAGAAGGACAGGAAGGCGATCACGCCGACCGTGCCGCCCACGACGGCGAGGGCGCCGCGGCCGAAGCTCACCTCGGCGAGCAGCCGCAGGACCTCCTTCTTGTAGCGGCGCACGGTACGGCCCGTCCACGCCAACGAACGTCCGTAGAAGGAGAGTTGACGGCCGAGCTCCTCCAGACTGCTGAACAGCGCCATGCCTCAACCCCTCTGCGGGACGACCTGGAAATACACCGCGGTCATCACGAAGTTCGTCACGAACAGCAACATGAAGGTGATCACCACCGACTGGTTCACGGCATCGCCCACACCCTTCGGGCCGCCCTTCGCCGTCAGTCCCTTGTACGAGGCGACGATCGCCGCGATCGCCCCGAAGACCAGCGCCTTGATCTCGGCCGCCCACAGGTCGGAGAGCTGGGCGAGGGTGGTGAAGGAGGCGAGGTAGGCGCCCGGGGTGCCGTTCTGCAGGACGACGTTGAAGAAATAGCCGCCGGCGACACCGACCACCGACACCAGCCCGTTGAGCAGCACCGCCACCACCATCGAGGCCAGCACCCGCGGTACGACCAGCCGGTGGATGGGATCGATGCCGAGGACCTGCATGGCGTCGATCTCCTCGCGGATCTTCCGGGCCCCGAGGTCCGCGCAGATGGCGGTGCCGCCGGCGCCCGCGATCAGCAGCGCGGTGACGATCGGCGAGGCCTCGCGCAGTACGGCGAGCACCGAGGCGGCACCCGAGAAGGACTGGGCGCCGAGCTGCCGGGTGAGGCTGCCGATCTGCAGGGCGATGACCGCCCCGAAGGGGATGGACACGAGCGCGGTCGGCAGGATGGTCACGCTGGCGACGAACCAGGCCTGCTGGATGAACTCCCTGGCCTGGAACGGCCGTCGCGGCATCGTACGGACGACGTCCAGCGCCATCGCGAACAGGTTCCCCGACTGCCGCAGTGCTCCGGTCGGCGACAGTCTCATACGTCCGCCACCGCCTTGCGGCGCCGCAGTTCCGCCTCCCGCCGGGCGATCGCCTCCCAGCGTGGTGGCCGGGTGATGCCCGGCCCCGGCAGCAGGCGGGGAGTCAGAGCCTGGCTGCCGGGTGTCTGCGCGGTCTCGCTGCCGCTGAGCGCGGCCAGCTCCTGCTCGACCTGGGCGGCGTCCTTCTCCTCCGCCATGCCGATCGGGCCCTGCATCCGCCCGTTCAGGAACTGCCTGACGACCGGCTCGTCACTGGTCAGCAGCTCCTCCCGCGGCCCGAACATGACCAGCTCGCGGCGGAACAGCAGCCCGATGTTGTCCGGTACCTGGCGGGCGGAGGCGATGTCATGGGTGACGATCAGGAAGGTCGCGTCGATCTGGGCGTTGAGGTCGACGATGAGCTGGTTGAGATAGGCGACGCGGACGGGGTCGAGCCCGGAGTCGGGCTCGTCGAAGAGAATGATCTCGGGATCGAGGACGAGGGCGCGGGCTAGCCCGGCCCGTTTCCGCATCCCCCCGGATATCTCACCGGGGAGCTTCTGCTCCGAGCCGATGAGTCCGACCATGTCCATCTTCTCCAGCACGATGCGCCGGATCTCGCTCTCGGACTTACGGGTGTGCTCGCGCAGCGGGAACGCGATGTTGTCGTAGAGGTTCATCGAGCCGAACAGCGCGCCGTCCTGGAACAGGACACCGAACAGCTTCCGCACCTCGTACAGCTCGTGCTCGCGCAGCCGGGTGATGTCCCGCCCCGCGATCTTCACGCTGCCCCGCTCGGGCTTCAGCAGCCCGACGAGCGTCTTGAGGAACACCGACTTGCCCGTCCCGGAGGGGCCGAGCATGACGGACACCTCCCCGGCGGGCAGCGTCAGCGACACGTCCTGCCAGATGACCTGGTGACCGAAGGACTTGGTCAGCCCTTCCACACAGATCTCGACACCCATCCGGTCCACCTCTCGGCCCGTGGAGCAGCTCCGACATCTGCTCTACGGGGAGGGGCGGGGGGTCCGTCGCGGGGAGGTGGATTTTTTTCTCAGGGGTGTGCGGGTGCCTGCGGCGGCCTTGGGCGGGGCGGGGCGCGGTCGGCGGGTCCTGGGGCGCTCGGGGCTGGGGGGCCGGCGGTTGGGCGTCGGGGTGGGGGGTCCGCGTGGGACGCTGCCGCTGCGCCCACCCGTGCCGCCCCAGCGGCACGACTGCCCGCAGCTGGGGCGGGATGGGGGGTGCCGGTGGTGCGACTGATCGCGGCTAGGGCGGCATGGACTGGCACTGGCACACGAGTGCTCGCAGCCAGGGCGGGACGGTGGGCGATGGCGGCGCGGCTGGCCGCAGCTACGGGGGCATGGACGGCGACGGTGGTGTGACTGGTCGCGGCCAGGGCGGCATGGACGGCGACGGCGGCACGAGCGTAGTTACGTCGGCGTCGGCGGCGCGGCTTCCCGGGGGTGCGGTGGCACGGCTGCCCGCAGTCAAGTCCGCTCCGGCGGTGCAGCTGCTGCTGTTACGGCAGCCCGGTCGGTGTCGGTGCCGGGAGCGAGGGCGGTGTGGACGGGACGGTGGGAGTCTTCGGGAGGCTGGGCAGGGTCGTCGTCGGGGTGGGGACGGCCGGTAGGGCCGACAGGGCGGGGGTGCTCGGCAGGCTCGGGACCTCGGGGACGGCGGGGACCGGGGACAGCGATGCCTTCGGGAGGGGCGGGACCGACAGGGGGAGCAGGGAGCCCTTGTGGGTTGTGCCGGTCGGCGGTGTCGATGCCGTCGACCGTTCGTGAGCCTTCGCGGTGGGCGTGCGCCCGGCGCTTGCGGGGCGTACCGTCTCGGCGGCCTTCCCGGGGGCGGGGGACGCGGCCGGCGGGGGAGTCGTGGCCGGGTGGCCGCCCTCCAGGGCGTACGGCAGGACGAAACCCGCCACCGCCAGCGTGGCCGCCGTCGACGCGGCCGCCACCGCCTGGGCCTTGCCACCCGCCCGCAGCCGCCCCCGCCCGAACAGGAACAGCACGAAGCCGAGCGTCCCGGCCAGCGAGGCGCGCAGCGTCCGCCGGGCCCGGGCCAGCAGCGACTCGACGGTCCGGTAGCTGAGCCCCATCCGCACCGCGACCTGGCTCACGTCCAGGTCCTCGGACTTCAGCCGCAGCGCCTCCGCCTGCCGTGCGGGCAGCTCACCGCTGCGCACCGCCAGCCACCTGGCCTCCGCCCGGTCGCACACGGCCTCCTCCACCGGGACCGGCCCGGGCGCGATCAGCGTAGGGCTGGTGCGGACCTCGGCCTCCCGGTTGACCTGCCGGTACCGGTCGACGCACAACCGCATGGTGACCGTCGTCAGCCACGCCCCGAGCCGCTCGTCGTCCAGATCCGGCCGCTCGGCAGCCCGCAGCATCGCCTCGTGCACCGCGTCCTCGGCGTCCTCCTGGCTCATCGACCTGCGCCGGGCCACCCTGAGCAGTTGCTCACGGTGGCTCCACATGCGTCGCCAACGCTCGTCGGCAGCTCTTGCCTCCGCAGGCATCTCCGTCGCCATGAGGGCCCCTTTGCGCTCACCGCCTGTGTCGCCTCCCCGGCCGGGCGCGTGACACCTGGCACGCACGCTCGCCGCGTCGCGATCGCACGCACCAGACGCCGTCCGCTGATCCGGCCGGTGACATGACAGGCGCACCCACCGGGTTCTCGTCCCAGCCCGGCGGATGGCGACATTACCGCCCGGTAGCGGCGGTTGTGGAGGGGGGAGCGGGCATCGAGTCCGCGCCGTTACTGGTCAGCCGCCGGTCAGCGGGAGGCCGCTGGGCAGCACGTTGTCGGTCGGCAGGGCGAGGGACGGGGTGGGCATCGGGGTGAGGGGTTGGGGTGAAGTACCGGCTGTCGGGTGGGAGTTGGACGGGGACGGAGAGGCGGGCACGGACGGGGTGGAGGCCGGCCGAGGGGACGGCTTCGGCGTCGGTTTCGGGGTCGGGGTGGGTTTCGCGGAGTGCGAGGATCCGGGACGCGTCGAGGGCCGTACCGACGAGCCCGTGGAGCCGTCCGGTACCACCGTGTGCCCCTCCAGGAAGTACGCGTACCAGGCCTTCACCGTGCGCAGATAGGCCTCCGAGTGGTTGTAGCCGAGGATCGCCCGGTCCAGCCCCGCCGGCTCGGACAGGTCCCCTCCGGCCGCGCACAGATAGCGCCCGGCCGCGAGCGCCGCATCGAAGACGTTGCCCGGGTCGGCCCGCCCGTCGCCGTTGCCGTCCGCTCCCCAGCGGGCCCAGGTGGACGGAATGAACTGCATCGGGCCCACCGCACGGTCGTACACCGCGTCCCCGTCGTACGCGCCACCGTCCGTGTCCGCTACGACGGCGAAGGCACCGCCGTCCAGACGCGGGCCCAGGATCGGCGTCACGGTCGTGCCGTCCGCTCTCACCCGTCCGCCTTCCGCCTGCCCCGACTCGACCTGCCCGATCGCGGCCAGCAGCTGCCAGCGCAGCCCGCAGCCGGGTGCGGTGCGAGCGAGCTCCGCCTCGGCACGGCGGTACGCGGCGAAGACCGTCGCGGGCACCGCGCCGCCCGCGACCGCCGGTGCCCCGTCCTCGTGGCCCGTGTGCTTGCGCGTGAGCGGGGGCAGCTCCGTGCGGTACGGGGCGTCGCCGGACACGCTCGGCCCGTGCCCGGCGGGCTGCGCCACCGGCGCATCCGGCCGTGCCGGGATCGTCCCCGGCGCCTGCGACGCGGTCAGCGCCGCCATCGCCGCCGCTGCCACCGCCGTACCCCTGACCCGCCTGACCCTGCGCCCTGTCACCTTGCGGTCCCCTCCCTGAGAACTCCTGTCATCTGCTCTACGGGGGAGGACGGCACGTCCGTCGCGGCATGCCTACCCTGAAGATGTGGCCCGGTCCAACGACGAGGTCGCCGCGCTGCTGCAGGAGTACGCGGACCTCATCTCGATCACCGGAGGAGACGCGTTCAAGGCACGCGTCTACGAGAAGGCTGCCCGGTCGGTCGGCGGCCACCACGCCGACGTCGCCACGCTCGACCTCAAGGGCCTCCAGCAGATCCCGAACGTCGGCAGGTCGATCGCCCAGAAGGTGCTGGAGTACTTCGACCACGGCAGCGTCTCCGCCGTCGAGGAGCTGCGCGCGAAGATCCCCGCCGGGGTGCGCCGGCTGACCGCCATCCCCACACTCGGCCCGAAGAAGGCACTGACGGTCTACGAGGAGCTGGGCATCTCCTCGGTCGAGGAACTGGCCGACGCCATCCACGAGGAGCGGCTGCGCGACCTCAAGGGCTTCGGACCGAAGACGGAGGAGAACATCCTCCACGGCATCTCGCTCCTGCAGTCCGCAGGGGGCCGCGTCCAGATCGACCTGGCCATGGACCTCGCCGACGACATCGTGACCGGCCTGTCGGCCGTGCCGGGCTGCCTGCGCTGCGCCTACGCGGGGTCACTGCGGCGGATGCGCGAGACGATCGGCGACATCGACATCCTCGCCGCGGCCACGAAACCGGCGCCGATCATGCGGGCGTTCACCGAGCTGCCGTACGTCACCGAGGTGATCGGCACGGGTGAGAAGAAGACGTCCGTGCGCACCAGCAAGGGCCTCAACGTCGACCTGCGGGTCGTACCGCCGGACTCCTGGGGCGCGGCGCTGCAGTACTTCACCGGCTCCAAGGCGCACAACATCCGCACCCGCGAACTGGCCGTGCACCAGAAGCTGAAGCTTTCCGAGTACGGGCTCTTCGACGTCGAGAGCGGCAAGAAGATCGTCTCCGAGACCGAGGAGGAGGTGTACGCCCGGCTCGGGCTGCCCTGGATCCCGCCGACGCTGCGTGAGGACCGCGGGGAGATCGAGGACGGGCTGCACGGCGAACTGCCCGACCTGGTGACGGAGGCGGACCTGCGCGGCGATCTGCACTCCCACACCGACCTCACCGACGGCCTCGCCCCGCTGGAGGAGATGGTGCAGGCCGCCGCCGAGCGCGGCTGGGCCTACTACGCGATCACCGACCACGGCCCGGACATGGCGATGCAGCGCATGACCGACGAGCGGATGCTGGCCCAGCGCGAGCGGGTGCGCGAGCTCGACGGGAGCTGCGCCACCCGGGGCAGGCGCGGCGGTCTGCGGCTGCTGCACGGTGTCGAGCTGAACATCGGCCCGGACGGCGAGGTGGACTGGCCCGGGGAGTTCCTCGCCGGGTTCGACCTGTGCGTGGCGTCCGTCCACTCGCACTTCAACCAGGGGCGCGAGGCCCTCACCCGGCGGATCGTACGGGCCTGTGAGAACCCGTACGTCAACATCATCGGTCACCCCACCACCCGCATCATCGGCAAGCGGCCCGGCATCGACGCAGACCTCGACGCGATCTTCGCCGCCTGCGCCCGCACCGGCACGGCCCTGGAGATCAACGCCCATCCGGACCGCCTCGACCTGCGCGACGAGGACATCCTGCGGGCCGGGCGGCACGGCGTGAAGTTCGCCGTCGACAGCGACGCCCACGCCGTCCCCCACCTGGCCAACATGCGCTACGGCATCGGCACCGCCCAGCGCGGCCGGCTCACCCGGGAGGACGTGATCAACACCTGGCCGGAGCGCCGGCTGCGGGGCTTCCTGCGGAAGGGCCGGCGGACGGAGCGGTGACCGGGAGGGACTAAGAGGCGTCAATTCCCGGTGGCCCGTGGGGGATTGACCCGTGGCGCGGTGCGGGGAGACCCGGCCTGGTGACGGTGGTCCACGACCCTTGGATGGCAGGTTCTGGTCAAGGCTTGTCCAAAAAGCGGCCGTCTTCCACCGCTCACTGATCGGGTCTCCTGTGACGGCTGTACAACCACCCGTTCGGGAGGATCTGGTGTCAGCACCAACCCGTAAGAGACGATGGTTCACGATCTGTGCCATCACCGCATCCGCCGCACTCGTCACGACACCCGCAGGCGCGGCGTCCGGCAGAACGAAGGCTCCGTTCGGCGCCCGCACCCTCGCTCAACTGGCCGCCGCGCGCACGCAGTCGGTCGGCACCATGAGCCCGCGGCTGAAGGGCGAGGACGGCGACGACGGCAATGAGGCGGACGAGATAGCCGAGGGCGCGGACCAGTACGCCGAGGCCCGCACCTCCCCCGGCATCGTCGCCCCCGGCGCCTACGGCGCCGCCTGGACAAGCCTGACCAACCTGCCGAGCACCGGCGGCAGTTGGCGCAACATCACCGACCTGCCGTACAACTCCGACGACCCGCGCTACCGCGACATCGACTCCAACTCCAGTGGCGGCTCGGGCAATGTCACCGGCCGGATGGCCGCGCTCGCCGCCGATGACGACGGGTATGTGTACGCGGGCAGCGCGGGCGGCGGCGTCTGGCGGTCCAAGCGGGGCGGCGGGAACTGGAAGCCCATCAGCGACGAGCTGCCCTCGCAGTCCACCGGTGCGCTCGCCCTGGACGGCGGCGGCCGGCTGTGGCTGGGCACCGGCGAGGCGACCACCAACGCGGACGCCTACCTCGGCAGCGGCGTCTACGTCCTGTCCCACCCGCACCACGGCACCTTCTCCGCCCGCAGCCGGGTCGGCGGCGACGAGCTGGAGTCCACCACCATCCACGAACTGCGCTTCGGCGGCGGCAAGGTGTGGGCGGCGACCAGCAAGGGCGTGTGGAGCCACTCCACGAAGACCCTGAAGGGCGCCTGGAAGCTGGAGTACGCGCCCAACCCGGACTACCTCCCCGGTGGTTCGAAGGCGAGCGACCCGTCGGCCCCTTACAAGAACATCGCCAACGACATCGCCATCGACCCCAAGGACCCGTCCAAGGTGATCCTGGCGGTCGGCTGGCGCAGCGGTGACGACTACAACGGCTTCTACACCAAGGGCGCCGGCGGCGCCTGGACGCGGATCACCAGCGGCTTCGGCGATCTGCCGACCGACGCGGACAACGTCGGCAACGTCACCTTCGCCCGCTCCGCCGACGGCTCGCGCTACTACGCCATCGACCAGTCGCCCGAGCAGCTGAACACCAACCCGGACAGCGGCCTGGAGGGCATCTACAGCGCCGCCTCGCCGTTCGGCCCCTGGACGAAGATCGCCGACTACAAGGGCCTGGCCGCCGACGGTTCCGCGCTGACCACCAGCGGCTACATGCCCGGCGTACAGGCCTGGTACAACCAGTTCCTGACCGTCGACCCGAGCGACCCCAAGCACGTCTACGCGGGCCTGGAGGAGGTCTACGAGACCAAGGACGGCGGCACCACCTGGTCGACCGTCGGCCCCTACTGGAACTTCAACTTCTCCTGCTGGTCCATCGACACGGCCAAGCAGACCGGTGACTGCAACCCGACCACCCACTCCGACCAGCACGGCGTCGCGATCGGCAGCTACCACGGCAAGAGCTTCGTCTACGTCGGCAACGACGGCGGCGTCTACAGGCGCCCGGTCGACGGCTCGCAGGACGCCTCCGGCCACGCCACCGACTGGACCTCCCTCAACGACGGCACCATCGACACCCTCCAGTACTACTCGGTGGGCATCGGCAAGGACCTGGCCTACGGCGGCGTCTCGGTCACCGGCGGTCTGCAGGACAACGGCCAGTCCGTGCTGCGCAGCAACGACAAGGTGATGGGCTCCAACTTCGGCGGCGACGGCGGCGACACGCTCACCGATCCCGCCAACGGCTGCAACATCGCCGAGGAGTACGTCTACCTCGCGATCCAGGTGACCCAGAACTGCGCCGTGAACGACGGCAGTTGGATCACCGATGCCACCAAGGCCACCTCGTACAACGTCGCCCCGGCCGACAACGCCACCAACGAGGCCCGCTTCATCGCCCCGCTCGCGACCGACCTGAAGAGCTCCTCGACGTGGATCGCGGGCGGCCGGCACGTGTGGGTGCAGACCCATGGCTACGCCATCCGCAGCGGCAAGGAGTGGACGAGCCTGTACGACCTCGGCGCAGGCCGCACCGCGACCGCCGTGGCGGCATCGGGCGGCAAGGTGTACGCGGCCTGGTGCGGACCCTGCAACAACCAGGGCTTCGCCCGCGGCATCTCCGTCGGCAACGCGGACGGCACCGGCTGGCACGACATCACCCTGCCCGCCGACGGGACCGTACCGAACCGCTACCTCAGCGGCTTCGCCATCGACCCGAAGAACGCCGACCACGTCTTCCTCGCCGTCAACGGCTTCTCCCGGCACTGGACGGAGGGCCCCGGCGCCGGCGTCGGCCATGTCTTCGAGTCCACCGACGGCGGCACCACCTGGAAGGACATCTCCGCGAACCTGCCCGATGTGCCGACCAACTCGGCGGTCGTCACGCCGAACGGCGGTCTCGCCGTCGCCACCGACCTGGGCGTCGTCTACCGCGCCCCGGGCCACACCAGGTGGCAGCGGGTCGGAGACCTCCCGGCGGTCGCCGTGCTCCAGCTGAAGCTCGGTCCCGACGGCAGCACCCTGTACGCGGCCACTCACGGCCGCGGCATCTACACGATCAAGGTGCGCGACTGCGGCTGACGCACATCGCATGGTGAGAGGGGCGCCCCCGGCTTCCGGGGGGCGCCCCTCCCGTTTCAGAGCCTCAGCCGATCGCGTTCCGTTCTGGGGCGCAGGGATGCCCTGGTCGGTTAGGGTCGGCTCGTGGCGGACGAACCGGCTCCGGCGCAGTGATTTTGTCGGCCCGTGGTGGTGCTCTGGGGGCACAGTGCGATTGAGAGTGGAGTTCACGACCGAGCCCTTCGATCTCGACGAGGCGCCCGCGCACGCGGTGGTCGCCCGCCAGGTCATCGAGGCGGCCGAGCTGGACGAGGTGGACGTCGGCCCGTTCGGCAACACGGCGGAGGGCGCCGCCGACGCCGTGCTGAGTGCCGTGGACGCGCTGCTCCGCCAGACGCTCCAGGCCGGTGCCACCCGGGTATCGCTGCAGGTCAACGTGGTCGGCGCGGCCGGGGAGGGCGCACAGTGACCGGCACCGGGGACGAGCCGTTCATCACGGCCGTGAAACCACTCGTCGACGCCATGGGCGGCGAGCTGCTCCCGCCCGACGAGGCCGGCCCCGAGGACGTCGTGCTCGCCTGGGAGGGCGCCGACGTGGTCGCCGTACGCCTGCCCCAGCTCGCCGACTCCCTCGACCACATCCTCGCCGCCATGGAGCGCAAGCAGGGCAAGCCCCTGGCCGACCTGGACCGCAAGGCCAAGCAGGAGGTCGTACGGATACTCGAGGCGCGCGGCGCCTTCTCCGTACGGCACGGCGTGGAGACCGTCGCGGGCGCACTCGGCGTCAGCCGGTTCACGGTCTACAACTATCTGAACCGTGAGAAGGAGGGCTGAGGGCCGCGTGGGGTCGCCGTCCGGCCCGGTTTGTTACCCCGAATTTTCAACAAAGTGTTGACGCGACGTTGCGTGGGGGCGTTAGCTAACGGCAGCCAGTTCAGCACGAAGGCCGTTCTCGCGGCCACGGAGGCACCCGTGACGTCGACTTCCACGCCCCCGGGCCTGGCCCGGTTCAACGTACTGGAGGAGCACGCGGCCCTCGCCGCCCTCCACGAGGCGTGTGCCTCCACCACCTGGGCGCGCCGGCTGCTCGCCGCCCGCCCCTACGCC
Source organism: Streptomyces sp. NPDC001604 (assembly GCF_042893475.1). Classification (NCBI taxonomy): domain Bacteria; kingdom Bacillati; phylum Actinomycetota; class Actinomycetes; order Kitasatosporales; family Streptomycetaceae; genus Streptomyces; species Streptomyces sp. NPDC001604. The sequence goes on along the minus strand of NZ_JBIAUY010000006.1, from coordinate 406,374 downwards.
ACCGCTGAGGACCTCTTCGCCGCCAGCGACGCCGCCATGGCCGAGCTGAGCGCCGAGGACCTGGCCGAGGCGATGGCCGGGCACCCGCCGATCGGCCGCCCCAAGCCGGGGGACCCCACCTCGGCCAGGGAGCAGCGCGGCATGGCCGGCGCCTCCGAGGAACTGAAGTCGGAGATGCTCGAACTGAACCTGGCCTACCAGGAGCGGTTCGGCCATGTCTTCCTCATCTGCGCCACCGGCCGGACCGGCGAGCAGATGCGGGACGCGGTCAAGGAGCGGATCGGCAACTCGCCGGAGCAGGAGCGGGAGATCGTCCGCACCGAGCTGGGCAAGATCAACCGCATCCGACTGGCCCGACTCGTCGAAGAGGAAGCCTGACACCATGAGCACCAGCACCACCGCCTCCGTGTCCACGCACATCCTGGACACCAGCATCGGCCGCCCCGCCGAGGGCGTCGCCGTCGAGCTCTCCGCCCGCACGGGGCGGGATGCCGCGTGGCAGACGCTCGGCGGTTCCGCGACCGACGCGGACGGACGGTGCAAGGACCTGCCGGCCCTGCCGGAAGGGACCACACACGTACGGCTCGACTTCGCCGTCGAACCGTACTTCGAGAAGAAGCAAGCCGATGCGCAGCAGGACGCCCCCGCGAATCGGGACAGCGGTGCCGTGTTCTTCCCCGAGGTGGCGATCACCTTCGCCGTCAAGCCCGGGGAGCATTACCACGTACCGCTGCTGCTCAACCCGTTCGGCTACTCCGTTTACCGAGGGAGCTAGCTAGATGCCGACCATCCTGGGACAGAACCAGTACGGCAAGGCCGAGAACCGAGTCGTAAAGATCACGCGGGACGGCGCCACCCACCACATCAAGGACCTGAACGTGTCCGTCGCGCTGAGCGGCGACATGGACGAGGTCCACTACTCCGGCTCCAACGCCAACGTGCTGCCCACCGACACCACCAAGAACACGGTGTACGCGTTCGCCAAGGAGCACGGCATCGAGTCGGCCGAGCAGTTCGGCATCCACCTGGCCAGGCACTTCGTGACCAGCCAGGAGCCGATCAAGACGGCTCGCATCCGTATCGAGGAGTACGCCTGGGAGCGGATCGCCGCCTCCGACGCCAACTCCCAGTTCATCGGCGCTGACGAGGTCAAGCACTCCTTCGTCCGCAAGGGCCAGGAGACCCGGCTGACCCAGATCACCTACGACGGCTCGTCGTGGGAGGTCGTCTCCGGGCTCAAGGACCTGACGGTGATGAACTCGACGAACTCCGAGTTCTGGGGCTACGTCAAGGACAAGTACACGACGCTGCAGGAGGCGTACGACCGCATCCTGGCCACGTCGGTGTCGGCCCGCTGGCGGTTCAACTGGACCGACGACGAGCAGCGGATGCCCAACTGGGAGAAGTCCTACGAGCAGACCAAGAAGCACATGCTCCAGGCCTTCGCCGAGACGTACTCGCTCTCCCTGCAGCAGACCCTGTACCAAATGGGTTCGCGGATCATCAACAACCGCAGCGAGATCGACGAGGTCCGCTTCTCGCTGCCGAACAAGCACCACTTCCTCGTCGACCTGGAGCCCTTCGGGCTGAAGAACGACAACGAGGTGTACTTCGCCGCCGACCGCCCCTACGGCCTGATCGAGGCGACGATCCTGCGGGACGGCTGCGAGCCGAAGATCCCGGTGGACCTCACCAACCTCTGAGCACCTTCCGGGCAGCTCGACATTCGGCACCCGTGACCGGGGGAACCCGCCTCCCCGCATCCCCGGTCACGGCACTCAAAACTCCTAGGGTCCTGCCGTGCCCTCTCCGCAAAAGTCCACTGAGCGAAAAGGACGAATCATGGCAGCAGCCCAGCGCATCGTCATCGAGAACTGTTCGATCGCCACGGTCGACGCCGACGACACCGAGTACGCCGACGGGTACGTCGTCATCGCCGGCAACCGCATCGAGGCGCTCGGCGCGGGCAGGGCCCCCGAGGGCCTGGAGAACGTCGTACGCCGTATCGACGCCTCCGGTCACCTGGTGACCCCCGGCCTGGTCAACACCCACCACCACTTCTACCAGTGGATCACCCGGGGCCTGGCCACCGACCACAACCTGTTCAACTGGCTGGTCGCGCTGTACCCGACGTGGGCGCGCATCGACGAGCAGATGTGCTACTCGGCGGCCCAGGGCTCCCTGGGCATGATGGCCCGCGGTGGCGTGACCACGGCCATGGACCACCACTACGTCTTCCCGAAGGACTCCGGCGACCTGTCCGGCGCCATCATCCGCGCCGCCCGCGAGATGGGCGTCCGCTTCACCCTCGCCCGCGGCTCCATGGACCGCAGCGAGAAGGACGGCGGCCTGCCCCCGGACTTCGCCGTCGAGACCCTCGAAGGCGCCCTCGCCGCGACCGAGGCCACCGTCAAGGAGCACCACGACGCCTCCTTCGACGCGATGACCCAGGTGGCCGTCGCGCCCTGCTCGCCCTTCTCCGTCTCCACCGAACTCCTGCGCGAGGGCGCCCAGTTGGCCCGCCGTCTCGGTGTGCGCCTGCACACCCACGGCTCGGAGACCGTCGAGGAGGAGCAGTTCTGCAAGGAGCTGTTCGGCATGGGCCCGACCGACTACTTCGAGTCCACCGGCTGGCTCGGCGAGGACGTGTGGATGGCGCACTGCGTCCACATGAACGACTCCGACATCGCCGCCTTCGCCCGTACCAAGACCGGTGTCGCCCACTGCCCCTCGTCCAACGCCCGTCTCGCGGCCGGTATCGCCCGTGTCCCCGACATGCTGGCGGCCGGCGTCCCGGTCGGCCTCGGCGTCGACGGCACGGCGTCCAACGAGTCCGGGGAGCTGCACACCGAGCTGCGCAACGCCCTGCTCATCAACCGCCTCGGCGCCCACCGCGAGGCCGCCCTGAACGCCCGCCAGGCGCTGCGCCTCGGCACCTACGGCGGCGCGCAGGTCCTCGGCCGCAGCGCCGAGATCGGCTCCCTGGAGCCCGGCAAGCTGGCCGACCTGGTGCTGTGGAAGCTGGACACCCTCGCTCACGCCTCCATCGCCGACCCGGTCACCGCGCTGGTCTTCGGCGCGGCCGCCCCGGTCACCGCCTCCTTCGTCAACGGCCGGCAGATCGTCGAGGCGGGCCGCCTGCTGCACGTCGACGAGGACGCCATCGCCCGCTCCACACGGGCCGAGGCCCAGCGCCTGGCGCAGATCACCGCACGGGCCTGAGCGGTCGAAGATCTCCGGTCGAGGGGGACGGCCCTCGACCGGTAGCCGTGGACCCCAGTGGTTCCACGGCGGCCGTCTCCGGGGCGCGCATGGACGTGCGCGCCCCGGAACGGTCACCGTCACTTCCTTACAGGCATCCCCGGTCCCGCACGACCGCGCACCACCTCCAAGAAACCCACGTCAGAGCCGACGTGTTAGCTGACCCGGAGGAACCGCCGTGACCGCCCACCCCGTCGACGAAAAGCTCCCCGCGCTCAAAATGGCCACCACGGGCCTGCAACACGTGGCCGCCATGTATGCGGGGGTCGTCGCCCCGCCCCTGATCGTCGGCGCGGCCATCGGCCTGACCGGCACCGAACTCACCTTCCTCACCGGCGCCTGCCTCTTCACCGCGGGCCTCGCCACCTTCCTGCAGACCCTCGGCATCTGGAAGATCGGCGCCCGGCTGCCCTTCGTCAACGGCGTCACCTTCGCGGGTGTCGCCCCGATGACCGCGGTGGTCGCCTCCACCAAGGACAAGTCCGACGCCCTGCCGATCATCTTCGGCGCGGTCATCGTCGCGGGCCTGCTCGGCTTCATCGCCGCCCCGTTCTTCAGCAAGGCGGTCCGCTTCTTCCCACCGGTCGTCACCGGCACCGTCATCACCCTCATAGGCGTGTCCCTGCTGCCGGTCGCCTTCGGCTGGGCGCAGGGACCCCACCCCACCGCCGACGACTACGGCTCCACGACCAACCTCGGCCTGGCCGCCGCAACGCTCCTGATCGTGCTGGTCCTTCGCCGCTTCACCCGCGGCTTCGTCAAACAGATCGCCGTGCTGCTCGGCCTGATCGCCGGCACCCTGCTCGCGATCCCCTTCGGGGTCACGGACTTCGGGCCCGTCACGGACGCGGCCGTCATCGGCTTCCCCACGCCGTTCCACTTCGGGGCGCCCCGGTTCCAGCTCGCCGCGATCCTCTCATGCGTGGTGATGGTGGTCTCGATGACCGAGTCCACCGCGGACATGCTGGCGCTCGGCGAGATCGTCGAACGCCCGGCGGACGAGAAGACGATCGCGGCCGGCCTGCGCGCCGACACCCTCGGCTCGGCGCTGAGCCCCCTGTTCAACGGCTTCATGTGCAGCGCCTTCGCCCAGAACATCGGTCTGGTCGCGATGACGAGGATCCGCAGCCGCTACGTCGTCGCCACCGGCGGCGGCTTCCTGGTCCTGATGGGCCTGTGCCCGATGGCCGCCTCACTCATCGCCGTCGTACCGCGCCCGGTGCTCGGCGGCGCGGGCGTGGTCCTGTTCGGCTCGGTCGCGGCCAGTGGTATCCAGACTCTCGTCAAGGCCGGTCTGGACAAGGACAACAACGTGCTGATCGTCGCGGTGTCGCTGGCCGTCGGCATGATCCCGATCACCGCGCCGGACTTCTATCACGCCTTCCCGCAGACCGCGAAGATCGTCCTCGACTCGGGCATCTCCACGGGCTGTGTGGCGGCGGTCCTGCTGAACCTGGTCTTCAACCACCTCGGCAGGAACCGTGACGACCAGGACGTCACCCATCCCATGGAGGCCGGCGAGCAGATCGCCGCCGCCCACTGATCCTCCAGGTGCGGGGCACGGCAATGGCCGTGCCCCGCACCGGCGATGAGGCAGTCTGTCTCCCATGAATGAGTCCGGCCGCGTCGAGGCCTTCAGCGACGGCGTGTTCGCCATCGCCATCACCCTGCTCATCCTGGAGATCAAGGTCCCCGAGGTCGGCGAACACGGAGGCCTGTGGCACGCGCTGGGCGCCCAGTGGCCCTCGTACGCGGCCTATGTGGTGAGCTTCCTGGTCATCGGCATCATGTGGATCAACCACCACCAGCTGTTCAGCTACGTCGCCCACGTCGACCGCACGCTGATGTTCCTGAACCTGCTGGTGCTGATGGTGGTGGCCGCGGTGCCGTGGCCGACCGCGATGCTCGCGGAGTATCTGCGCGAGGACACGGCCTCCCATGTGGCGGCGGCCGTCTACAGTCTGGTCATGGTCCTGATGGCGCTCACCTTCCAGGCCCTGTGGTGGCATCTGACCCGCACCGGGCACCTCTTCGACTCCCGTGTCGACGTCCCGGCGGCCAGAGCCACCCGCGCACGCTTCGCGCTGGGCTCCCTCGGCTACCCGGTCACGGTGGGCCTCGCCTTCGTCTCGGCCCCGCTGACCCTGGCGGCCCACGGTCTGCTCGCCCTGTACTACGGCTTCAACCAGGTACCGGTGCCGACCCGTCAGGCCCCGTCCAGTTCATGAGGTTGGCCAGCATCTCGGCCTGCTCGATCGCGTCGTCCAGGGCCTGGTGGGTGTGCCGCCGCCGGGACAGCAGATGGCGAGGCATGCTGCCCTTGGCGACCGCGCGCAGCGGCAGCCCCGCCTTCGTCGCGTACAGCGTCTTCATGTCCAGGCAGCCGGAGTGGCCGAAGGGGCTCGCCCCGGTGAAGCGGATCAGGTACCAGTACAGGAACGTCCAGTCGTAGGACGCCGGGTAACCGCACATCACGGGCTGCGCGCCCGCGCTCACCTCGCGCACCCAGTCGCTGAACTCGCCCAGCGCGACGGCGGGTTCGGCCCCCTCGCTCTTCAGGCGCTCCCGGTCGAGGCCGCTCACCGCGAGCGCCTCCGGGACGAACTCCTCGCTGATCGGGCGCAGTTCGCGGTAGAAGGTCTGCCGTTGCGGGTCGACGGCCGTGAACCCGTCGGCATCCTGCGTCCCCGCGACCGACGCGCCGAAGCTCAGCATCGAGTACGGGCCGGGGATGGGACCGTCGGCCTCGATGTCGACGGAGATGTAGCGGCTGGGTCTGATACGTCGTGCGGCCATGAGGGTGGAGCATCGCAGGCGGGCGGGGTCGCCCGCATCCGGTTTCCACCCCGCTCAGCCCCGGCGGATCGCCTGGCAGGGCGTCGCGTCCGGCAGGCGGCCGGTGAAGTACGAGCGGGGCGGTACGCCCATCAGGGTGCGGAAGTCGGTCGTCATGTGGGACTGGTCGTAGTAACCGATCGCGGCCGCCAGCTCGGCCCACGAGCAGGTGCCGGCGAAGTCCAGTACCGTGCGCACCCGGTTGATACGGGCGTAGTGCTTGGGGGAGAGGCCGACGCCCTCGGCGAACAGGTTCCGCAACTGCCGCTCGCTGACGGCGAGTTCGCGCGCCACGTCGCCCACCGGGGCGGGAGTGCGACCGGTGCGGACCGACATCGCGTCGACGCCGGCGCGCACCAGCTCGGTGCGGGAACGGTCCGCGGCGGCCGCGAGTCGCCCGGGGAGCACCTCTGCGAGACGGTTCACCGCCTCCTCGGGCTCCAACCCTTGCAGGGCCTCGGCCAGTTGGCGGGCGTAGGGGCCGGGAAGTTCAGCCAGCCGCACCGCACGGCCGACGAGATCGAGGGCCGGAACGCCGAGCAGGGGGCGGACGGTGCCGGGAGCGAGCCGCAGCTCCACGCAGGACGCGCGACGCTTGCCCCGGTGGTAGGAGGCACGGGCGCGCGGGCCCACGACCAGGGCACTGCGGATGCCGTGTTCCCCGGTGCGCACGACCACCTTGGTGGTGGCCTCCGGGAGATGGACGAAGGGCTCCGTCGGCACGTCGCCGACCGTCACGGATCCGATGCCCGCGATCCACGGGCGCAGCACCTCGGGCGTGGGCAGGACCTCTCGGGACACGATGTTGGTCACCCCTCCACCGTAAGCGCGCCGGGTGGCCGCCCGGGCTCCGCAACCGTGCCGGAATTTCCAAGAGTTCCGGGCCGCCCGCGGCCCACCGTGGTGGACATGATCCTTGTGACGGGTGCCACGGGCACCATCGGCAGTGACGTCGTACGACAGCTCGCGGCACGCGGCGAGAAGGTCCGCGCCCTGACCCGGGAGCCGGCGCGGGCGCGGGTGCCGTCCGGCGTGGAGACCGCGCCGGGCCACCACCGCGACCGGGCCTCGGTCGAGGCCGCGATGACGGGCGCGGAAGCCGCCTTCCTCGTGGGGGTGTTCGGGCCGGACGACGCCGAGCACGACCGCGGGCTGGTGGAGGCGGCGCGGGCCGCGGGCGTACGGCGCATCGTGAAGCTCTCCTCGATCGGCACCGGCGACCCCGACCTGGGCGTGTTCGCGACCTGGCATCTGCCCGGCGAGCAGGCCGTACGGGACAGCGGTCTGCAGTGGACGGTGCTGCGCCCCTCCTCCTTCGCCTCCAACACCCTGGCCTGGGCCGCGGCCATCCGCGAGGGCACGCCCGCGCCGAACATGATGGGCGGCGGCAAGCAGGGTGTCGTGGACCCGCGAGACGTGGCCGAGATCGCGGTGGCCGCACTGCTCGACCCCGGGCACGCGGGGCGCACGTACACCCTGACCGGTCCCGAGACCCTCAGCGCCCACGAGCAGGCCGCAGTCCTCGGCGAGGTCCTCGGCCGTCCCGTGCCCCTCCACGACCTCTCGCCCGCCGCTCGCCGCGAACAGGCGCTCGCGGCCGGCCTGGGCGAGACGTACGCGGACAGCCTCGTGGCCGCCGCCCGCTTCATCGAGGACGGCGGCAACGACGTCGTCACCGAGGACGTACGGCAGGTCCTGGGGCGGCGGGCGCGGACCTACCGGGAGTGGGCCGAGGACCACAAGGGGGCGTTCGGGGAGGCCTGAGACAAGGGGTGTGGGCCGCGCGGGGCGTCACAGCCCGAACAGCGTCGGGTCCGTGGACAGTTCCTTGAAGAACTCCCGCGGGTTGGGGACCAGCCGTCGCTGCTTCAGGTCCATCAGGCCGACGACCGCGGTGACCTCCGCCGCCACCGTGCCGTCGGCCTTCCGTATCGTCTGCTCGATGTGGAAGGTCTTGCCGCCGCCCCACTCGAAGGCGCAGGTCACCTCGACCTCGTCGCCGGCGACCAGCTCCCGCCTGAAGCGCAGGGTGGTCTCCAGGGCCGCCGGGCCCACGCCCTTGGCCACCAGGGTCGCCTGGGTCACCCCCGCCGCGTGCAGTAACGACCAGCGGGCGTGCTCCGCGTAGTTCAGGTACACGGCCTGGTTGAGGTGCCCCAGCACATCTGTCTCGTACCCGCGCACGGTCACCGGGACGGAAAACGGTTCGGTCACTGCTCCCTCTCCTCGTACAGCTCGCAGTACAGCTCGTACTGATGGACGATGTGACCGACCGATCTTGGCATGCCCCGCTATGCGCGGCGGGGTGACGCCAGCAGATAACGCGCCCTGGACCTTGGGTCGTTGTGCTCGCCGACCTGCCATCCCGCCGACTCCAGCGTGGCCGCGCAGGCCCGCAGCGCCGCCGTATCCGGCTCGTGCACGGCGACGGCCTCCGGCTGCGGGGTGGCCCGCACCCGGTATCCGGCCAGGTCCGCACCGGCGGGGCGGTGACCGGCCGCCTCCAGGGCGAGCGCCGCGGCCTGCACCAGATGCGTACGCTCCCAGCCGCACGGCCGGTCCACGGCCCCGTCCGGATTGGTCATCCGCCGCAGCTCCAGCAAGCCCTGCCAGGCGCTGCGCACCTCACGCGCGCGGGCCGGACCGGCCTCCGGCGGCTCCTCCTCACCGCCGACGCGCGCGGCGAACACACCGCCGGCGGCGGTCGCCTCGCTCTCGGGCGCGGCCCTCTCCGCCTCCCCGGCCTCCCGTATTCGATGCCCGGCCGGCGTCAGGAAGTGGTCGTGCGGCGGCCGCGGATGCCGGAAGGCGAACCCCCACTTCACCAGCGCCGCCAGCTGCGCCTCCGTACCCCTCAGCCGCCCCGTCACCGGATCGGCGGCATCGATCACACGCCGCTGAGCGGCGGTCGGCGGTCGCGTCACGGCATGCTCCTTCCGTCGCCGGGCCCCCTCTCCCACCTCCTGAGAGGCTACGACGCGGGTCTGACAGCGCCCGGTGCTCAGCCCCGGCCCACACGTTCCCTCCCGTGATCACCGGCCGCCCGTGCTCCGTTCCCAGCCGGCACACCGTCCCCGTGGCGAGCTGGAAGAGGGCCGTGCCCGACGGGCGCAGCCGCAGCCGCCGGGCCCCGTCTCCCACCTCCTGAGAGGCTACGACGCGGGTCTGACAGCGCCCGGTGCTCAGCCCCGGCCCACACGTTCCCTCCCGTGATCACCGGCCGCCCGTGCTCCGTTCCCGGCCGGCACACCGCCCCGTGGCGAGCTGGAAGAGGGCCGTGCCCGACGGGCGCAGCCGCAGCCGCCGGGCCCCGTCTCCCACCTCCTGAGAGGCTACGACGCAGGTCTGACAGCGCCCGGTGCCCGGCGCTCACGCCCCGGGCCGCATGTTCCATTCCGCGATCACCGGCCGCCCGTGCTCCGTCCCCAGCCGGCACACCGTCCCCGTGGCGAGCTGGAAGAGGGCCCCGCCCGAGGGGGGCAGGCCGAGCCGTCGGGCCGTCAGCACCCGTAGGAAGTGGCCGTGCGCCACCAGGACCACAGAGCCCTCGGTGTCGGCGAGTGCGGCGTCCACCTCGGCGAGCACGCGGTCCGCGCGCTCGCCGACCTGCTCGGGGGTCTCCCCGGGGTGGTCCGGAGGCCCGGGCTCCACCCCGTCCCGGAACAGGAACCAGCCCGGCCGGGTGCGCTGGATCTCGACCGTGGTGATCCCCTCGTAGCCGCCGTAGTCCCATTCCCGCAGATCCGGGTCGACCCGCACGTCCCGCAGCCCGATCAGCTCCGCCGTCTCCCGGGCCCGCTGCAGCGGGCTGGCGAACGCGGCGCCGATCCGGTGCGAGCGGATCAGCGGCACCAGCCGCCGGGCCTCCGCGCGGCCGCGCTCCGTCAGCGGCACGTCCGTCCAGCCGGTGTGCCGCCCGGACCGCGACCACTCGGTCTCACCGTGCCGCACGAGAAACACGTCGCCCATGCCGCGCACCCTTCCCGTTCGGACCCGCCGGACACGGCCGTGCAGGTCTTCCCCTCACCGTGTCACGAGGCCGAGGCCGCCCGCAGTACGGCATCCGCCAGACGGCCGTTCTCGGGGGACGCGCCGACGCCCGAGGGGAAGGCGAAGCGGCGCCGTGTGTAGGCGTAGGCCACTCCGCTCGCCGGGTCGGCGAAGGCCAGCGAACCCGTGGCGCCGCTGTGCCCGAAGGAGTCCTCGCCGAGGAGCGGATAGCGGCCGGCCAGGTACTCGAAGCCCACCGCGAAGTGGTCGTCGCCGCCGGTCACCAGGTCGGGGCCGGGTGTCCGCAGCCCGCCGAACAGGGCCGCCGTCTCACGGGTGAGCAGCGGCGCCCTGCCGTCCACCGTGCTGATCGCGGCCGCGTACATGCCGGCCACCCCGCGCGCGTTGCCGACACCGCCCGAGGACGCCGGGCCGAGGGCCCGCGTACGGCGGTCGTTCGCGAAGGCGAGCAGGTCGGTGGGCTCGGGGGCGTTCAGGTTGAAGGCGATGTACCGGATGCTGCCGGGGGCGGCCGCCCGTGCCGCCAGCGCGGCGGCCTCCTCGGGTGTGGGCAGGAGCGGCTGCACCTCCCGCCACCGAGGTTCCAGCGCCTCGGGCTGGCCGAGGTGGAAGTCGAGGCCGTAGGGCGCCCGGATGCGCTCCTCGTACAGCTCCTGGATCGACTTACCGGTGGCCCGGCGGACCACCTCGCCGGTGAGCGCGCCGATGACGAGCCCGTGGTAGCCGTACCCGCTCTCCGGGTCCCACAGCGGCTTCTGCCCGGCGAGGCGTGCCGCCATCAGCCGGTCGTCGGCCAACTCCTCCGTGCTGAAACCGCCGTCGGGGATGCCGACCAGCCCGGCCCGGTGCTCCAGCAGCTCGCGCAGCGTGAGCCGCTCCTTGCCCTCCACCCCGAACTCGGGCCAGTACGCGGCCACTTCACGGTCCAGGTCCAGCACGCCGTCCTGCACCAGCAGCGCGACGACGAGATGCGCCGCGCCCTTGGTGATGGAGAACAGACTGGTCAGCGAGTCCCCGTCGATTCCCTCCCCGGCCCACAGGTCCACCACCCGCCGCCCGTGGTGGTACGCCACGAGCTGCGCGCCGGGCTCGTGCCGCTCCCCGGCGAGGAAGGCGGCGAACTCCTCGCGCACGCCCTCGAATCCCTCGGACACCGTTCCCTGTACGTCCTGCGACATAGCAAAGCCCCCTGTTCGGTGATCGGATACGGAATCCACCAACAGGGGGCCGTGGCACGGCATTCCCGCTACTGCCGGTACCCGCTCAGGAACCGCCCGATCCGCCCGATCGCCGCCTCCAGATCGTCCGCGTACGGCAGCGTCAGGATCCGGAAGTGGTCCGGTGTCGGCCAGTTGAAGCCGGTGCCCTGCACCACCTGGATCTTCTCCCGCAGCAGCAGGTCCAGGACGAACTTCTCGTCGTCGTGGATGTTGTGCACCTTGGGGTCGATGCGCGGGAACGCGTACAGCGCGCCCTTGGGCTTCACGCAGGACACACCCGGGATCTCGTTCAGCTTCTCCCAGGCGACGTTGCGCTGTTCGTGCAGGCGGCCGCCCGGCGCGGTCAGCTCGCGGATCGACTGGCGGCCACCGAGCGCGGCCTGGATGGCGTACTGGGCGGGCGCGTTGGCGCACAGCCGCATGGAGGCCAGCATCGTCAGGCCCTCCAGGTAGTTCTTCGCGTGCTGCTTCGGGCCCGTCACCACCAGCCAGCCCGACCGGAAGCCGGCCACCCGGTACGTCTTCGACAGACCGCAGAAGGTGAGGACCACCAGATCGGGGGCGAGCGCGGCGGCCGAGTGGTGCACGGCGTCGTCGTAGAGGATCTGGTCGTAGATCTCGTCGGCGAAGACCATCAGACCGTGGCGGCGGGCGAGGTCGAGGATGCCCTCGATGATCTCCTTGGGGTAGACCGCGCCGGTGGGGTTGTTCGGGTTGATGATGACGACGGCCTTGGTGCGGTCGGTGATCTTCGAGGCCATGTCGTCCAGGTCCGGGTACCAGTCGGCCTGTTCGTCGCAGAGGTAGTGGACGGCCTTGCCGCCCGCGAGGGTCGTCACCGCCGTCCACAGGGGGAAGTCCGGGGCGGGGATGAGGATCTCGTCGCCGTCCTCGACCAGCGCCTGTACGGCCATCGAGACCAGCTCGGAGACGCCGTTGCCGAGGAAGACGTCGTCGACGTCGACCTCCAGGCCCAGGGTCTGGTAGCGCTGGGCGACCGCACGGCGGGCGGAGAGGATGCCGCGCGAGTCCGTGTAGCCGTGTGCCTGCGGGAGCATCCGGATCATGTCCTGGAGGATCTCCTCCGGCGCCTCGAAGCCGAACACCGCGGGGTTGCCGGTGTTCAGGCGCAGCACGCTGTGGCCCGCCTCCTCCAGCGCGTTGGCGTGCTCGATCACCGGGCCGCGGATCTCGTAACAGACCTCGCTGAGCTTGTTCGACTGCCGGAACTCCATGCTCGCTCGCCCCTCCGCTTTCGTGTGTTGCTTGGTTTTACCAAGTTCGAGCTTGGAAAGTCCAACAACATGTCTAGACTGCGTCGCATGTCACGACGCCGAAGCTACGACCAGTACTGTTCCGCCGCCCGCGCCCTCGACCTCGTCGGCGACCGCTGGACCCTGCTGATCGTCCGGGAGCTGCTGGCCGGGCCTCGCCGCTACACGGACCTGCACGCGGACCTGCCCGGTGTGAGCACGGACGTACTCGCCTCACGGCTGAAGGACATGGAGCGGGACGGGCTCAGCACGCGCCGCCGGCTGCCACCGCCCGGCGCGGCCTACGTCTACGAACTCACCCCGAGGGGACGGGAGCTGCTGCCGGTGCTCCAGGCGCTGAGCGTGTGGGGCCAGGACGAGCTGGGGGAGCGGCGCCCCACGGACGCCCTGCGCGCCCACTGGTTCGCACTGCCCCTGCTGCGCTCGCTGGAGGGGGAGGGGCTCGTCGAGGTCCGGCTGGAGGAGGGGAACTTCCACCTCTACGTCGGCGCCGAGAAGGGCCCGCTGTACGGCGACGGTCCCGCCCCCGGCGAACCCGACGCGCGACTGACCCTGGACGCCGAAACGGGCGCGGCCCTCGCCCGCGGCGAGCTGAGCCTGACCGAGGCAGTACGGCACGGCCGGGTCGCCGTCATCGGCGAGGGCACCCTGGCGAAGGTGCTGCGCGAGGCGTGAGCGGGCAGAAGGGCCGCCGGGCGCGGGCCTTCTGAGGGGACGTCAGGCATCCGAGCGCACCCGTGAGGGCTGTTCCGACCCGCGCGTCAGCGCGTATTCGCGAGGCGGTGCCGACAGGGGCGGTCGCCGTCGTCGGCGACGGCGCTGTGGCGATGGCGCTGTGGCGAAGGCGCTGGGCGGGGTGCGAGAGGGCAGAAGGGCCGTGGGGGGGGGCGGGCTTTGTGGGGGGGGGTATCAGGCGCTCGGCGCATCTGTGAGGGCTGTTCCGACCCGCCGTCAGCGCGTGTGGTGCGGCAGGGGCGGTCGCCGTCATCTGCGAGGGCGCAACGGCGACGGTGGTGCGCGAGGCGTGTGAGGGCGAGGGCCGTGGGCGCGCGGGCTTTCTGTGAGGGTGTCAGGCGCTCGCGGCACCCATGGAGGCTGTTCCGACCCGCGCGTCAGCGCGTATTCGCGGGGCGCGGTGCCGGCAGAGGCGGTCGCCGTCATCGGCGAGGGCGCTGTGGCGAAGGTGCTGCGCGAGGGGTGAGACGGCAGAAGGCCCGCCGGGTGCGGGCCTTCTGGGGAGCGTCAGGCGTTCGGCGGCACCCGTGAGGGGCGTCCCGTGCCGCGTGTCAGCGCGTAGCCGCCGACGCCCGCGAGCGCGGCCAGTACGCCGCCGATCGCGGTCCACACCCACCGGTCCGACCACCAGCCGGACGCCCAGCCGTCCTCGGGCTCGATGCTCGACAACACGGCGGACTTCGACGAACTCCCGTCGTCCGCCTCGGACTCGGAGGCCACCGCGATCCCCGGCACCAGAGGCTTCGCCAGCGAGCCGTCCACGGCCGCCGAGCCGCCGATGTCCTTGGAGCCCACCCGGACCGAGGCGCGGATCGGCTGGCCGAGGTCGGCCGTCGCCAGGTTCACCACGGTCAGCCGTATGTAGTACGTCCCCGGCAGCGGGTCATCGGCCCACGGCTCCGACCAGGCGCGCACGGTACGCAGGGTGCAGGCCAGGTCGATCCTGGCCGCGCCCTGGGGCGCGGTGCGCGTCTGCGCCCCGTACTGGCAGGCCTGGCGGCGCCGCAGTCCGTCGTACACGTCGATCTGCCAGGTCTGCGCGGCATGCGTGTCCGGCAGCTTCACCGTCGCCTCGACGGTGGGGCGCTGACCGGCGTCCGCGGGGAACGACCAGTACAGGTAGTCGCCCGTGGAGCCGACCGCCGTGGCCTGCTGCCCCTGCTCGAACTCCGTCGCCGTACGGAAGGAGGTCCCCGCCGAGGTCGGCGCCGAGCTGCCCTCGGAGGCGCTGGGCGACGGCGAGGAGTCGGCCGCCGCAGGAGCGGCCGCCAGGCCCAGTGTCAGCAGGGCCGCGCTCAACACACGTGTGATCCGCATCAGTTGGTCCTCCAGACCGCGACCCGCCAGCGTGACAGCCAGCCCCAGATCAGACCGGCCAGGAAGCCGACCAGCACCAGTACGCCGAGCAGCCACCACCCGCGGCCGAGGCCGAAGGAGGCCACGTCGCCGGAGTGGGACGGGCCGTCCACCACGTCCACGGTCAGCTCCAGCGGCAGACCGGGCGTGGTCTTCACGCCGGAGGCCGCCGAGAAGGAGTTGGTGACCTGGAGGCAGACCGTCTCCGCGGTGGGCTTGTCGCTGTCGTCGTCCCGTTCGGGCTTGGGGTAGCGCAGCCCGGTGGAGATGACGTCGGTACGACCGTTGCCCGCGGCCTCCCCGCGTACGATCTCGCGGCCGTGCACGGTGACGGCCCGCAGCAGCGCCCCGTAGTCCGGACCGACGGCCCGGTCGGCCGCCACGCTCACCGAGGCGCGCAGCTCCTGGCCCGCCATGACCTCCACGCGGTACCAGCGCTGCTGCCCGAACTCCTCGCGGTCCGTGTACAGACCGGACTTCAGGGTCGGCGCGTCCGTGCACTGCGCGGCGCCATCGGTGGCGACCGGAGTCACCACGGGGTTCGCTGCCCGGTCCACCAACTGGTTGACCTTGTCGGTGAGTTCGCCGGTGTGCTCGACCGAGGTGTAGGTGCCGCCGGTCGCCTCGGCGATACAGCTGAGCTGCTTGTTCAGCTTGGTGTCGGGGACCAGGCCCAGGGTGTCGATGGTCATCCCGATGCCCTTGGCGGCGATCTCGCGGGCCACCTCGCACGGGTCGAGCGGGGCGCAGGTGTCCTCGCCGTCGGTGATCAGCACGATCCGCTTGGAGCCGTCGCCGCCCTGGAGGTCGTCGGCCGCTTTGAGGAGGGCGGGGCCGATCGGGGTCCAGCCGGTGGGCGAGAGGGTCGCGACCGCCGTCTTCGCCTCGGTGCGGTTCAGCGTGCTGACCGGGTAGAGCTGCGCGGTGTCCTTGCAGCCCGTCTTCCGGTCGTTGCCCGGGTAGTTGGCGCCGAGCGTGCGGATGCCGAGCTGCACCTCCTCGGGCGTCGCGTCGAGCACCTCGTTGAACGCCTGCTTCGCCGCGGCCATCCGGGTCCCGCCGTCGATGTCCCGGGTCCGCATGGAACCGCTGACGTCGAGGACGAGATCGACCTTCGCGGTCGGCTCGCCCGTGGGTTCGCCGGCGTTCGCCGCGGCCGGGAACGCCATCCCCGCCGCCAGGGCGGCGAGCAGGGCACACACTCCTGCCGCCAGCCGTTGTCTTCTGATCATCGGCGGATCTTATTGATCAGATGTGCCGGGCTCCAAAACGAGCGTCAGCGGGCCGGTGGACGCAGGGGATTGGGCAGAGCGGCCCACTGGTCGCCGGGCGTCCCGGGCGACATCCGCATCAGCGTCAGCGCCTTCGTGGGCAGCGGCTCTTCGAGCAGCGCGGCCAGGTCGGGGGTGCGCGGCAGCTCCCGTACGGCCGTCTCCAGGGCCGCCCCGAGGGCCGGCGCCGAACCCGCCGTACCGGCGAGGGCGCCCGCCACCAGCGACCCGAACAGCTTGCGCCGCAGTGTCGTCACATCGTCCGTGACGAGCCGTCCGGACAGAAGATCGGGGACCGGGATGCCGTGCCGGGCCAGCCGCGCCGGGCTGACGCGGATGTCGGCGAGATCGCGGTAGACCAGCCGCAGCGGGGCACCCGTCGCCGAGAGGACGACCAGAAGGTTCTGGCCATGCGCCTCAAGAGCCACTCCCAGTTCCAGCAGGCGCAGGCCGACGGTGAGGGTGAGGCAGGTGAAGTCGGCGAGCCAGGCGGGGGATTCGGGCAGCGCGGTGGTGGCGAGCGCGGCCACCGGCACGACCCGCTCGCCACGGGCCGTCGAGGCGTACGTCTGCGGCGACTCCCGCACCACCGCGGCGAGGTCCGCGGACTCGGCCGTGGCCGCTCCCCAGGTGCGTGTGACGTGCAGCAGGCCGTCGGCGCGCGCCGCCAGTGACTCCGCGAACGCCGACAACGTCGCCGACAGCGCGATCGAGTAGCGCGAGATGTCCCGCACCGAGGACGTCAGCCGGGCGCTCAGCGCGGTCTTGACATGCGGCCCGCCGGGCACCGCGAGCGTGCGCAGGGACATCAGCGGGTGTGCGGTGAGCTTCTCCTCACAGGTCCGCTTCAGCACATGCGCCGCCTGCCACGGGTGCACCGGCAGCAACAGCCGTTCCCCGTCCCGCATGTCGTCCGGCCACACCCCCGTCACCAGGCACTCGTCCGCCCGGACCGGCAGCATCCCCAGCTCGACCCGCGGCCGGTGCTCGGGCCCGTAGGCCAGCTGCTCGGCCACCGAGAAACCGGGCCGGGAACGGCAGCCCGGATGGAAGGGATGCCCGTCCACCACCCGCTGCTCCCACTCCCAGTCCTGCGCGGGCCACTCGTCCGGGTGGCGCTCCTGACCGGCCCGGGACAGCGCCAAAGAGGCCACGCTGTGCCCGAGTTCGAACGCGAAGTCGACGCAGTGCGGCACCGCGAGGTCGGTCATCAGCCGCGCCGGATGGTCGTACGCCACGCCGTCGAGGTGTACGGCGGTGACGTAGGCGGCGGTGGCGTACGGATCCGCGGCCGGCCCGTGCAGCCGCCGCCCGTCGCGAAGGCGCACGGTGAGGCCCTCCCGGTCCGGGTGCCGGGCGGTGATCCACGGCAGCGGCTCATGGGCGAGCGCCCGCCACAGCCGCGTCAGCACGGCCGCCCGGGCGCCCGGCAGCTCGGCCGCGTACCGTGACAGAAGCGCGGGGCGTACGGCGGCCAGCTCGTCGGCGACCTCGGCCTCCGCGGGGTGGGGACGGTGCACGGGCGGGCTCCTCGGGTACGAGTAGGGCGTCACGGACGGGAGGTGACGGCATACATACTGATCGTCTCCGCCCGAACGGACCTCAGGGAACGAGTGGATCGCGTGGATCTCATCCCCCCGCACACCGGTGACGACCCCGCCGGCCGTGCCGACGCATACGCGGCCGCACCGCTCCTGAACTGCCTGCTGCGCGAGGTGGCGGAGCCGGCGGAGCACCCTGACGCGTGTGCCGAGCCCAGGGCACTCGGTCTCGACCGCGGCGCCCCGGGCGCGCCCGGGCTGGAGGGCACGGACTCCGGCGCTCGGGGGACGTCCGGGCCTTCCGCCCCGGATTCCGGCGCGCACGGCAAGCCCGCGCCGTCGGGGACGGATGCTCGCCCCTTCCGCACGTACCGGCTGCCCGGCACCGGCCGCCTCCTCCGGGTGCGCGGCGAACGCCGGCCGGCCTGCCCCGAGGTCCATGCAGGCGGCCACTGGCACCCCATCGGCCACACCGAACTCGTCAAGCTCGTCGCCGAGGAGCTGCGCCGCCACACGGGCCTGTCCAACCATGAACTCCCCGCCGAGATGATCGACAGCCGGGACGCCGTGGCCGCACTGCTGGCCGCCCGCGCCAGGGCGACGGCGCCCGAGGATCCGTACCAGCGCTCCGAGCAGTCCCTGATCACCGGACACCCCTACCATCCGGCCCCCAAGGCACGCGGCGGCGGCCCGGTCGCCGGCTGGCTGCCGTACGCCCCCGAGGCCCACGCCCGCTTTCCGCTGGTGCTGCTCGGCGTGCGCGAGGACCTGGTCGTCAAGGAGGGCGACACCTCGGCGCTGGACGCCCTCGGCGAGGCCCCGCCCGGCTACCGGCTGCTGCCCGCCCACCCCTGGCAGCTGGATCTCGTGGACCTCGCGGCCGCCTTCGCCGACGGCCGCCTGATCCGGCTGGGCACGACCGCCTTCGAGGCCTGGCCCACGGCCGCGATCCGCACCCTCTACGCCCCCGAGCACGACCTCTTCCTGAAGTTCAGCCTCGACGTCCGCATCACCAACGACATCCGCCGGCTGTGGCGCCACGACCTGCTGAAACTCGGCCGCACGGACAAGGCGGCGGCCGCCGCCTTCGCCGCCATGGAGGGCCCGGCGGCCTGGCTCGGCGACCGCGGCTACCGCACCGCCGACTTCGCCTTCGAGGAGCTCGCCGTCCTGGTTCGCGACGGGCTGGACGGCCACGTGCTGCCCGGCGCGACCCCGCTGCTCGCCGCGGGCCTGGTGGAGGGCTTCGGGGGCAGCCCGCTCGACGGGGCCGGCGACCCGGAGGCCTGGTGGGAGGCGTACCTGAGGGCCGTCGTACCCCCGGCCCTGACCGCCTTCGCCGACCACGGCGTCGTACTCGAGGCCCATCTGCAGAACACGCTGGTCGCCGTCGACACGGACGGCACCCCGGTGCAGGCGCTGTTCCGTGACGCCGAGGGCGTGAAGCTGCTGCCGGAGGTGTCGCGCGCGGCCGGCTGGGAACGGCTTGTCTACTGCCTGGTCGTCAACCACCTCACCGAGATCGCCGCCACCCTGGCCGAACGCCATCCTGGCCTCGACCCCTGGCCCGCCGCCCGCCGCGAACTCGTCCGCCACGACCTCCCCGAGACGGCCGCCCTGCTCACCTCCCCGACCCTCCCCGGCAAGACGAACCTGCTCCTGCGCTGGACCGGCGCGGACGGAGCGGACGCCCGCTATCTGCCGCTGCCGAACCCGCTGGCCGCAGGTCAGACGCGCTCGTAGAAGCCGTCGAGGCGGCCGCGCGCGAGCACCTCCTTCGCGGCGGCGAGCACGGCCCGCGGCTTGGCGGTGTCCGGCACGCAGACGCTCTTTCCGAGGGTCAGCGGTCGGCCCAGGGCGAACAGCTGGAAGACGTAGCGGTGCGGTCCGTGGCCCTTGATCGGCGCCGGTCCGAGGTAGCCGCGGCGGGAGCCCGAACTCAGCAGCCGTACTCCGTCCGCGGGGGTCCCGGCGTCGAGGCCGCCCTGGGGGAGAGCGGTCAGGGACGGGTCGAGCAGGGCGACGCCGTGGTTGTACGGGTACGCCGTGGGTGCGTCGGGGTCCTCGATGACCAGCAGCAACTGGACCGTTCCGGCGGGCGCCGGGCTCCAGGTCAGGGCCGGGGAGAGATCCTTTCCACCGAGGCGCTTCCCGGCGTGCAGGGTCGGGATCGTCGCCCCGTGCGCGAAGTCGGGACTGCTCAGCTCCAGCGTGTTCTCGCCGGCCAGGTTCGGCGCGTTCCAGGCGAGGCCCTCGTCCCCGGCCCGCTTGTTCTTCAGCAACTTGCCCAGCACAGCCATGAGTTGCTCCTCGTGGTGGATTTCGATCCTTATACACGGGGACCGCGACGGTTCGCACAGGAACATTTCGGACTGCGGGCGGGGAAAACCGTGGTGGCGTAGCCTGAGGCAAACGAGACGCGGGGGCTTTGAAGATGATGAGAGAGGTCACCGCGACCCGCTACGTCGCCCCTCTGCGGTCCGGCGGCTCCGTCCCCGGAGTCGTCGAGGCCGACGACCTGGGGACGTACGTGGTGAAGTTCACGGGGTCCGCGCAGGGCCGCAAGGCGCTGGTCGCGGAGGTGATCGTCGGCGAGCTGGCCCGGGCGCTCGGGCTGCGCTTTCCCGAGCTGGTGCTGGTGCACTTCGACCCGGCGATCGCCGACGGCGAGCCCCACCAGGAGGTGCGGGAACTCCACAGCGCCAGCGCGGGGATCAACCTCGGCATGGACTACCTGCCGGGCGCGCGGGACTTCACCCCGGAGGTCGCGAAGTCGTTCCCGGTCGATGCGCTGGAGGCGGGCCGGATCGTCTGGCTCGACGCGCTGACCGTGAACGTGGACCGCACGGTCCACAGCTCGAACCTGATGGTCTGGCCGACGCTCGGCATCGCGCCCCCGCGACTGTGGCTGATCGACCACGGGGCGGCCCTCGTCTTCCACCACCGCTGGGACGGTTCGGACCCCACCAAGGCGTACGACTTCCGGCATCACGCCCTCGGCCACTATGCCCCCGACGTACGGGCGGCCGACGCGGAGCTGGCACCGAAGGTGACGCGGGAGCTGCTGCGGGACATCGCCGCCGAGGTCCCCGACGCCTGGCTGGCCGGAGAGGAGGGCTTCGCGACCCCCGACGACATCCGGGCCGCGTACGTGGACTACCTCCACGCGCGCGTGCAGGCCTCCGCCGACTGGCTCCCCACCGACTTCCCCACCCGGGAGGAACTCGCCGCCGAGGAGGCCCTCCGGACGGCGCGTACCCAGCAAGGCCGCCCGAACTGGCTGAAGCGGGTCCCCGACCTGCACGGCAAACCGGCGGCGGAACAGGATTGGTCGGTGCACCTCGGATGAGCCCCGTGAACCCTGTCGTCCAGATCGAGTACTGCACCCAGTGCCGCTGGCTGCCCCGCGCGGCCTGGCTGGCACAGGAGCTGCTCACCACCTTCGAGGCGGAGCTGACCGAGCTGTCGCTCAAGCCCGGCACCGGCGGCGTCTTCGTCGTCCGGGTCGACGACGAGGTGGTCTGGGACCGCCGCGAACAGGGCTTCCCGGAGCCGACGGCCGTGAAGCAGGCCGTACGCGACCGAGTGGCCCCGGGAAGGTCCCTGGGCCACTCGGACAAGGCGTCGCAGGACTAGCTCGGCAGTAGGTCAGCCCTTGAGCTGCTCGTACGCGGGCAGCGTGAGGAAGTCCGCATAGTTCTCGTCGAGGGAGACCTGCAGCAGCAGGTCGTGGGCCTGCTGCCAGTGACCGGCCGCGAAGGCCTCCTCACCGATCTCCTGGCGGATGTTGGAGAGCTCCTCGGCGGCGACCTTGCGGGCCAGTTCCGGGGTGGCCTTCTCGCCGTTCTCGAACTCGACGCCCGCGTTGATCCACTGCCAGATCTGCGAGCGGGAGATCTCGGCGGTGGCCGCGTCCTCCATGAGGTTGAAGATGGCGACCGCGCCGAGCCCGCGCAGCCAGGCCTCGATGTAACGGATGCCGACCTGAACGGCGTTGACCAGGCCGTTGTACGTCGGCTTCGCGTCCAGGGAGTCGACGGCGATCAGGTCGGCCGCCTCGACGTGGACGTCCTCGCGCAGCCGGTCCTTCTGGTTGGGCTTGTCGCCGAGGACCTTGTCGAAGGACTCCATGGCGATCGGCACCAGGTCCGGGTGCGCGACCCAGGAGCCGTCGAAGCCGTCGTTCGCCTCACGGTCCTTGTCGGCGCGGACCTTCTCGAAGGCGACCTTGTTGACCTCGGCGTCCCGGCGGGAGGGGATGAACGCCGCCATGCCGCCGATCGCGTGCGCGCCGCGCTTGTGGCAGGTGCGGACGAGGAGTTCGGTGTACGCCCGCATGAACGGCGCCGTCATCGTGACCGCGTTGCGGTCCGGCAGGACGAACTTGGCTCCGCCGTCCCGGAAGTTCTTGACGATGGAGAACAGGTAGTCCCAGCGGCCCGCGTTCAACCCCGAGGCGTGGTCGCGGAGTTCGTAGAGGATCTCCTCCATCTCGTACGCCGCCGTGATCGTCTCGATCAGGACGGTGGCGCGGATGGTGCCCTGCGGGATGCCGACGTAGTCCTGCGCAAAGACGAACACGTCGTTCCAGAGGCGCGCCTCGAGGTGCGACTCGGTCTTCGGGAGGTAGAAGTACGGGCCCTTGCCGAGGTCGAGCAGGCGCTGGGCGTTGTGGAAGAAGTACAGGCCGAAGTCGACGAAGGCGCCCGGGACGGGGGTGCCGTCGGCGTCGACGAGGTGGCGCTCGTTCAGATGCCAGCCGCGCGGGCGCATGACGACCGTCGCCAGCTCCTCGTTCGGGCGCAGGGCGTACGACTTGCCGCTCGCCGGGTCGGTGAAGTCGATGTTGCGGGTGTACGCGTCAGCCAGGTTGACCTGGCCGAGGATCACGTTCTCCCAGGTCGGCGCGGAGGCGTCCTCGAAGTCCGCGAGCCAGACCCTGGCGCCCGAGTTGAGGGCGTTGATGGTCATCTTGCGGTCGGTGGGGCCGGTGATCTCCACCCGGCGGTCGTTCAGGGCGGCGGGGGAGGGGGCGACCTTCCAGGAGTCGTCCGCGCGGATCGCGGCCGTCTCCGGCAGGAAGTCGAGCGTGGAGGT
The DNA here is from genome assembly GCF_042893475.1 of Streptomyces sp. NPDC001604. NCBI lineage: Bacteria > Bacillati > Actinomycetota > Actinomycetes > Kitasatosporales > Streptomycetaceae > Streptomyces > Streptomyces sp. NPDC001604. The sequence continues at coordinate 383,773 of NZ_JBIAUY010000006.1, read as the reverse complement.
GCGGGCGATCTCGGCGCGGCGCTCCGCGCGGCGGGCGAGGAGTTCGTCACGCCGGGGCGTGAACCGCCGGTGCAGCTCGGCCACGAAGGCCAGGGCCGCCTCCGTGAGGACCTCCTCCTGCCGCGGCAGCGGCTCGGCGTCGACGATGGCCAGCGGGGACGGCGCTGGTGCGGACATGAGCTGTCACTTCCTTCAGCGGTGGCACCGGGTGCCAGTCGAACCGGGTACGGCGAGCGGCGCCCTTGGAGCGGGAGGGCGCTTCTGAACAGTGGATACTAGTTTCCTCATTGTGGAAGTTCAATGGTTTGTTGATATCGAGATTCTCCGGGTCGAGGGAAGGTGGCGCTCGGTGCCACCCCGGTCACTCAAAGTTCAACCTTCACTCAAGGTGGCCCAGATCGGCTTCCGTGTCGATGTCGTACGGCCGTGCCACGTCCCCGCACTCGACGAGCGTGACCGCCGACTCGTGCGCCTTGAGATAGGCGCGGGCCCCGCGGTCCCCGGTCGCGGTCTCGGCGATGCCCGCCCAGTGCGCGCTGCCGAAGAGGACGGGATGGCCGCGTACGCCGTCGTAGGAGGCCGAGACGAGGGACGTCTCGTCCCGGAACGCGGCCAGCACCCGCCCTGCCGCCTCCGGGCCGATCCCGGGCTGGTCGACGAGCGAGACCAGCGCCGCCCGTGCCCCCGTCCCGGCGAGCGAGTCCAGTCCGGCCCGCAGTGAGGTGCCCATGCCCTCTTCCCACTCCGGGTTCTCCACGAGCACGCACCCCTCCAGCTCGGCCCGCTCCCGTACGGCGTCGGCCCGCGCCCCCAGGACCACGTGGACGCGGGTGCAGCCGGCCGCGCGCAGCACGCCGACCGCGTGCTCGACCAGCGGCCGTCCACGGTGCTGAAGCAGCGCCTTGGGGTGCCCGCCGAGGCGCCGGCCGCCGCCGGCGGCCAGGACCAGCCCGGCCACCTGCTGTTCGTTCTCCGTCATGCGTCCTGCATACCTGACGCCAGGGCGAGCGCCCGGTTTCCGGGGGCTGAATTTCGGTCCGCGCAGTGGCGCACGGGGCATCGGGTGGCGTTTACTGACCCGCGTCCCCCGGCGCCCGACCACCGCCACGGGGCTGCACCACGGGAGCAAGAAGGAACTGCGCACGAGGGCGTGCGAGGGGGAGAGCTGTGTTGCGGAGCTTGGGGCAGAGGCCAGTGACCGGCAGCGACGAGGACCCGAGGGTGGCGGAACTGCGGACCGCGGTGTCCCGGCTGCGCCGCGAACTCGCCGCGCACCCCGCCGAGTTCCCCGACCGCGGCATAGCCGAGGACGAACTCGCCGCCCTCGCCGCGATGACGTTCGACGGCGCCCCCGAAATCCCCCGCCTGCGCCGCTCGCTGCTGCTGATCGCCGGCGCGATCGGGTCCGTGAGCGCGCTGGCCAGGGGCTTGTCGGAGGTACGCAACGCGGTGGACCTGTTCGGGGAACCACCGCGCCGCTGAGCCGCCTTTCAGGGCCCGCTCAGATCTCGACGACCAGTTCGTAGCCGCTGCTCTGCAGGCCCTCGTACAGGGTGCAGACGGTGTCCAGGCGCTTCCTGGGGGCGTCGGAGTCCTGCTGCGCGCCGGAGGGCGCGACAGGTTCCTCAGGTCTCCGCTCGGGGCGGTGGGTCTGGGCGGCCTCGGCGGGGTTCGGTGCGGTACCGCACCCCGTAGGGGCGCGGGGCTGTTTCGACATGCGGCTCCGCCGCGTGGGCGCGACCAGCCCCACCGGCCCGCGCCCGCGGCAGAGCCGCATGGTGATACGGCATCACCGCGCAACCGGCGGAGCTAGGCCGCGGGCCCCGAACTCGCGAGTGCCTCCGACAGCTCCACCGCCACCTGCTGCAGCACCGGCACGATCTTGTCCGTGGCCGCCTCCGTGACCCGGCCCGCCGGGCCCGAGATCGAAATGGCGGCGGCGGTGGGGGAGTTGGGCACGGAGACGGCGAGGCAGCGCACCCCCATCTCCTGCTCGTTGTCGTCGACCGCGTAGCCGTCCCGGCGCACGTCCTCCAGGGCGGCCAGGAAGCCCTCCGGCGTGGTGATCGTCCTGTCCGTCGCGGCGGGCATGCCGGTGCGGGAGAGCAGGGCGCGCACCTCGTCGTCCGGGGTGTTCGCGAGCAGCGCCTTGCCGACGCCCGTGGAGTGCGGCAGCACCCGGCGGCCGACCTCGGTGAACATCCGCATCGAGTGCTTGGACGGCACCTGGGCCACGTAGACGATCTCGTCGCCGTCGAGCAGCGCCATGTTGGCCGTCTCGCCGGTCTCCTCGACCAGGCGGGCCAGATAGGGGCGCGCCCAGGTGCCGAGCAGCCGGGCGGCGGACTCGCCGAGACGGATCAGACGCGGGCCGAGCGCATACCGGCGGTTGGCCTGCTGGCGGACGTATCCGCAGGCCACCAGCGTGCGCATCAGTCGGTGAATGGTGGGCAGCGGCAGCCCGCTGCTCGCGGAGAGCTCGCTGAGCCCCACCTCGCCGCCCGCGTCCGCCATCCGTTCCAGCAGATCGAAGGCGCGCTCGAGGGACTGGACGCCACCGCCGTTGGACTTGGCGGCGTCTACTGCGGGGGCGTCGCTGGCGCTGGACCTCGGCACGGCGTTCCTTTCGGGACTGGCGGGAAGGGCAGAAGCCTACCCGCCGGTCGGTTGACTCCCTGCTTGTGCATAGCTACGTTCTGCTTGCTGGAATTGTAATTCCGCTTTGTGGAAACGTCCAGAGTGGGCGCAGGGGGTGCACTGTGGAGAAGTGTGCCCTTGACGGCGCGGAATCGGGAGTGAAGACTCCTTCAACAGAAAGTTGAATTCCGTTACGCGGAAGTAAATCGCGTGGAAGTCATCGCGGCGGCTGAGAGGGGTCCGGGTGTCCGACACAGAGCTGGTGCTGCGCTCGACGCGAGTCATCACACCCGAGGGGACGCGTCCCGCCACGGTCACGGTCGCGGGCGGCAGGATCACCGCCGTGCTCCCGTACGAGGCCGCCGTACCCTCGGACGCCCGTCTGGAGGACTTCGGCGACGACGTCCTGCTGCCGGGCCTGGTCGACACGCACGTGCACGTCAACGATCCCGGACGCACCGAGTGGGAGGGCTTCTGGACCGCCACCCGCGCGGCGGCGGCCGGCGGCATCACCACCCTCGTCGACATGCCGCTCAACTCCATCCCGCCGACCACGACGGTCGACAACCTCCGTACGAAGCAGGCGGTCGCCGCCGACAAGGCGCACATCGACGTCGGCTTCTGGGGCGGCGCCCTGCCGGACAACGTCAAGGATCTGCGCCCGCTGCACGAGTCCGGCGTCTTCGGCTTCAAGGCGTTCCTGTCGCCGTCCGGGGTGGACGAGTTCCCGCACCTCGACCACGACCAACTCGCCCAGTCGCTGGCCGAGATCGCCTCCTTCGGTGGCCTGCTGATCGTGCACGCCGAGGACCCGCACCACCTCGATGCGGCCCCCCAGCACAGCGGCCCCAGGTACGCCGACTTCCTCGCCTCCCGCCCGCGCGACGCCGAGGACACGGCGATCGCCCAGCTCATCGGCCAGGCGAAACGCCTGGGTGCGCGCGTGCACGTCCTGCACCTGTCGTCGAGCGACGCACTCCCGCTGATCGCCGAGGCGAAGGCCGAGGGCGTGCGCATCACGGTCGAGACCTGCCCCCACTATCTGACGTTGACGGCCGAGGAAGTCCCGGACGGGGCAAGCGAGTTCAAGTGCTGCCCGCCCATCCGCGAGGCCGCCAACCAGGACCTGCTCTGGCAGGCGCTGGCGGACGGCACCATCGACTGCGTGGTCACCGACCACTCCCCGTCCACGGCCGACCTCAAGACGGACGACTTCGCGACCGCCTGGGGCGGCATCTCCGGCCTCCAGCTGAGCCTGGCCGCGGTGTGGACCGAGGCGCGCAGGCGCGGGCACGGCCTGGAGGACGTGGTCCGCTGGATGTCCTCGCGCACGGCGGAACTGGTGGGCCTGGACACCCGCAAGGGCGCCATCGAGGCCGGCCGCGACGCCGACTTCGCGGTCCTCGCACCCGACGAGACGTTCACCGTGGACCCGGCGGCCCTCCAGCACCGCAACCGCGTGACGGCGTACGCGGGCAAGACCCTGTACGGCGTCGTGAAGTCGACCTGGCTGCGCGGTGAACGCATCGTCGCGGACGGCGAGTTCACCGAGCCGAAGGGGCAGCTGCTCACCCGCGACCACTGACCGACCCTCCCGCACCCGCAGCGGCCGACCCCGAAAGGACGACCTGATCACCGTGACGGCGATACCTAGTTTCACCGGCGACGCGAACCCGTACGGAGGCGGTGACCCGTACGCCGACTACCGCACCGCCGACTTCCCCTTCACCCAGTACGCCAACCTCGCCGACCGGCGCCTCGGGGCCGGCGTGATCGCCGCCAACGACGAGTTCTTCGCCCAGCGCGAGAACCTGCTGGTGCCCGAGCGGGCCGAGTTCGACCCCGAGCACTTCGGGCACAAGGGCAAGATCATGGACGGCTGGGAGACCCGCCGCCGCCGCGGCGCCTCCGCCGACCACCCCTGGCCCACGGCCGAGGACCACGACTGGGCGCTGGTCCGGCTGGGAGCGCCGGGTGTCGTACGGGGGATCGTCGTCGACACGGCCCACTTCCGCGGCAACTACCCGCAGGCGGTCTCGGTCGAGGGCACCTCGGTACCGGGCTCCCCCTCCCCGGAGGAACTCCTGGGCGACGACGTGAAGTGGACGACACTCGTCCCGCGCACCCCGGTCGGCGGCCACGCGGCCAACGGCTTCGCCGTCTCCGTCGAGCAGCGCTTCACGCACCTGCGGGTCAACCAGCACCCCGACGGCGGCATCGCACGCCTGCGCGTGTACGGCGAGGTCGTCCCCGACCCGGAGTGGCTGGCGACCCTGGGCACCTTCGACGTGGTCGCCCTGGAGAACGGCGGCCAGGCCGAGGACGCCTCCAACCTCTTCTACTCCCCGGCCACCAACACCATCCAGCCGGGCCGCTCCCGCAAGATGGACGACGGCTGGGAGACGCGCCGCCGCCGCGACCAGGGCAACGACTGGATCCGCTATCGCCTCGCGGCGCAGTCCCAGATCCGCGCGATCGAGATCGACACGGCGTATCTGAAGGGGAACAGCGCGGGCTGGGCGTCGGTGTCCGTGAAGGACGGCGAGGACGGCGACTGGCGCGAGATCCTGCCGCGCACCCGCCTCCAGCCCGACACCAACCACCGCTTCGTCCTGCCGAACCCGGCGGTCGGCACCCACGCGCGCGTGGACATCTTCCCGGACGGCGGCATCTCGCGCCTGCGGCTGTACGGATCGCTGACGGAGGCCGGCGCAACGACGCTGGCGGCCCGTCACCAGGAACTGGGCGGCTGACAGGGGGCTGATTTTCGCCGGCCGGGGTTTGATCCTTCAGCCCGTCCGGCGTTTGAGGACGAGGCCGTTCAGGCCGAACGCGGGGGTCTGGGGGCGGCAGCCCCCAGGGGACGGGAATGGGAAGGGGCGGCGGGGGCGAAAACCTCTCCGGACCAGGCTGGAACTCTTTCCTCCACCTCCCGCGTTCTCCCCACGTGACACTTCAGCAAGAGATCGTCGGCAACGCCATGCAGATGGCGGTCGTCAACCTGAGCCCCGGCCAGACCGTCTACTGCGAGGCGGGGAAGTTCCTGTTCAAGACGGTAAACGTGACCATGGAGACCCGCCTCTCCGGTCCGTCGAACAGCGGCGGGCAGTCCCAGGGGGGCGGAGGCGGCGGCATGGGCGGCATGCTGCGCCAGGCCATGGGCACCGCCATGCAGGTCGGCCAGCGCATGCTCGCGGGCGAGTCGATGGCGTTCCAGTACTTCAGCGCACAGGGCGGCGAGGGCACCGTCGGCTTCGCGGGCGTGCTCCCGGGTGAGATGCGCGCCCTGGAACTGGACGGCACGCGCGCGTGGTTCGCCGAGAAGGACGCCTTCGTGGCCGCCGAGTCCACCGTCGACTTCGGCATCGCCTTCCAGGGCGGCCGCACCGGCATGAGCGGCGGCGAGGGCTTCATCCTGGAGAAGTTCACCGGGTACGGCACGGTGATCATCGCGGGCGCCGGCAACTTCATCGACCTGAACCCGGCCGACTTCGGCGGCCGCATCGAGGTCGACACGGGCTGCGTCGTCGCCTTCGAGGAGGGGATCCAGTACGGCGTCCAGCGCGTCGGCGGGCTCAACCGCCAGGGGATCATGAACGCCGTCTTCGGCGGTGAGGGCCTGTCCCTGGCGACCCTGGAGGGCAACGGCCGGGTGATCCTGCAGTCCCTCACCATCGAGAGCCTGGCGAACGCCCTGAAGAAGGCACAGGGCGGCGACAAGCAGGGCCCGACGGGCGGCCTGTTCTCCACGAACGCCGGGTGATGCCCGCCGGATGACGCACGTCTGGTGAGGTGCCGCGGGACCGACCGATGAGTTGCGGGCGCCGGTGGGGTCTGAGGTGATGACAACAGACCCCGCACCAGGAAGCAGGCACCCACCATGGGCAAGCTCGTCTCCACGATCTTCGTCACCCTCGACGGCGTCTACCAGGCCCCCGGCGGCCCCCAGGAGGACACCCGGGGCGGCTTCGAGCACGGCGGCTGGAGTTTCGTGTACGGCGACGAGGACTTCGGCCGGTTCGTCGGCGAGGTCTTCGAGCGCCCCGCCGCGTTCCTCCTCGGCCGCCGTACATACGACATCTTCGCCTCGTACTGGCCGAAGGTGACCGACCCCGCCAACCGCATCGCCTCCCAGCTGAACGCGCTGCCGAAGTACGTCCCGTCGTCCACCCTCAGCGACCCCGCCTGGTCCGGCACGACGGTGATCGGCGGCGACCTCGCCAAGGAGGTCACCGCCCTCAAGGAGCGCACCGACGGCGAACTCCAGGTGCACGGCAGCGGCGCCCTCGTCCAGTCCCTGCTGGACCTCGGCCTCCTCGACACCGTCCACCTGGTGACGTTTCCGGTGGTGCTCGGCACCGGCCTCCGTCTCTTCAGGGAGGGCGCGGTGCCGACCAAGTTCCGCCACACGGGCGGCCGTACCACCCCCGCCGGGGTGTCCATCCAGTCGTACGACGTCGCAGGCCGGCCGGACTACGGCTCGTACGAGCTCCCGGAAAACGCCTAGCCGGAGATCCGCCGCGCCGGTACGGTGATCGCTGCCCGTGGGAGCCGCCGATGTCTCCGCACACCCGTCGGAGACCGGGAGAGCCGCCCGCATGTCGTCGATCGCCGTACCGCGCCCGTTGGCGCCCCGCCGAGCCTGGCTCACCGATCTGCCCGTGCTGTTCGTGGCGGTCGTGTGGGGCGCGAGCTACCTCGCCGCCAAGGACATCACGACCGCCCGGACGGTGCTCGCCGTCCTCGTCCTGCGCTTCGCCGTGGTCCTGCCGGTGCTCGCCGTCGTCGCGCGGCGCTCCCTGCGCGCCCTCACCGCCGCCCAGTGGCGCGGTGCCGCTCTGCTCGGGCTGATCCTCGGCGGGATCTTCCTGCTGGAGACGTACGGCGTCGTCCACACCTCGGCGACGAACGCCGGTCTCATCATCAGCCTCACCATGATCTTCACCCCGCTCGCCGAGGCCGCCGTCACGCGCGTCCGGCCCCAGCGGGCGTTCCTCGCGGCGGCGGGCCTGTCCGTGCTCGGCGTCGTCCTGCTCACCCAGGGCGGCGGTTTCACCCGTCCTTCCCTCGGTGACCTGCTGGTGCTGCTCGCCGCCCTCGCCCGCACCGTGCACGTCCTCGCCATGTCCCGCATCAAGGCCGTCCAGGGCGCCGACGCACTGTCGCTCACCACGGTCCAACTGGGCGCCGCCGTCGCGGTGTTCGCGGTCCTGTCCGCCGGCGCCGACGCCACGCCGTGGGCCACGGCGGCCGGCTTCGGGGTGCGCGAGTGGGCCGGGCTGCTGTTCCTGTCCGTGTGCTGCACGCTGTTCGCGTTCTTCGTGCAGATGTGGGCCGTGCGCCGGACCTCTCCCTCGCGGGTCAGCCTCCTGCTCGGCACCGAGCCCCTGTGGGCCGCCGCGGGCGGCATCGCGCTCGGCGGGGAACGGCTCGGGGCCCTCGGCCTGGCGGGCGGTGCGCTGGTGCTTGTGGGGACCGCGTGGGGACGCAGGACCGCAGGTTAACGCGCGGAAAACTCATCGGGCGTGACGGGAAAATCTCCGGACTTGACATTGACATGCCACTGTCTACGCGCGTCATCATGAGGCCATGACATCCCCCACACGAACCACTCGCATCGGTGCCGCAGCCGTTCTGCTGTCCGCCCTCCTCGTGGGCGGCGCCGTCACCGCCACCACGGCGGACGCCGCGGCCGACTCCGTCGGCAGCATCTGCTACAACTCGCTGCCCTCCCAGGCGCACGACACCCTCGACCTGATCGACCAGGGCGGGCCTTACCCGTACTCGCAGGACGGCACCGTCTTCTCGAACCGTGAAGGCGTCCTGCCGAGCCAGCCCTCCGGCTACTACCACGAGTACACGGTCATCACCCCCGGCTCGTCCACGCGCGGTGCCCGCCGCATCGTGACCGGTGAGGAGACCCAGGAGGACTACTACACCTCGGACCACTACGCCACGTTCGACCTGATCGACTTCGGCTGCTGAGCGACTTCCCCCGCTCGGTCGCTCCGAGGCAAGGGTGCGCCGGAGGTCCGGTCCGCGCTCATCCGGACTTCCGGCTCTCCGCGGCGGCGAACAGCGCAAGCGCCGGCACCACCAGAGCGACGCTCGCGTAGACCCCGTAGCCGTCGAGGAAGCCGAGCCGTTGCACGAGGCCCACATGCCAGTGGGTGAACTCGTGCACCAGGCCCAGCCCGCCCTGCACCAGGGCGATGAATCCGAGTAGCTCCAGCAGCTGCTTCATCCTCCGACCCTCGCCCCGCGGACCCCCCACAGACATCGGCCGCGGGGCGAGTCGTGCCTGCCGGAAGTCCACCGTCCAGCGGCGGCGCGCGCCGAAAGTCTCCGGTGGTGCAACTTTGGTCGGGGATCCTCCGCGCGGAGGGGTGGCGGCGCGCCGCACTGCGTAGATTTGTCGACCGTGAGGGATGACAAGCCGACACCGGCCGCGGGGGTCATCGGCCGCAGATGGCTCTTCCCGTCGGCGCTGCTGCACGAGATCGACCTCGACGCCGGGCGGTCCGGGCGGCCCCGGCGCACCGCGCGGGACTGGGTCGTCGACTTCACCTGCTTCCTGCTCGCCGTGGCCATCGGTCTGGCGGCCGCGGACACCCTGCACCGCGACACGCACACCCCGCACGCCCTCGCCGTGGTCGACCAGCTGCTCGGTGCGCTGGCCTGCGCCGCGGTGTGGGCGCGCCGCCGGTGGCCGCTCGGGCTGGCCGTCGCGATGATCCCCGTCGGCCTCCTGTCGAACACGGCGGGCGGCGCCGGGATGGTCGCCGTCTTCACCCTCGCCGTGCACCGGCCCTTCCGGTACGTCGCCTGGATCGGTGGCATCTCCCTCGCGCTGATCCCGCTGTTCTTCTGGATGCGCCCGGACCCCGACCTGCCGTACGCGGGCGCGGTCGCGTTCGCCGAGCTGCTCACCCTCACCGTCATCGGCTGGGGCATGTTCGTACGGTCCAAGCGCCAGCTCATGGTGAGCCTGCGCGACCGCGCCCGGCGTGCCGAGACGGAGGCGCAGCTGCGCGCCGAGCAGGCGCAGCGGCTGGCCCGCGAGGCCATCGCCCGCGAGATGCACGACGTCCTCGCGCACCGGCTGACCCTGCTGAGCGTGCACGCGGGCGCCCTGGAGTTCCGGCCCGACGCGCCCCGGGAGGAGGTCGCGCGGGCGGCCGGCGTCATCCGGGAGAGCGCGCACGAGGCCCTCCAGGACCTGCGGGAGATCATCGGCGTCCTGCGGGCGGGCGAGCCCGACGACGCGGGCCGCCCGCAGCCGACGCTCGCCGCGCTGGACGGGCTGGTCGCCGAGTGCCGCGAGGCCGGCATGAAGGTCACCCTCGCAAGCCGCGTCACCGACCCCGCCGACGTCCCTTCCTCCGTCGGCCGCACCGCGTACCGCATCGCCCAGGAGGCCCTGACCAACGCCCGCAAACACGCCCCCGGCACCGAGGTCACCGTCTCCGTCACGGGAGCCCCGGGCGAGGGTCTCGTCGTGGACGTACGCAATCCCGCCCCGGAGGGGGAGGTGCCCGCCGTGCCCGGCTCCGGGCAGGGGCTGATCGGGCTGACGGAACGGGCCACCCTGACCGGCGGCCGGCTCGAGCACGGGCCGGAGCCGGACGGCGGGTTCCGGGTGCGGGCCTGGCTGCCCTGGGGATGACGCGACCCGGGCGCGGCGGCCCCGCCCACCGTGATTACGTAAGGCCCATGACTGCGATCAGACTGCTCCTCGTCGACGACGACCCCCTGGTGCGGGCCGGGCTGTCCCTGATGATGGGCGGCGCCGAGGACATCGAGATCGTCGGCGAGGCCGCCGACGGCGCCGAGGTCGAGGAACTCGTCGACCGCACCCGCCCCGACGTGGTCCTCATGGACATCCGGATGCCGTCGGTGGACGGCCTCACGGCCACCGAACGGCTGCGGCACCGCAAGGACGCCCCGCAGGTCGTGGTCCTCACCACCTTCCACGCCGACGAACAGGTGCTGCGCGCACTGCGCGCGGGTGCCGCCGGGTTCGTCCTGAAGGACACCCCGCCCGCCGAGATCGTCGACGCCGTGCGCCGGGTCGCGGTGGGCGACCCCGTGCTCTCGCCCACGGTCACGCGGCAGTTGATGGAGCACGCCGCGGGTTCCGGAGCCGATACCCGGCGCACGCACGCGCGCGTGCGCATCGACACCCTCAACGACCGCGAACGCGAGGTCGCCGTCGCGGTCGGCCGCGGCCTGTCCAACGCCGAGATCGCCGCCACGCTCTTCATGAGCGTCGCCACCGTCAAGACCCATGTCTCCCGCATCCTGGCCAAGCTCGACCTCAACAACCGTGTGCAGGTCGCCCTGTTGGCGTACGACGCGGGTCTCCTGGAGGAATCGGAGGGGAACGGGCACTGACGGCGTCCGCCGGGCGTTGTCGGTGCACCGGGGCGATCCCGGACGGGGGACGGGGCGGGACGGGGAGAGCATGGTGGAAGTGATCGACCTGGGGGAGTTCGGCGACGGCTTCCGCGAGGACCCGCATCCCGTGTACGCGCAACTGCGCGAGCGCGGGCCGGTGCACCGGGTGCGGCTGCCCGCGCCCGACGAGCACCACGAGACCTGGCTCGTCGTCGGATACGAGGAGGCACGCGCGGCGCTCGCCGACCCGCGGCTGGCCAAGGACGGCAGCAGGATCGGCATGGTGTTCCTCGACGAGGAGCTGATCGGGAAGTACCTCCTGGGCGCCGACCCGCCGCAGCACACGCGTCTGCGCGCACTGGTCTCCAGGGCCTTCACCATGCGCCGCGTGGAGGAACTGCGGCCGCGGATCCGGCAGATCACCGACGAACTGCTCGACGAGATGCTGCCGCGCGGCCGGGCCGACCTGGTGGACTCCTTCGCGTACCCGCTGCCGATCACCGTGATCTGCGAGCTGCTGGGCGTACCGGAGATGGACCGCACGCAGTTCCGCAGGATGTCGACCGAGGCGGTCGCGCCGACCAGCGCGGACAGCGAGCACGACGCCTTCGTGCGGCTCGCCGAGTACCTCACCGAGCTGATCGAGGACAAGCGGTGCGCCGGGCCGAGCGGCGACCTGCTCAGCGACCTGATCCGCACCACCGCCGAGGACGGCGACCGGCTCTCCCCGGGCGAACTGCGCGGCATGGCCTTCATCCTGCTCATCGCCGGGCACGAGACGACGGTCAACCTGATCGGCAACGCGGTCCACGCCCTGCTCACCCACCGGGACCAACTTGCCGCCGTACACGCCGATTTGAGCCTCGTCGACGGCGTGGTCGAGGAGACGCTGCGCTACGAGGGACCGGTGGAGAACGCCACGTTCCGGTTCGCAGCCGAACCCCTGGAGATCGGCGGCACCCGGGTCGAGAAGGGCGACTTCGTGATGGTCGGCCTCACCGCCGCCGACCGCGACGGACTGCGCTGCCCAGCCCCGGACCACTTCGACATCCACCGTGACACCCGCGGCCACCTGGCCTTCGGCCACGGCATCCACTACTGCCTCGGCGCCCCCCTGGCCCGCCTCGAAGCCCGCACGGCGATCCGCACCCTCCTGCAACGCGCCCCCGGCCTGGCCCTCGACGCCCCACCGGGCGACTGGCTCCCCGGCATGCTGATGCGCGGGGTGCGCAGCCTGCCGGTGCGCTGGTAGAACATCGATCCGGACGTTCCCAGGGAGCATGCGTGCTGCGCACCGCGGAGATCACCGCCGAGCTGACCGGACCGCTCGGCGGCGACAACGTCCACCAGCTGCACTGGAGTTCCAAGCTCGAGTTCAGCGTGGACTGCTTCATCTGCGAGCGGACCGGCCGCACCACGGTCTACGAGCGCGGCGCCGAACGGGCGCTGTGCTCCGGCAGCCGCAGCGGTTTCCGCAGCCACTACACCGCGGGCCGGATCGCCGCGTACGACACGACCTCCGGTTCCGAGCGGCTCGCACTGCGGGCCCTGGTGGACTTCTGGTGGGCCCCCTTCGAGGACGTAAGGGACAGCAGACGGGGGATGGCGCCCACCAGCCACCCCTGGGTGCGTCTGAACCTGCGCTACTACTGCCCGGAGACCAAGGAGTCGGGTACGAACAGCATCCAGACCAATCTGGTCCGGCCGTACGAACTGAGGTGCGCCCACTGCGAGTCCCTCATGGCGACGGACGCCGCGGCTCCCGCGATACGCCTGCTCACCTGAACGCCGGCTCCGCCCGCTCCGGAATCTCCGCTCATCTGAACGCGGACTCGGCGCGGCCCGGGATCTCCGCGAGCGCCACCTGTCTGCGCTCCCGTCGGGAGACCTCGCAGGCCTCGGCGATGCGCAGTGCCTGCAGGGCCTCGCGGCCGTCGCAGGGGTTGGGGCGCCGGCCGAGGACCACCTCGACGAACGCGGCCAGCTCGGCCTCGTAGGCGGGCCCGAAGCGCTCCAGGAAGCCGGACCACGGCTTGTCCGCGGCCGGTGGGCCGGTCGGCTCCGTGGACGCGATCGGCGTACGGTCGTCCAGGCCGACGACGATCTGGTCGCGTTCGCCGGCCAGCTCCATGCGGACGTCGTAGCCGGCGCCGTTCAGCCGCGTCGCCGTGGCCGTGGCGAGGGTGCCGTCGTCGAGCGTGAGCAGCGCGGCCCCCGTGTCCACGTCACCCGCCTCCTGGAACATCGGCGGCCCCGCGTCGGACCCGGCCGCGTACACCTCGACGACCTCGTGTCCCGTCACCCAGCGCAGCGCGTCGAAGTCGTGGATCAGTGCGTCCCGGTACAGCCCGCCGGACAGCCGCAGCCACCCGGGCGCGGGAGGCACCTGGTCGGACGTCACGGTCCGTACGGTGTGCAGCCGCCCGAGCCGGCCCGCGAGCACCGCGTTGCGCGCGCCCGTGTATCCCGCGTCGAAGCGGCGCTGGAAGCCCATCTGCAGAATCGTCCCGGCCGCCTCGACCTCGCCGATGGCATGCAGGGTGCCGGGCAGATCCAGCGCTATGGGCTTCTCGCAGAACACCGGGAGCCCCGAGCGTGCTGCCCGACCGATCAGTTCGGCGTGGGCCGACGTCGCCGTCGTGATCACCACGGCGTCCACGCCCCACTTGAAGATCTCGTCGACCCCCGGCGCAGCCGTCTCCCCGAGGCGGAGCGCGAGCTCCTGGGCCCGCGCCGGATCCACATCCGTGAGGATCAGCGACCCCACGTCGCGGTTGCGGCTGAGCGTCTTCGCATGAATGGTGCCGATCCGGCCCGTACCGATGACCCCGATGCGCATGAAAACAAAGTGAGGGTTCAGTGCGTACGCTGTCAATGCATATGTCCGGACAATCGAACTACACAACTTCCCGTCAACAACTCGTGGAGCTACGCTCGCCCCGTGCCGAAACCAGAAGTGGACCCGACCGCGTCGCTCGAGCTCAGTGTGGACCGGAGCTCTCCGGTGCCGTTGTACTTCCAGCTGTCCCAGCAGCTCGAAGCGGCGATCGAGCACGGGGCGCTCACCCCCGGCAGCCTGCTGGGCAACGAGATCGAGCTGGCCGCCCGGCTCGGCCTGTCCCGGCCCACCGTCCGCCAGGCCATCCAGTCGCTCGTCGAGAAGGGCCTCCTGGTGCGCCGCCGCGGCGTGGGCACGCAGGTCGTGCACAGCCAGGTCAAGCGCCCCCTGGAGCTGTCCAGCCTCTACGACGACCTGGAGGCGGCCGGCCAGCGCCCCGCCACCAAGGTGCTCGTCAACACGCTCGTACCCGCGACCGCCGAGGTCGCCGCGGCCCTCAACGTGGCCGAGGACAGTGACGTCCACCGCGTGGAGCGCCTGCGTCTCGCCCACGGTGAGCCGATGGCGTACCTGTGCAACTTCATCCCGCCGGGCCTGCTCGACCTGGACACCGCACAGCTGGAGGCCACGGGCCTCTACCGCATGATGCGCGCCGCCGGGATCACCCTGCACAGCGCCCGCCAGACGATCGGTGCCCGCGCCGCCACGGCCGCCGAGGCCGACCGCCTCGCAGAGGCCGAGGGCGCCCCCCTGCTCACCATGCAGCGCGTCACCTTCGACGACACGGGCCGCGCGGTCGAGTACGGCACCCACACCTACCGCCCGACGCGCTACTCGTTCGAGTTCCAGTTGCTCGTACGGTCCTGAGGGGCCGGGGGTCGGGAGCCGGCCCTGGTTCGTCGCAATGTCAGGACAAACCCGTTGGGTCTGCGGCCTTCGCCACACACGGCGCCTCCCTGTGCTCCCCCGCACAGCACCCTTACCCACGGTGAGGCAGAATCGGGCCTTGATGAGCACCTACGGCAACTTCACCGCCCCCATAGGGTCCAGGCGTGCCCCCGCGCTCCGTACCGTCGGCACCCGGGAGCGCCGCTCCCACCTGACCGCACCCCGCGTGCCCACGGTCGGCATCGACATCGGCGGCACAAAAGTGATGGCGGGCGTCGTCGACGCCGACGGCAACATCCTGGAGAAGCTCCGCGCGGAGACCCCGGACAAGTCCAAGAGCCCCAAGGTCGTCGAGGACACCATCGTCGAACTGGTCCTGGACCTCTCCGACCGGCACGACGTGCACGCGGTGGGCATCGGCGCGGCCGGCTGGGTCGACGCCGACCGCAACCGCATCCTGTTCGCCCCCCACCTGTCCTGGCGCAACGAGCCGCTGCGAGACCGCCTCGCCGGCCGTCTGGCCGTACCGGTCCTGGTCGACAACGACGCGAACTCCGCCGCCTGGGCCGAGTGGCGCTTCGGCGCCGGCCGCGGCGAGGACCACCTCGTCATGATCACGCTGGGCACCGGCATCGGCGGCGCGATCCTGGAGGACGGCCAGGTCAAGCGCGGCAAGTACGGCGTCGCGGGTGAGTTCGGTCATATGCAGGTCGTGCCGGGCGGCCACCGCTGCCCGTGCGGCAACCGCGGCTGCTGGGAGCAGTACAGCTCCGGCAACGCGCTGGTCCGCGAGGCCAAGGAACTGGCCGCCGCCGACTCCCCGGTGGCGTACGGGATCATCGAGCACGTCAAGGGCAACATCGCCGACATCACCGGCCCGATGATTACCGAGCTGGCCCGCGAGGGTGACGCGATGTGCATCGAGCTGCTGCAGGACATCGGGCAGTGGCTGGGCGTCGGCATCGCGAACCTGGCGGCCGCCCTGGACCCGTCCTGCTTCGTGATCGGCGGCGGCGTCTCGGCAGCCGACGACCTGCTGATCGGGCCCGCCCGGGACGCCTTCAAGCGTCAGCTCACCGGCCGCGGCTACCGCCCCGAGGCCCGTATCGCGCGCGCCCAGCTCGGCCCCGAGGCCGGCATGGTCGGCGCCGCCGACCTCGCCCGGCTGGTCGCCCGCCGCTTCCGCCGCGCCAATCGGCGCAGGGTCGAGCGGCACGAGCGCTACGGGCGGTACCTGGAGACCCGCCGCTCCGCCCGGGACAGCGCATGACCGCCTCGCTGCCGCGTCAGGCCCTGCCCCCGGACGAGCCGCAGAAGCCGGCCGAGGACCGCCGGCACAAGATCCGCCGCAGGGCGCTCACCCTGCTCATCATCGTGCTGCTCATCGGCGTACCGGCCGGCTATCTGGTGATCTCCGCCAACCAGAGCCGCGACAGCGGCAAGGACAAGGAGGCCAAGTACGCGGCGACCGGTCTGACCAAGGGCTGGCCGTCGCAGGTGCAGCGCCGCCTCTACCAGGTGCCGATGCCGCACCCCTCGGGCAAGGTCGCCAGCTATGAGACGAACAACTGGAAGACCAGCCGTCTCTACGTCCAGTTCCAGACCCCCCTGCGCAACCTCGACGTCTTCCTGCACGACATGGGCGTCACCCGTGCCGATCTGAAGCGGGGCGAGATCACCATCAGCGCCCGCGACCAGAAGATCACCGGCTGGGACTTCACCAGCCCGGGCCCCTGGTACGGCCTGGTCCACGAGCAGAAGGCACCCAAGCCCACCCAGTACGTGATGATGAGCCTGGGTAACAGGAAGAACCCGTTCTTCTACGTCGTCTCCCGCACGGTTCCGTGACGCGGCGGGCCCGGGACCGTCCCCGGAGCGGATTGTCAGACCCCGCCCGTAGAGTCGAAGACGTCTGATCCGACTCACGGGACGGGAGGTGACAGGTCGTATGAGCGACACGGCCGCGATGGCCGCGCGAGCGGGGGAGCGGGGCGCGGGGGAGTCCGTGCCCGTCCGGCTTGCGGCCGTCTTCCTGCCCGCCCCGCTGCCGCGGGACGGCCGGATCGCCTTCTGGGACCCGGAGGGCGGCCCGCTGACCGCCGGGGACACCGAGCTCACGGTCGTACGACCGCACGGCGCGGGAGTACGGCGCAGGACCGCGCCCGCGCTCTCCCTCCCGGTCGGCGAGGCACTGCCCCATCTCGTTCGCGCCCGGCGCGACCCGGCCGCCCACCCCGCCACCGCCTGCTGGGGCGCGGCCGCACTGCACGCACTGCGGCTGATCGCCCGCGGACGCCTGCTGCCCGGCCTGACGCCCACCGGGCACGACGCCTGGCGGGCCGGCCCCCTGGACCCCGACGACATCGCGCACATCCGGTCGGTCGCCGCGGCCCTGCCGTACGAGGGCCATGCGGTCCCGCTGCCCGGACCGGGCCCACTGCGGCTGCCCGAGCCGGCGGCGCTGATGCGCTCCTTCCTGGACGCGGTCGCCGACACCCTCCCGCGCACCCCCGCCGCCCCGCACGCCTCCGGCAGGCCCTTCGCCGACCGCCGCCCGCAGCGCCTGCCCGAAGCCCACGACTGGGCCGCCGAGGTCGCCGCCGGCATGGACGCGGGCGTGCGCATCTCACTCCGCCTCGACCTGTCGGCGTACGAGCTGTTCGACCGGGACGAGGGAGTGCGCACCGCGGGCGCCGCGATCGTCCAGGTGCACAGCCTCGCCGACCCCACACTGATCACCGACGCGGCGGCCCTGTGGGCGGGTGAGGCGGACGCGGCGTTCGGCCCGCGCGCACGTGTGGACGCGGCCCTCGCCGTGCGGCGCGCGGCCCGGATCTGGCCGCCGCTGGACCGGCTCTCCGAGCAGGACGTGCCCGACGTCCTGCCGCTGTACGACGAGGAGCTGGGCGAACTGCTCGGCGTGGCGGCGACGAGGCTCGCGGCCGCCGGGGTCGCCGTGCACTGGCCCCGGGACCTCGCCCAGGACCTGAGCGCGGCCGCGGTGGTACGGCCCGCGCCGGGCTCCGCGACCGACGGCACCGGCTTCTTCGAGAGCGAGGAACTCCTGCAGTTCCGCTGGCAGTTGGCGCTCGGCGGCGACCCGCTCAGCGAGGCCGAGATGGACGCCCTCGCCGAAGCCCACCGCCCGGTGGTGCGGCTGCGGGACCGCTGGGTCCTGGTCGACCCCGCCCTGGTTCGCAAGGCCCGCAAGCGCGAACTGGGCCTGCTCGACCCGGTCGACGCGCTCTCGGTCGCGCTCAGCGGCAGCGCGGAGGTCGACGGCGAGACGGTCGAGGCGGTACCGGTCGGCGCATTGGCGGCCCTGCGTGACCGTCTGACGGCCGGGGTGCGCCCCGCCGAACCGCCCCCGGAGCTGCACGCCACCCTCCGCGACTACCAACTCCGGGGCCTGGCCTGGCTGGACCTCATGACCTCCCTCGGGCTGGGCGGCTGCCTCGCCGACGACATGGGGCTCGGCAAGACGATCACCCTCATCGCGCTCCACCTCAAGCGCGCCCGCAGCGAGCCGACCCTGGTCGTCTGCCCGGCCTCCCTGCTCGGCAACTGGCAGCGGGAGATCACCCGGTTCGCGCCCGGCGTCCCCGTCCGCCGCTTCCACGGCCCGGACCGCACCCTGGACGACCTGACCGACGGCTTCGTCCTCACCACCTACGGCACGATGCGGACGGCGGCACCCCGACTGGCCGAGCAGCGCTGGGGCATGGTCGTCGCGGACGAGGCGCAGCACGTCAAGAACCCGTACTCGGCAACGGCGAAGGCCCTGCGCACCATCCCGTCCCCGGCGCGCGTGGCCCTCACCGGCACCCCCGTGGAGAACAACCTCTCCGAACTCTGGGCCCTGCTCGACTGGACCACACCGGGACTCCTCGGCCCTCTGAAATCCTTCCGCGCCCGGCACGCGCGCGCCGTGGAGAACGGCGAGGACGAGGAGGCGGTGACCCGCCTGGCCCGTCTGGTGCGTCCCTTCCTGCTGCGCCGCAAGAAGTCCGACCCCGGCATCGTCCCGGAGCTGCCGCCCAAGACGGAGACGGACCATCCGGTGCCGCTCACCCGCGAACAGGCCGCCCTCTACGAAGCGGTGGTGCGGGAGTCGATGCTGGCCATCGAGACCTCGGACGGCATCGCACGGCGGGGCCTGGTGCTCAAGCTGCTCGGCGCGCTGAAGCAGATCTGCAACCACCCCGCGCTGTATCTCAAGGAGGAGGCCGCCCAGGGCGAACGGCTGCTCGTGCGTTCCGGCAAACTCGCCCTCCTGGACGAGCTGTTGGACACGCTGCTCGCGGAGGACGGCTCGGCGCTGGTGTTCACCCAGTACGTGGGGATGGCCCGCCTTATCACCGCGCACCTGGCCTCCCGGGCGGTCCCGGTGGACCTGCTCCACGGCGGTACGCCGGTTCCGGAGCGCGAACGGATGGTGGACCGCTTCCAGAGCGGCGCGACCCCCGTACTCGTGCTGTCGCTGAAGGCGGCCGGCACCGGCCTGAACCTGACCCGCGCGGGCCATGTCATCCACTTCGACCGCTGGTGGAACCCGGCGGTCGAGGAACAGGCCACCGACCGCGCCTATCGCATCGGGCAGACCCAGCCGGTCCAGGTCCATCGCCTCATCACCGAGGGCACGGTCGAGGACCGCATCGCCGAAATGCTGGAGTCCAAGCGGGCGTTGGCCGACGCCGTCCTCGGCTCCGGCGAGGCGGCCCTCACCGAACTGACCGACCGCGAACTCACCGACCTGGTCACCCTCCGGAGGCCGACATGACCCCGGGCCCGGCCGACGAGGCCCGCCGGGCACTGAGGGAGGCACGGCAACGGGAGAGGTCCGGCACCGGAGGCCCGGGGCAGGGGAGCACCGCGGGCCGCGAACCCGCAGCCGAGCGGGACGCGGACCAGGAGCCGGCGACGCAGAAGCCCCCCGGGCAGGAACAGGCCTCGCAGGGCAGCGAGGCAAGGCCCGCCGACGCCGCCCGCGCGGCCTTGCGCCGTGTCGCCCCCGGCCCTCTGCCGGACGCCGCCGCGTCCAGCGGCACACCAGGCACTGACGCGGCGGCGAGCGCGGAGCGTGAGGC